>NZ_CP113343.1:2853414-3170460 GCF_026683955.1 Arthrobacter sp. MMS18-M83 | reverse complement strand
CGTGGACCTCGGAAACGTTGGGATCTTTGAGCAATGAGCGGACAATGGCGTGTTCGCGGCCGCCGGGGCCAATGACGAGTACCTTCACAGTCTTCAAGGGTACTTTGTGCGGGGGCAGGACTCCTAAGCTGTGTCCACCACCGGACATGCCCCCTCTTGGCCACGAGCAATGGACATAGCACTGACATGCCCATTCCCCACCACCAACGAGGAGCATGTCCCACCCATCCTGGGGTGTTCCCGCTCCGAACAACCTGCATGAAGACGCTCAGAAACTGGCTCAGGGGACCCACCACAATGGCTGCGCTGGCCGGGGTGGCAGCGGCCGGCGTCGTACTTTCCGTTGCGGAACTGATCGGCGCTTTTTTTACCGCCCGGGCCACTCCGGTGATTGCGCTGGGGTCCACGTTCATCGATTTCACGCCGCCGTGGATGAAGGATTTTGCGGTCACCACGTTCGGCACCAATGACAAGGCCGCCCTGTTTGTGGGCATGGGCCTGACCATCTTCGTGCTGGCCTGCGTCCTCGGCATTGTGGCCTTCCGTAATTGGGCGCTGGGCGTGTTGGGCGTCCTCGGCATGGGCGCGGTGATCGTTGCCGCCGTCGTGACCCGGGCCGGCGTCAAGCCTGTGGACGCCATACCGAGCCTGATCGGCACGCTTGCCGGACTCGCAACCCTGCGCTTCTTGGTGACCAGGCTCTGGCGGCTGAATTCCTTCCCCGACGCACCCGCCGACACCGCAGCAAAAGGCATCGAGCGTCCCGCCACCACGCGCCGCACCTTCTTTGCCGCAACGGGTATCACCGTCGCCGCAGCCGCCATCGCGGCCGGGGGCGGGCGCTTCCTGAGCTCCGCGCGCAGCAATGTGGCCAGGGCGCGGGATTCGTTGAAGCTCCCCGCTCCGGCCCGCGCGGCTGCTCCCGTTCCAGCCGGTGTCCAGTCCCCGACACCGGGAGTCGTCCCTTGGCTCACCCCAGCCAAGGACTTCTACAGAATCGACACCGCGCTGAGCGTTCCGGAGATCAACGCCCAGGAATGGGAGCTGAGGGTTCATGGACTGGTGGAACGAGAGGTCCGGCTGACTTTTCAAGACCTGCTCGACGCCGAATTGATCGAGGCCCACGTGTCGCTCACGTGTGTCTCCAATCCGGTCGGCGGAAACCTTGCCGGCAACGCCAAATGGCTTGGACTGCCCATCCGCGACGTGCTCAAGCGAGCCGGCCCCAAGGCCGGAGCGGACATGGTTCTCTCCACCTCAATAGACGGCTTCAGCGCCTCCACACCGCTCGAAGTGCTCCAGGACGGCAGGGATGCAATCCTTGCGATCGGCATGAACGGCGACCCGCTGCCGCTGGAACACGGCTACCCCGTGCGCATGGTGGTTCCCGGGCTCTACGGGTTCGTTTCCGCAACAAAATGGGTGGTGGATCTGGAAGTCACCCGATTCGCCGACAACAAAGCCTATTGGACCAACCGCGGCTGGTCCGAGCGAGGTCCTATCAAGACGATGGCCCGGCTGGAAGTGCCCAAATCCTTCGCCAAAGTGCCGGCAGGCAGGGTCGCCCTGGGTGGCACGGCTTGGGCGCAGACCCGCGGCATCAAGAAGGTTGAAGTACAGATCGACAACGGCGCGTGGGCCGAAGCCACCCTTGCCGCGGAAGCATCCGTGGTCACGTGGCGGCAGTGGTCCTTCGAGTGGGACGCCACGCCGGGACCCCACTACATCAAAGTCCGCGCCACGGACGGAACAGGGGAACTGCAGACTGAAAAGCGAGTGGATCCTGTGCCGGACGGCGCCTCGGGATGGCAGTCCGTCATGGTGACCGTGGAGTAGCCCGGGAAGACGGTTGCCGCACCCTAGACTTGCATCATGCCCTTGAGTTCGCATGAAACCTTCAGCGTTGATTCCGCCGTCGAGCTGGCAGTGATTGAGCGCAGCGGGTTCATCGAATCGCGCCACATCGGTTCCGCCGTCGTCCTTTCCGGTGACGGCTCGGTGGTGACCCAACTCGGGGACATCACCACCCCCATCTATGCCCGCTCCGCGCTCAAGCCCTTCCAGGCGCTCGCTTCTATGCAGTCGGGCGTGCCGTTGCGGGGCGCCCAAGTTGCCTTGGCCTGCGCCAGCCATGTGGGCTCCCTGGACCACATGGACGTGGTGGAAGGAATGCTCAAAGCCGCCGGCGTCCGGGAAGAGCAACTGCAATGCCCCTCGGCGTGGCCGCAAGACGAGGTTGCCCGCAACTGGTTGATCCGTTCCGAGCACGGCAAGTCCAAGTTGGCCTTCACCTGTTCGGGAAAGCATGCAGCGTTCCTCTGGGCGTGCACCGAGAACGGCTGGGACACGCACAGTTACCTGGAGCCCAACCATCCCCTGCAACAGCGCGTGCGGACCGTCATCGAGGAATACAGCGGTGAGAAAATCGCCCACCTCGGCATTGACGGCTGTGGAGCACCCGTTGCCGCGCTTTCCCTGACCGGGCTGGCGCGGGCCTACTCGCGCTTGGCGCAGGCCCCACGGGACCAGAGCTCCAATGCCCGCGCGGCAACCATTGCCACGTCAATGTTGGACTACCCGTGGGCAGTTCAGGGCCGCGGCGGGGCAAACACCATTGTCATGGACGAACTCGAAGTGCTTGCCAAGGGCGGAGCTGAAGGTGTCCTGGTCTTGGCAACACCCACTGGCGCCTCCGTTGCAGTGAAGATTCTGGATGGGAATCCCCGCGCAGCCACCCTGGTTGGCTTGACGCTCCTCGCAGTTGCAGGCGCTGTGGATATTCCCGGAGTCTCCAGCGTGCTCGAAAAGGTCGTGGAGCCGGTCCTCGGCGGTGGCCACTCCGTCGGCAGGATCCGCCTCGGGCATGCCGTTTCGGCGCTGCTGGACTGATTGGGGCGCCGAAAGATGGCAATTGCACGACGCCGGATCGACCTTGAGCAGGGCAGGGCGGCACTGGCCGCATGGCAGACGGCCGTCGCGCAAGAATCAGAGACGGGGACATCGCCGTCGCGCACTGTTTTGGCAACCGCGGTGCGTTACTCGCTTGAGGAGCTCACCGCCCGCGCCCCTGGCAACTCAGTTGAAGTCCGGGTGCCGCCGTTCGGCGTCACCCAGTGCGTGGAAGGTCCACGGCACACGCGCGGTACTCCCCCGAATGTCATCGAATGCGACGCCGCCACCTGGCTGGCGATGGTGACCGGCCGCTTGGCGTGGTCCGCCGCCGTCGACGCCGGCCGGGTAGCCGCATCGGGCCTGCGCGCGGATTTGTCGGAACTATTGCCGCTGTTCTGAAGCGGCAAGCGCCGCGGCCGCGCCAACAGCACTCAGCTACATAGCGCAGTGGTAGTTTGCGGTTATGGTTAATGCCCTCGCGTGGTTCTCACAGTCCGGTGTGGTGCAAGGATTAATTCTCGGTGCCGTGCTGGCGTTCTTGACGGCGATCCTCTTGATGAATGCCGTGGGCAGGGCGATCACAACAACTGTCAACGGCTGGAGTGCCATCCGCAAATGCGGCCAGCCCGGCAACGGAGTGCTCGTGCGGGCTGCCTGCGCCAAAGCCCTGCCGGTCGTCAATGTGTTTGAAGAGGCCGCGTACTGGACCACCACTGTGGATGGCTCAGGGCAAACGCTGAGCGGCGGGCATGGATACGTCCTGCATTTTCCTGCCGGGAAACTCCCGCCGACTGACGCCTTCTGGTCGCTCACTCCCACCGACATCGTCGGATATATGGTGAACAATCCAACTAATCGCTATAGCGTTGGTGACCGGTCACCGCTCGAGCAGAACGCCGACGGTTCAGTCGACATCTATCTCCAGCATCAGGCTCCGAGCACGCACGAGCAGAACTGGCTGCCAACTCCTTCGGGGAAGTTCAAGCTGATGTTCCGCGTGTATCTGCCTGGCTCGGCAATTCTCGACGGCACGTACCAATTGCCGCCCGTTGTAAAGGCAGTGATATGAACCGCCTCATCTTGAAGTATGGGCGTCCCCTTACAGCCGTCATACTGGCGGTCTTTGCTTGGGTCATCTATCGGCGGATCGCCAGCGGGGACGGGATCACTCCACTCGCCATAGCGGCTGTCATCGTTTGGGTGATCGGCGCGCCGGCTTTCATCTACCTCTGGCCGCGTCTCACGGTCAATGGATACAAGAGGGCGATCCTCAAGCATGGGTTCGGTGACGGCCCGATCCCAGTCAACACCCTGTACGCAGTACCAAGCACTTCTTCCCCGTCGGCGTCGCACGGGAGCCTCATGGCAACCGGAGCCGACGATCTGCTCTACGTTGGCGGCTGGCTCGATTTGAGCAAGGGGCCGCAGGTCCTGCACGTACCGGACATGGCCGGCCGCTACTTCAGCGTGCAGTTCACCCACCCGTCGACGAGCACCAATTTTTCCTACGTCGGCAAACGTACGACCGGAACCGAAGCCGGCGACTATGTTCTCAGCGGGCCCGGCTGGAAGGGAACCGTACCGGACGGCATGACCCAGATTTCTTCGCCAACCGATTCCGCGCTCGTGATTGGCCGTGTCTTCGTCGAGAGCGACAGCGACCTGCCGATCGCTTACGGGCTTGCGAAGCAAATACAGCTCGCGCCGCTGAAACAGTAGCGGTCCCCTGTACGCAGTTGAGCGCCCCACGACATTGTCGTGGGGCGCTCAACTGGAATGGAGCTTGGTGCCTCTAGTCGGGACTGACCGAGGGGCTCCGGTGTTGACCCGGCTTGATCATCTCGAACTGCGGGATCTCATCCGCGCTCGGCCCGCCGCGGAACTTCGGAGAGGGTTCCCGCCCTTCGCTGATGCGTTCGATTTCCTGTTCCTCAAAAACGTCCTCGGCTCCGAGCATGATGGCGGAATCCTCGTTGGTGATTTCACCGCGGAAGGCACGGAGCATAACGGAACGGTCGAACTGGCCTTCCCATTTCGCGACGACGAATGTGGCTACGCAGTTGCCGAGAAGGTTGACGACGACGCGCATGGAGTCCATGAGGCGGTCGGCGCCGAGGAGCAGTGCGACGCCTGCAACCGGGAAGATGCCGAGCGCGGCCGCCGTGGCAGACAGCGCCAGGAACGATGAACCCGGTACGCCGGCCATGCCCTTGGACGTCAGGAGCAGGACACCCAGGGCTGCCAACTGCTGCCCGAGGTCGAGGTGATGACCGAAGGCCTGGGCCAGGAACAGCAACGAGATCGAAAGGTAGATCGCGGCGCCGTCGAGGTTGAATGAGTAGCCCGTGGGGACAACCAGGCCCGTGGTGGCGCGGGAGCAGCCGGCATTGGTCAGCTTGGTCATGATGCGCGGCATGACGGCCTCGGTGGATGCCGTACCAAGTGCCAGGAGGAATTCCTCACGGGTGTACTTCAGGAATTGCCACAGGGGCACCCTGGCGAAGCTCCAGGCGACGAGGAACAGCAGGCCGATGAAGACGATGGCCGCCCCGTAACAGGAGGCGATCAGGAGCGCATACGTCCCCAGGGTGTCCAGTCCGTACTGGCCGATGATGAAAGCCATGGCACCAAAGGCACCAATGGGCGCGACCTTCATGATCCAGGACATGATCTTGAAGATCAGTTCGAGGACGGTTTCCATGAGGCTGATGACCGGGAGGCAGCGCTCACGCCCGATGACGACGATTGCCGCGCCAAAGAAGACCGAGAAGAAGAGGACCTGGAGCAGGCTGTTGCTGGCGAAAGCGCCGATCACAGACGTGGGAATGATGTCCAGGAGGAAGGAAGCCGCGTCCTTGGGCGGGGCGGTGCCGGTCTTTGCGTTCAGCGCATCCTGGGAGAGAGTGCTCGGATCGATGTGCAGTCCAGCACCCGGCTGGACAAGGTTTCCGACGATCAGGCCGAAAACCAGTGCGAAAAGCGTGGCGCCGGTGAAGTACAAGAGGGCCTTGACCCCGACCCTTCCGACCGCCTTGACGTCGCCCACTGCCGAGATTCCCGTGACGATCACGAGGAAGATCAGCGGAGCGATGATCATCTTGATGAGTTGAATGAAACCATCGCCCAGTGGCCGGAGGGTGGACCCGATGTTCGGCCAGAAATGGCCGATGAGTACACCTGCGACGACGGCGATCAGAATTTGGAAGAAGAGCGACTTGTACAGTGGCTTCTTCTTCCGCGGGGCCGAACTCGCCTTCAGCGCCGCGGAGTCTGGGATCTTCATTGATCTGAACCAATCAGTTTGGGAACAGCCCCTGATTTCGGGGATGAAATCAATGTAATCCCGCTCACACGATTCCACAAGGGGAAATTCAAATTTCACAATGTGGAATCGTGAAGCTTGACGCTGCTCCTGCTTGCGAAGACCCTGAACCCAGGCAGTGGAGCCCGTACCGGCAGAGTGCGGGTAATGTAGCTCAGGCTGTGGAACCACTCCGAAGGACGGCGCTAAGAAACATGGATCTCCAGAATCTCCTTGACGACATTGTCGGCACGGTTCAGCCTTTGCTCGGCCAAGGAGCGCCCGCAGACTACATCCCGAGCCTGGCCGCGGTGGATACCAAGCAATTCGGCATTTCCGTGGCAACCTCCAGCGGTGACGTATTCTCCTCCGGCGACGCTGACGTGCCCTTCTCGATCCAAAGCATTTCGAAGGTGTACGCCCTAGCCTTGGTGCTGGCCGGGGACGGCGACCGCATCTGGAAGCGCGTGTTCCGGGAACCATCCGGCAATCCGTTCAATTCCCTGGTGCAGCTGGAACACGAAGACGGAATTCCGCGGAATCCGTTCATCAATGCCGGGGCCCTGGTTGTCACCGACAGGCTGCTCAGCATCGCGGATGACTCGCCATCCGTCCGGGAATTGCTCCGGCAAGAAAGCGGCAACAGCTCTATCGATGCCGACCCCGTGGTGGCCGCTTCAGAGGCGGCGAACAGTCACCGCAACGCCTCGCTGGCACACTTCCTGGCCAGCTACGGAAACCTCGAAAATCCCGTGGACTCGGTCCTCGAGGCCTACATCAACCAGTGCGCCCTGGAAATGAGCTGCACCGATTTGGCCCTTGCGAGCAGGTTCCTAGCCAATAACGGGCTGCGCGGGAACGGCACGCCGCTACTGTCCCCGTCCCAGACCAAGAGGATCAACGCCGTGATGCTCACATGCGGCACCTACGACGCCGCGGGCGAATTCGCCTACCGCGTGGGACTCCCCGGCAAGAGCGGGGTAGGCGGCGGCATTGTGGCTGTGGTGCCCAACAGATGCACCATCTGCGTCTGGAGCCCTGGCCTGGGACGATCCGGGAATTCGCTGGCGGGCGTTGCCGCCCTGGACGAGTTCACCACCCGCACGGGCTGGTCGATCTTCTAGCCCGGCGCAGGGCTTCTAGCCGCGTCGAGCTAGCCGCGGCCCACGAACGGCATCCCCGCGGCGGTCACCACCACTGAACCAATATTGGCCGACGCCGGCATATTGGCCATCATGAGCACCGCGCGCGCGGCATCCTCCACAGGGAACATTGGCTCCACGCGCCTGCTCCCATCGGCCTGGAGCGCGCCCGAGCCCACGCCGATGGTATCCATGATTTCGGTGCGCGTGTTGCCGATGTCGATCTGTCCGCAGCTGATGCCAAAGGGGCGCCCATCCAGCTCAATGCTCTTGGTCAGGCCGCTCATGGCGTGTTTGCTCACCGTGTACGCAACGGACAATGGCCGCGGCGAATGGGCCGAGATTGAGCCGTTGTTGATAATGCGCCCACCTTGCGGTTCTTGCGATTTCATGGTCCGAACGGCCTCGGCCGCGCACAGCATGGAGCCCGTGACATTCACGGCCAGGGTGGCATCCCAATCGGCCACGCTGATCTCGTCCACGCCTCCGGACGGACCGAAGATGCCCGCATTGTTGAATAGGACGTCGACCCTCCCCCAGCGCCGGCGGGCCGCGGCGAAAAGGCGCGCGACGTCGTCGGGCACTGTCACATCGCACGGCACCGCAAGCGCCTCAGCGTGGCCCTCAGCGGTCTCGAGGAGCTGCGCTTCACGGCGACCGGCGAGGGCAACGCGGTAGCCTTCGGCCAACAGAAGCCGGGAGACTGCCCGCCCGATCCCGGAACCTGCTCCGGTGACGACGGCGACCCGGGGCTGGGTGGGGATGGTTTCGCTCACGCGGTTCTCCTGGTTGTTGAACTAGTGCGCGGCGGGAGCATCCGCCGTCGTCGTGTCTGTGATCGTCAGTGGCCAGCCTACGACGGTCTTCGGACGAGGCGTGGCGTAGGTCCGGACCTTGGACGTGGACAGGCCCAGGCGGACGAGCGACTCGGCGATAGTCACCGCGGCGGCAACTCCATCTACTACCGGCACTCCGCAACGTTGGCGGATCTGCTCGTCGAGGCCGGCCATGCCTCCGCAGCCGAGGACGATCACTTCTGCCTTGTCGTCACGCACGGCCCGTTCAGCCTGTTCCACAATGGCTTCCACAGCGCGGTCCGGGTATTCCTCGAGTTCCAGCACGGCCATCCCGCTCGCACGGACGGAGGCGCAGCGGGCGTCAAGCCCGGCAAGCTTCAAGCGATCCTCGATGAGCGGAACCGCACGATCCAATGTGGTGACCACCGAGTATTTGTGCCCGAGGAACATCGCAGTGCTGGCAGCGGCCTCGGTGATGTCGACCACCGGGACGTCGAGGAGCTCCTGAAGCCCCTCGCGGCCGTGCTCGCCATAACCCGCCTGGATGACGGCGTCGAACGGTTCTGGGTAATTGACCACGCGGTCCATTACAGCGATGGCGGCAAGGTAGCTTTCAAAGTTCCCTTCGCAGGAATCGGCGCCGAACCGTGGGGTGATGCCGATGATTTCAGTGCCCGGAGCCGCGACGTTTCGAGCTTGGGCTGCGATGGAGTCCGTCATGGATTGGGTGGTGTTGACGTTTGCGACGAGGATTCGCATGGGTTCCTCCTTGATTGGGTTGCCTGGTAGCCGGGTTAGCCCAACTGACTCGCAGTCGTTGTCGTTTTGACGGGCGAAAACGACGCTAACTGCGAGTCAGTTGAGTATTAGTGGTTGCTGACGACGGCGATCGGCTCGCCGGAGATGTCGCTGTGCTGCTGCTTCTTGTCCGCGAACACGTAGTAGCACAACGCCCCGATGCCTGCGCCGAAGAACCAGGCGAACGGTGCTGCGGCCTCCAGTGCGGGTACGAATGCAATCAGGATGGCGACGACGGCGGCCGGAACCATGGCGGCGATCGCCCGGGGGTTGACGCCACGCTTGTAGAAGTAGGTGCCGGACGGGTGGTCCGTGTAAAGGTCGAGGACATTGACCTTGCCGCGGCGCAGCAGCCAGTAGTCGGCCATGACGACGCCGAACAGGGGGCCGAGCAGCGCGCCAAGTCCGCCCAGGAAGTACACGATCACCAAGGGGTTGTTGTAGAGGTTCCACGGCAAGATGATCAGGCCGATGGTACCGCTGACCCAGGCTGCCTTGCGGAAGTTCAGGTGCTTGGGGAAGAGGTTGGTGAGGGCGTAGACCGGTGCAACGAAGTTCGCCATGAGGTTCACTGCGATAGTCAGGATCAGCAAGGCAAGGCAGGCCAGGACCAGGAAGAGCGTATTGGGGATGCTCTGCACGATGTCCGAAGGGCTTTCAATGATCTTGCCATTGATCTTGTACTGGCCGCCGGCCATGATGACCACGATTGCGCCGAACAGGAGCATGTTGATGGGGATGCCCCAGAAGTTGCCGCGGACAATCGACTTCTTGGACACCGAGGAACGGGTGAAGTCGCAGAAGTTCAGGACGAAGGTGCCGTAGATGGAGACCCAGAGGGCGCCGCCGGCAAAGATCGTGCGCCACATCTCGCCGCCTTCGAGTCCCTTGATGCCGGACCACTGGATGGCACCCCCGGCCTCGACGAAGACCCAGATGGCAATGGCCAGCATGGTGACGAGAATGATGGGGCCGGCGAAGGCCTCGTACTTGCGGATCATTTCCATGCCGAAGCTGACAATGACCAACTGGATAATCCAGAGCGATACGAAGGCGATCCAGCCGAGCGTTGACAGGCCCAGGATGGAGTTGGCATCCACGTCCTTGAGTCCGGGGAACATGGCGACAAGCATGACGCGGAGCACCACCGAGGCGAGGTAGGTCTGAATTCCAAACCAGGCGATTGCCACGGCCCCGCGGACCAGGCTGGCCAGCTGGGCGCCCCGGATACCGAAGCTGATCCGGCTCATCACCGGGAAGGGAACGCCCGTCTTCTGGCCCATGAAGCCGGAGAAGGTCAGGAGGGTGAACAGCAAAACCGCGCCGATGCCGAGGGCCACGAGGATTTGCCACCCGCCCAGGCCAAGCGAGAAGAGGCCGATGGCGAACGCATAGTTGCCAAGGCTGTGGACGTCGTTGGCCCAGAGGGTGAAGATGCTGTAGCTGGTCCAGCGCCTGCCCTCTTTCTTGGTGGGGGCAAGGTCCAGGTTGTAGAGGCTGGGGCTGATGGTGCGGCCTGCTGCGACGGACGCTACATCGCAGAGCGTTTCATTTCCTACTGACGGATGTACCGAACTGCCAGGCAGTATGGTCTGCTCCGAAGCCGTTGTGACGCCGACTGGGGGAGTCGATTGCATCGTGGATCTCCACTTCTTTGTGGTGCTGCAACTAGGCTTCCGAGACGCTGTGAGAGGATGTGAATCTTTTTCGCATCGTGAAATCTAGTTATTGAATAGTGAAATAACTTTATGAGCCAGATCACCTTTGGTCAAGGGTTTCGCTCCCGACGGCGGTCACAATCTGCCATCTGGCGCCGCGCAGCCTCGCGAGGACTAGCCTCTGCGGCGCTAGATTGACGCTTGGCGAACGCATGGCTAATCTCGAAATACAGAATTTTATTCTCACAATACGAAATTTCCATGCACGTTTCAGCGCGCACTACAGTGCAAGCGCCCAGACATTCAATGAAGAGAGGTTGGACGTGGCTGCAGGAGAAGAGACCTCACACATCCTTAGCGGGTTGACTTCCCAGCTGCCTGATCGTGATCCGGAAGAGACTGCCGAGTGGGTTGAGTCTTTGGATGCGTTGATCAGGGAGCAGGGCACGGAGCGGGCGCAGTTCATCATGCGCAGCCTGCTTCAGCGGGCGGGGTCCCAGTCGGTGGGGGTGCCGATGGTGACGACCACCGATTACGTGAACACGATCCCGGCGGACCAGGAGCCGGTGTTCCCTGGCAACGAGGAGTTCGAGCGCCGGTACCGGGCGTACATGCGCTGGAACGCGGCCGTGATGGTGCACCGGGCGCAGCGGGCGGACATCGGGGTGGGCGGGCACATCTCCACCTATGCCGGGGCCGCGACGCTGTACGAGGTCGGATTCAACCATTTCTTCCGCGGCAAGGACCACCCTTCGGGCGGGGACCAGGTCTTCTTCCAGGGACACGCGTCCCCGGGGATGTACGCGAGGGCGTTCATGGAGGGCCGGCTTTCCGAGGAGGACCTGGACGGGTTCCGGCAGGAAAAGTCCAAGGAGGGCCATGCCCTCTCCTCCTACCCGCACCCGCGCCTGATGCCCGCGTTCTGGGAATTCCCGACCGTGTCCATGGGCATCGGCCCGATGAACGCGATCTACCAGGCCCAGTCCAACCGCTACCTGCACGACCGGGGCCTGAAGGACACCTCCGGCCAGCAGGTCTGGGCGTTTTTGGGCGACGGGGAAATGGACGAGCCCGAGTCCCGCGGCCTGCTCCAGCTCGCCGCGAACGAGAACCTGGACAACCTGAACTTCGTGATCAACTGCAACCTCCAGCGCCTGGACGGGCCGGTCCGGGGCAACGGGAAGATCATGCAGGAACTGGAGGCGTTCTTCCGCGGCGCGGGCTGGAACGTCATCAAGGTCGTCTGGGGCCGGGAATGGGATGATCTGCTGGCCCGGGACACCGACGGGTCCCTGGTGAAGATCATGAACGAGACCGTGGACGGGGACTACCAGACCTACAAGGCCGAGTCCGGCGGGTTCGTGCGGAACACTTCTTCGGGAAGACCCCGGCCACCAAGGACCTGGTCGCGGACCTGGACGACAACCAGATCTGGGGCCTCAAACGCGGCGGCCACGACTACCGCAAGGTCTACGCCGCGTACAAGGCCGCGTCGGAGTTCAAGGGCAAACCCACCGTGATCCTGGCCAAGACCGTCAAGGGCTACGGGCTCGGACCCCACTTCGAGGGCCGCAACGCGACCCACCAGATGAAGAAACTCACCATGGCAGACCTCAAGGCCTTCCGTGACCACCTGCGCATCCCCATCACCGACGAACAACTGGACACGGACCTGTACCGGCCCCCGTACTACCACCCCGGCATGGACGCCCCGGAAATCCGATACATGATGGACCGCCGCGCCGCCCTGGGCGGGCCCGTCCCGGAACGCCGCTCCACCCACACCCCCGTGGTGCTGCCCGAGGACAAATCCTACGAGGCCGCCAAGCGCGGCTCCGGCAAACAGCAGGCCGCCACCACCATGGCCTTCGTGAGGCTCCTGAAGGACCTCATGCGGGACAAGAACTTCGGCGCCCGCTTCGTCCCGGTCGTCCCGGACGAGTCCCGCACCTTCGGCATGGACGCGTTCTTCCCCACCGCGAAGATCTACAACCCCAAGGGCCAGAACTACCTCTCCGTGGACCGGGACCTCGTCCTGGCCTACAAGGAATCCCCCATGGGCCAGCTCATCCACCCCGGCATCAACGAAGCCGGCGCCGTCGCCGCGTTCACCGCCGCCGGCACCGCCTACGCCACCCACGGCGAACCCCTCGTGCCGATCTACGTGTTCTACTCCATGTTCGGCTTCCAACGCACCGGCGACGCCTTCTGGGCCGCCGCGGACCAGATGACCCGCGGCTTCATCATCGGCGCCACCGCAGGACGGACCACCCTCACCGGCGAAGGACTCCAACACGCCGACGGCCACTCCCCCATCCTGGCCTCCACCAACCCCGCCGTCCGCACCTACGACCCCGCCTACGGCTACGAAATCGGCCACATCATCCGCGACGGACTCCAACGCATGTACGGGGACCACTCCGAGGACCGGAACCTCATGTACTACCTCACCGTGTACAACGAACCCATCACCCAGCCCGCGGAACCGGAAAACCTCGACACCGAAGGCCTCCTCAAGGGCATCTACCTGCTCGCCCCGGCGAAGCCCGAGGATCGGGACAACAAGCGACCCCGCGCGCAGATCCTGGCCTCGGGCGTCTCCGTCCCCTGGGCCCTGGAAGCCCAGAAAATCCTCGCCGGCGACTGGGGAGTCTCCGCCGACGTCTGGTCCGTGACCTCCTGGAACGAACTCCGACGCGACGGACTCGCCGCCGAAGAACACGCCTTCCTCAACCCCGGCGAACAACCCCGCACCCCCTTCGTCGCCCGGCAACTCGCCGGCGCCACCGGACCCGTCATCGCCGTCACCGACTACATGAAAGCCGTCCCGGACCAGATCCGCCAATTCATCCCCAACGAATTCGCCTCCCTCGGCGCCGACGGCTTCGGCTTCTCCGACACCCGCCAAGCCGCCCGACGCTACTTCAAAAACGACACCCACTCCATCGTCACCAAAACCCTGCAACTCCTCGCGGCGAGGGGCGAGGTAGACCCGAGTGCGCCGTCGTACGCCATTGACCGCTACAAGCTCCTGGACGTCACTGCCGGCACTACCGGCGGTTCAGGAGGCGACGCCTAAGGTGCCCTAAAACTAATCGGCGGCAGTGCTCCTGTGAGCACTGCCGCCGATTTCTTATTGCGCTCCGAGCGAGCGGTGATCCACCACGAATCCTGTGGCGGCACTCTCCCTGACTGCATTGATTCCGGCCACGAGGGCCGCGATATCCGGGAACTTAGGCGACACTGCCACGACCGTTCCATCGTCGGCCTTCAACCGGAAGTGGAACGATTGCTCCCCTGCTGCCAAGATTTCGAAAATGCCAGACATAAACTCTCTTTCTACCGCGGATGCGTCGTTGCATCCCTTTCGATGACCACTGACTCTCGTGAAGTCCCTAAGAGAATATCCGCCATCGGAGCGTGCCAGAAGGCCTACCCGTGGGTAATATTCAACCTTTTTCGGTAGACCTACGCCGGAATCCGAGGAGAACCGGAAGACACGGAGACACCCAAGGTTTACGCCGGGCCAACGCGGCCCAGGCACGGTGGACTGCCTCAACCGACTCTCGAGCGCACCGGATTGACTTGACTAGTTGCCCTCGACGCAGATATTTCGCGGCACTTGCAACATGAATCGTCTGCACGCGCCACAAGTTAGGCATGAAGATTCAAACAGCGCCTTCCGTCCCCGTTGAGAACGGCGTGTGGCAGCTTCTGGACCGGTGGCGGGACCAGAGCCGGCGCGATGGCTGGCGGTATGTCCGGGACTGGTTCGTACCGGAAGTCGAAGGCATGGCCCTCTCGGTGATGAATGGGAATTCATCTCTTGGTGCAGCCCGGCATCTGGGTGCATCGCGTTCCTTCCACGGTGTTGGCATCGCTGAAACGATGACCGATCTGCGATCCCTCTTCACAGCTGCCGGACAACCGGTCGATCAAAGCGCGCTGCAGGACATCGCCGTCGGATGGGTAGAGGCCAGAGAGCAAGACCAACAGCCTTCGTCCTGCACGGATGTCACAACGGGCCTGGCAACCACAGCCCATTTCGAACGCGCACTTCAAGACGCGCGCCGGACGGCGAACGGCTCCGGCAAGTTCATCCTGGGGGCTTTCCTGTTTCCTCTCATGGACAAACAACTGAAAGGCTCCTGGACCCTGTCCGTGGAAGTGGGTCGAATCTGCGCCCAGGAATTCACCGGCGAATCAGCGATACAGGTGTACCGCCATGACAGGGTGGACTTCCTCATCCAGGGTTCAACAGGGAACCTTGCTGATGCGCTGAGGTGCAAGAGGCGCCTTGAAACGCTCCGTAACGGGGCCCTCGGCCCTTGCAAGCTCCGGTACCAACCGATCCCGTCAACGGATGCCGAAGCCATGCGCCTCATGGCGCAGCTCCGGGGGATCCCGGTAAGGCCGCAGTCGCGATGACCTGCCGCGAACGTCCGGCGAACCTGTTCACTTCAACCGCGGGCCCGGCCATACGCGGGAACGAGGGCTCACTGCGGCTCATTGCCATCATTGATGCCGTTCTCAGCCTGCCGGGCCACAACACAGCCAGTGAACGGGACACTGCCACCGGCACACGGCGGTTCACCTCATCAATGGTCTCCATCCAGGAGCCGATGGCACCTCCCGGCAAAGACGCCATCGGCCAAACACCCGCCCGGGGCCGCCGCCGAGCAGAAACGCTGAGAGCCCAATGGCTGAAAACACTTTTCCCAAGGAAGTCCTAATGCTGCAGCTCCCGGGAAACCTGGACAATCAAATTGAACGGCAACCCCCTGAAACGAGGCACGAATCGCCTCCATCGCATGCCACAGCTCCCGGAGTCTTCTTGGCGTGTCCCCTACACGGTACCGGTGTGCGCCTCGTTCATTACGCGCACAAGGCCACCGCGGCACCTCACGACACCCTGACCTATTCTGCCTGGGTCATCAATGATTCAGGGGAAGTCCTCACCGATGTCACCCTTGTCCTGCGGTCCTTCACCAACGCAGGACTAGAAGAGCTGAGCTACGCGACCGGCCCGTCCGCCTTGAGTTTCGGTCCGATGCCAGCCGGAGGGGAAACCGAGCTCGTCTTCACGTATGTCGTCACCGAAAACGACCAAAGCCATGCAGGAGAGCTCATCAGCGCCATGGCTGTCCAGGCCGTAACCGCGTCCGGGACGAGGCACTGGGATGAACACGACGCCATCACACCCATTTCCTTTCCCTGAATAGCCCTCTGCCCGATCAGGTTCCGCAGGACGGTGTAGCCGGTTCACGCCTGTTGGCGGAGGAGTGACTCGGCTCTGCCGCGCCGTTTTGCGAATTTTACATGACCATCCTCAGGTGCCCTGGGAAAAAGTTGAGAGTTTCCTACCAGATCGTCGTCACGTTCGGTCGGGTGCGACTACTAACCAGTCAGACGCAAAGTTCCGGGCGTGGGCCTGGTCGTTACTACTAGTGAGGTGTTCGGTGAAATTGAACAAATTCACCACAGCAAGGCCTGGGATCAGGGGCGGTTCCTGATGACCGTCAAGACTTTCTCCTGTGTCTTCAAGGACCCCGCTGGGCTACTCCCGAAGACGCACCGCTCCCTGTCACGGCTGATCCTGGGCCTTACCACTGTTCTGGTCCTTCTAGTTCAGCTCTTGGCGATGCCCGCGGCTGCGAACGCCGCGGGGTCCCCACAGGTTCCGGCCGGGCAGTCTGTCCCGGCGAACGCCGGCACGGCCTTGCTGCCAATGGCGTTGACGGTTTCCCAGGTGTGCGCGCCCAACGTCTTCTACGCCATCGGTCAGTCCGGGGGGATCTACCGATCGCACGTGGATCCCACCACCAACAACCCTGTGTACGACTACCAGATGGCCAACACCAGCACTCCCCTCACCAATGCAAACGCGCTCGGCGTCAGCCCCCAGACGGGAATTCTGTACTACGTCGATCGTCTCTCGGGATCTGTCAACCTCTACTCCTACAATCCCACCGCAACCAATCCCGCCCCGGTTCTTATCACAAATGTCAATACTTCGATCGGTGGCGGCACCGTAGCCGGCGCGGTCAACCCCGTCGACGGCGCATACTACTTCGGCGGCTACAAGGACATCCCGGTCGCCGGAAGCAACCCGCCAAGCTGGACCGTCAACCTGTACATCTGGCGCTACGATCCGGCAACCGGGGCCGTTACCTTGGTGGTCAACGGGCTTCAGCTTTCCTCCTCTGCCTACCTGGGATACAACTTCAACTCCACAACGAACAGCTGGGACCCGGTACCCGCCACCCTTAACGGCGACTTTGCCTTTGACAGCCAGGGAAATCTTTACGCCATCGTTTCCCAGGTCGACAACGCACAGACGGCGTACCCGGGAAGGGTCAATATCTTCACCATCACCGGGGTGGGCGCCACCCCGGGTGGAACGGTGGCCAATGCCACGGGCAGCATCCTGATCGGCAATTCGACCAACGATCCCGGTTACGACGGCATCGCCTTCGATTCCAACGGCGCGCTCATCATCGAGTCGCACAACCTCGGCACGAGCACCAACGTCACTGTCTACGACCCCAACACCTTCCAGCCCTTAGGGACCAGAACAGCACTGGCTTATCCCAACGGTGAAGATTTGGCCTCATGCCAGCCGGCACCGCCCCACGTGAAGCTGCAGAAGGAAATCGTCGGCGGCCGAGTCAGCGCCAGCGACCAGTTCAACCTCTCCATCAAACGTGGCGACACAGCCGGCAACGGAGCCGTCCTGGGAAGCACCACCACCACCGGCAGCGCCTCGGGTGTCCAGAGCCAACAAGTGGGCCCGGCCGCCGTCCTCGCCCAGGCCAGCGGGGTGTACTACACGTTCTCCGAATCCCAGACCACGTCAACCGGCGGATACACCACCACCTGGAAATGCTGGAACACCCCGGACCTCACCGCCGCACCATTCCTGAGCGGCACCGGGACCTCATTCAACGTCAACAGCACGAGCATCCCGACTTCATCGAGCACTGTCTCGACCGAGGTCACCTGCCGCTTCGTCAACACAGCCCTCCTGCCCAACTTGGTGGCTTCGAAGAGCGTGAACCCCGCGGCCGGGACCATGGTCCAACCCGGACAGGTACTCACCTACACACTGACCTTCGACAACACAACCGGTACCGCCCCGGCAGCCGTCAGTTACACCGACTGGCTCGGGAACGTGCTCGACGACACGACCTTCGTGGCCAACTCCATCAGCACGACCACCACGAGCGGGACTGCCCTGGTCGTGGCCAACAACTCGGGGGCGGCACCGCCAACTCTGGGCATTACCGGCACGGTGGCCGCGGGCGCGAAGAGCGTGGTGACCTACCAGGTGAAGGTCAACAACCCCGGCGCTCCAGGTAATGCCTCGGTCGAGAACTACCTGACGCCCTCGACAACCACCACTCCCCCGACGTCCTGCCCGGCCGGCAGTACCACCTGCACCGTCAACCCGGTGGGCTCGTGGACGCTGGGCAAGACCGCCTCTCCGGCCTCGGGAACGTACATCAACCCCGGCGACCCGGCTGCGAGCAGGGTGATCACCTACACGGTGACCGCCACCAATTCCACCGTCAATCCCATCACCGGTGTCATCCTCACCGATGACTTGAGCCAGGTACTGAACAACGCCACCTTCACAGCCGGTTCGGCGAAGCTCACCATCAACGGGGGCACACCCGTCGCAGTTCCGGACCCCGGCGCCGGCAACAAGCTGGTGACACCCTCGTTCACCCTCCCGGGCAACGGCACCGCGGTGTTGACCTACTCGGTGACCGTCAATACGAATGCGTGGCTCGTCACCCTGAAGAACGGGGCAACCGGCAACGGGGTCATCCCGCCGGCACGATGCGTGACCGGCAGCGCAGCCCCGCTTGACCCTGCGTGTTTCACCACGAACCCCACCACGGGCCACCTGTTCGTGCAAAAATCTGGGCCCGGCCCGACCCAGGGTTCCACCGTTCCCCTGACCGGCTCGACCTTTGAGATCCATAATGATGCCGCCGGGCAAATGGGCTCCACGGTGGTCGGGGTGAGCAGCGCCGTGTCCGGGTCCCCCGGACTGGTCGAGGTCAGGAACTTGCTTCCAGGGACGTACTGGCTGCTCGAAACCAAGGCCCCGAACGGCTACTCGCTCCTGGCTACTCCCGTGAAGTTCACTGTGTCTGCTAACGGCAGCATCACTCTGGATACAACCACGGCCGGCACCTCTGTAACAGTGAACGGTTCGACCATCACCGTCCTGGACGTGGCGGCAGTGAAGCTTCCAGCCGCCGGCGGACCGGGCAATGCCGGCCTCTTCGGAGGTGCCCTTCTCGGGATCCTCCTCCTCATGACTTCGCTCGCCCTCATCATGGCCAGGCGAGCGGACAAAACCCCACATACCCAGATTGCTGAGCGCAGCTCCGTGCATCTCCCTGGGGACAACAAGAAAGGAAAACGATGAAATCATCGAAGGTGAGGCGCAGAATAGTTGCTTCGCTAGCCGCAATTGCCTCAGCAGCAATGCTTGCCCTCGGGGCAGGGGGCGCGCACGCGGCGAACATTGCGAATATCGATCCGTCCAAGACGGCTACGCTGACCATCCACAAGTACCAGCAGCCGGCCACGCCGACCAACTTGCCGAACAACGGAACGGCACTGACTGCGGCCCAGCTAGCGGGCCTGACCCCCATGGCTGGGGTCACGTTCACGGTTCAGAAGGTCAACAACATTGACCTGACGACCAACGCGGGCTGGACTGCCGCAGCAGCCCTGACACCGGCCCAGGCCGCAGCGCAGGCGGCCACCCCGGGCACCGCGGTCACGACCGACGCGACCGGTACAGCCACCCTGGCGAACCTTCCTCTGGGCCTGTACCTGGTAACGGAGACCGGCTACCCGGCCGGGGTCACTCCTGCGGCTCCGTTCCTGGTCACGCTTCCCATGACGGACCCCGTGAACGAGAACAACTGGATGTACAACGTCAACGTCTACCCCAAGAACGCGGTGACCGGCGCCACGAAGACCGTCACGGACGCCCCGGCCATCAAGCTCGGCGACAACGTGCAGTGGACCATCACCGGCGACATTCCCAATGTCAACCCGATTGATGGCTACCGGATCGTGGATCAGCTCGACCCGAAACTGACGTACACGAACTCGTCGGTAGCGCTCTCTAACGGCGCCACACTGACGTTGAACACGGACTACACCATCGCGTTCAACGCCGCCACGAACACCCTCACGGTCGACTTCACCGCCAGTGGCCGGGCCATCCTTGCCGCCAACCCCACGGCCAAAGTCGTCGTGACTGTGAACACCACCGTGAACACGGTCGGCCAGATCTCGAACACTGCCCTCGTGTACCCGAACGCGGCCAGCTTCACGATCGCTCCGGGCCAGCCCGGCGGTCCGGTCGTCACTCCGCCGGTGGTTACCAAGTGGGGCGACATTGTCCTTCACAAGCAGGACTCCAAGACCTCGGCTGCCCTGGCCGGCGCCGTGTTCTCGGTGTACCCGACCCAGGCTGATGCCCTTGCCGGCACCAACGCGATCACCATCGCCGGTGTCAGCTCCTGGACCACCGATGCCAGCGGCAACCTGGTGATCTCCGGACTGCGCTACTCCAACTGGGCCAACGGGGTTGCGGTAAGCCCGGGCCAGCCCGGCTACCAGTCGTACTGGCTGGTAGAGACCAAGGCTCCGGCCGGTTACGAACTGCTCGCCCAGCCGGTCCAGACCACGGTCACCAGCTCGGACCCGACGGTCGTCACAGTGACGATCAACAACGTCCTGCACAACGCCGGATTCCAGTTGCCCCTCACCGGTGGTGTGGGAACCTGGGCCCTGACAGCCGGCGGGATTCTTGTGCTAGCCGGTGCTGGTCTCTTCATGGTCACTGGCCGTCGGAAGCGCAACGAGGCAAAGTAATTCCTCGGTGACCTACGTCCTGTGATGCAAGGTGTGGGGCATCCGCCAACCTGGTGGATGCCCCACACCTCTCCCGTCCATCAAAGCAAGAGGCTCCAATGACTCAAACCCTCGAAGAATTCATGGAGGGTTCCGAACCCGGCCCGAAAGACCCCAATGGTCGCCGCAGAGCCAGGAGACCGGCGGCTGGACGCCACGGCATCCGATCCGGGCTTGCTGACCGGAGGTTCGCGGCAATGATGGTGATCGCGGCCATCGGGCTTGGCCTGATCCTCTACCCACAAGCAGCGGACTGGTTCAGCTCGATATCCCACAACAGCCAGCTTTCCGGCTACTCCCAGGAAGTCGAGCAACTCGAACCTTCGGCCCGGACGAAAGTGCTGGACCGCGCACGCGAATACAACTCCCGCATCCCCCCGGGACAGCTGCGTGACCCCTACTCCGCACAAGCCCCCACCCCGGCCGTGGAAGGGCAACTGCGGGACTACCAGGGCCAGTTAAACGTGGCCAACGATGACGTGATCGGGCGGTTCCGATACCCCTCGCTGAACATCGACCTGCCCATCTTCCACGGAACCAGCGACGACGTCCTAGCCAAGGGAGTCGGCCATCTCTACGGATCCTCCCTTCCCGTAGGGGGCCCCGGTACACACAGCGTCCTGACATCACATTCGGGAATCCCCAACGCCGAACTCTTCAACCCCCTCCATCAAGCGAAAACGGGCGACATCTTCTCCACCGAAGTCATGGACCACACCTTCCTCTACAAAGTGAACAAGATCGAGGTGGTCAAACCGGATGACATCTCTTCCCTGAAAATCACCGCGGGTGAGGATCAAATCACCCTGATCACGTGCACCCCCATCGGCGTGAACTCGCACCGGCTCCTCGTCCACGCCTCCCGGATCGCAGACATCCCCAAAGACGCCCCCGAACAGAAAACCCTGGCAGGACGACAAACCAACATCGGATTCCCGTTCTGGGCCCTCTACTTCATCGGCGGCCTGCTTGCGTTCTGCCTGGCCGCCGCCCTCCGGAACCGCCGGCGAAACCGGTGACCCGACACGCGCATCGGGAGCCGGCGCCGTGAAATTGCGGCGCCCTTTTCGCAGCACAAACAGCGAATAGGCACCACTTTGAGTATGCCAAGCAAACCAGCCGCACCACGCCGCATACTCAAAGGAGCATCATGCCTGTTCGCAACGAAAGCTGGCCCGAGGGAACCCCGAACTGGGTGGACGCCCAGGTGGATGACGTCAAGGCCGCCGCAGACTTCTACTCCCGGTTGTTCGGCTGGGATATCCAGGATGCCGGCCCGGAAGCGGGCGGCTACCACATGGCCTTCCTGGGCGGTTCGCCCGTGGCCGGCATCGGCCCCAAACCCGAGAACGCCGGCCCCCTGCCCTCGGTGTGGAGCACCTATCTCGCCGTCGACGACGCCGACGCCACCGCAGCGAAGATCACCGATGCCGGCGGGCAGCTCATGATGCCGCCGTTCGACGTCATGGACCAGGGCCGCATGAGCGTGGCCTTCGACACGGCAGGGGCCGCCTTCGGCATCTGGCAGTCGACCGGCCACCACGGTATCGGCCGCTACAACGAACCCGGGGCCGTGTGCTGGAATGAGCTTCACACCCGCGGCTACCAGCCCGCACGCGAGTTCTACGCCAGCGTCTTCGGCTTCAGCTACACGGACATCGGAGACGGCTCGGAGTTTGTCTACTCCACCTTCGAACGTCCCAAGGACGGCCAGACCGTGGGCGGAATCTCCCACGACACCAACCTCCCGGACGGTGTTCCGAGCTACTGGCTGACATGGTTCCAGGTCCAGGACCCGGACGCGACCCTGGAGGCTGCCGCCGCGCTCGGCGCGGCCACCCTCTTCCCGCCCACGGACAGCCCCTTCGGCCGCATGGCCATCCTCCACCGGCGGCGCGGTCACCGACCCCGGCGCGCCGGTGAACTTCGTCGCCCAGCTGGCGTCGGGCGAGCCCGCTCCCGCCGTCGAGATCGCCGGCTACTCGATCATCCAGGCCGAGTCCCTCGACGCCGTCCGCGCCTTGCTCGCCGAACACCCCTTCATAGCCCGCGGCGGAACGCTGCAGGTCAGTGAGTGCCTCGGCGTCTGACCCAGGAAACGGCGGCTGCGAACCAGGCTCGCAGCCGCCGCGCCCTGTCTGCCAGGTCACGGATCGGACCGGCAGCTTGAGAGGAAAACAATGAGCTTGAACACGATCGCCGCCTCGGCATTAAGCCCGTCGATCTCTGAAACCGAGGGCATCCATATCATGGTCATGGCAGCGCTGATTACCGTGTCAGGTGCCCTCGCCGTGACCGGAGTCGTCTTTGTGTTGCTGACCGCTCCGCTCGTAGCGGTGGCTTTCCGGCGCCAGCGCACCAGCAAGAGAGCAAGCCGCGCGATGCACGGCGCCCCCCACTCCGCAGAAGAAGAATCCCTTGCGAGCGAACAACGTTGCCTTCATTTCTCCCCCAAGGACTAACTCCAGGCGACACGAATGGTCCCCGGCTGGCACTAATAGGAGGCTCAGTCACTTTCCTGTACGTTCCGACGACACAAAGAGAAGCGGCGCAGCTCCTCCCGGTACTAAAAAACGTCTCAAGGCCGCACATCCGGCCGCCCTTCGGGCTTAACCGCCGGGAATCTTGGCACGCGGACTGATTTCAGAATCCATACGTGTATGAGTTGGTTTCGATGGCTGGACCGTTGAGGCTGTATTGAAGCACGTGACCGTGGCCCCTGTTTGTGGTGTTGACCGTAAATTGGAACTCTGCGGTTCCGCCCTTGAGGACGTCGGTAGTGCATGTGAGTGCGCCGGAATCTGCTGCGTTCACGATGCAGGTCCATCCTGAAGGGGCGTTTACGGATGCTGGATCTATCGAGGCGTGTTTCGATAACGAGAAGGCTGCGGTTGCGGTGCCGAGATCTGCACCGCCTGTGATGGAAAAAACAACGACTATGCTCCGGGTTCTGGGATCGCCGTTAACATCCGAGACGTAGGCACTCCCCTGGACGCCGGCGGCCTGGATCGAATCAGAGACAATGCCCGGTTCAGGCCCGGGCGGAGGAGCCGTGGCCGACGACGCGGCTGGGGCGGGCTGTGGGGCCGGGTCCGGCGCAGTTTCGAAAGGCAGGGAAGGCGAGGGCCCGGAGGGCGTAACGGGGGTGGAGGGCGGTTGAGCCGCCGGCGTTACCGCGGTTTGGGGCCGTGATGGCGCAGGTGTAGGCAACACCGGCCCAGGGGGAACGTCGTTACGTGAGGTCCCGCCACCAAGCGCGTCAAGCTGGCCCTGCGTGGTCAGATTGGCTGAGTCACTGACCCCGCCAAACATGATCGTCGCCATAAGAGCACCAGCGGCGGTCATCACGACGGGATTGACCAGGGTGGTCCCGGTTGAGGTTCCCTGCAGGATGCCGGCCTCCCCCAGTTCCTTGGACCCGTCGCCCCAGGCCGCCAATGGGATGCCTGTGACCAACGGCAACAGCACGGCCCGCATGGTTCCGCGAACGTCCTCAAGTTCAATCAGGACAGCTGTGCACGCCGCGCAGCCATCCAAATGGCTGCGGACACCCGAGGCTTTCTTCTTGGAAAGGCCGCCACGAAGATAGGCCCCCAGCTGGGACCTGAACTCCGCGCATCCCCTGCGCTCCGGGTCATTGATATGGGACTGCAGGTACTGGCGGCGCAATCCCTCACGGGCCCGTACTCCGAGCGCGGAAACGGCGTTGGGAGAGAGCCCCAGGATCGGGGCGACCGCTGCCGGCTTCATCCCTTCCACGTCCAGATACCAAAGCACCGACTGCCACCGTTCAGGCAGTGCGCGATACGCGCGCGTGACGGTCCGCGACTCAAATGCGCGAATGACCGGGTCCTCCTCCACCACATCGTGGTCGAAGTTCGCTTCTATGTCTGCCGGGGTGGTTCGGCGTGCCTTTCTGTTGGTGTGATGGGCGAGCCTGGTGACGGCGGAGAGTAAATACGCGCGGAAAAACTCCCGGGGACCACCGCCGGATTTGAGACTTTGAAGCACGGCCTGGAATGCTTCCGCAACGACGTCGTCCGCGTCACCTGGGTTATCGACGTTCCTCCGTGCCACAGAGGAGGCGATGGATACATGCCTCGTGTAAAGCCCTTCATATGCTTCCGCGTTCCCGGCGCGAACCATCGCGATGAGCTCACGGTCACTGGCGACCGCAGCTGCCCGAAACCTACCTGCCATGACTTCCCCTAGAGCTTCAGAATTCTTGGCCATATGTGTTGTGTGGCCTACGGGCGCCATAAATGACGCCTAACCGGGAACTTCTCCGCAAATTGAACTCATGCCCCGTCGCCGATTGGATTGAGGAGCCCCCGCCGATATGCGCAGGAAAGGCATACAACACGGCGGATACGAGTGCGAACACCAGTCCGAACATGGTCGACTTACCGCTCGGCCGAAAAATGGGGACGACCCCAACCAGCCCGTCCAGTGCCGCGATTGCCACCGTCGCGGCAACCATCAACCAGATACCTGCCTTCGATTCCTTCATCAAACGAGTGAACCAAGGCAACATCCCCCGTGTCCGGGCCTCAAACAAAACGTGGTCTGACAGACCAGACTCGCGGACACCCGATGCATAGAGCGGCAGCCGTGAGTCTGCCGCCTCAAGGACTGCGCCGACGTCGGTCGCGGAACCGCGACATGTTTCACCAGGAGGCAGCACTTGTATGTCGGGAGGTTCCACGGCATCCGGCGAATCCTGTGCCCGGAGCAGATCCCGCTTCGTACACGTTGACGCATTGAGAGGCAGACATGTCTACAATCCCCTACCCCACAATGGACCCGGCACTCCCGCCCGAGGCTCCTACCGGCTCCGCCACGGCGCGCTCCTTGATACTCGACTATTTGCTCAAGAATGGCGCCAGTAGAGTGGCCGATATCTGCCATGCCGTGAGGTTGTCCAGAAGCACGGTCCATGGTCATCTTCTCAGGCTGGAATCAGCCGGGACCGTCCGCTCGAACATTCCACCCGGGGCCCGAGCCCGCTTCACGCCCTACTTCTCCCTTAGCCCGGGCCATGCCCGCTGATCAGCAGAAACGCTCGCTCAGATAAGTCTGGGGAGAATGGGCCGCGAGAGGCTCCTTGTTTGTGAACATCGACGGGAAAGAAGCGTGCGGCCAGGTCCAGGCCTGGCCGCGCGCTCTGCCGTGATCATAGTCATCGGCTCGTATGTCCAGGCAGACACGGCACCGACAGGATCCGGCGCGCACTCCGTGACAGGGCCGGTCATGTGAAGTGATGGCTGTCCGCCCGGACACCACATCGATGAAGTCTGTCGGATTTCACCACTCCCATGCCTGCC
This sequence comes from Arthrobacter sp. MMS18-M83, assembly GCF_026683955.1. NCBI lineage: Bacteria > Bacillati > Actinomycetota > Actinomycetes > Micrococcales > Micrococcaceae > Arthrobacter > Arthrobacter sp. MMS18-M83. Next base: position 3,144,603 of record NZ_CP113343.1, on the reverse strand, counting down.
ACCTACTAAGTAGAGAAAGGATCAGGATCGTGTCGCGAACCACAATGGAAAAATCTTTGCCACCGGCCTCCCGGGAACCAGCTCGGATGGTCCGGTCACTGTGCTGGCCGTCCGGGATGTGTCCGAAAGTTCTGTCCTAGCGGCCTTCAGCGTGCTTGCCCGGCCATGAATACAGCCCGGGCAGACGGTTGAAGCCCTCCAACCGACCCCGGTCCGCCCTCTCCCAGGAGTGTTCATGGCTACCGGAAGCGTGGGCGATCGAGGCCAGCATAAGCGCGACGCTCTCTCTGTTTACTGCGGTCACGATTTCAGCCAAATTCACGGGAACGCCCTCGGCCATGGAAGCGGCGAACATCAGGAACGCCCATTCACCGTTGGAGACGCGGCCGGCATGTTCGGGGATAGAGGCGAAATCAATCCACGAGGCGCCGCTGAATTCGTCCGTGCCGATCCAGGGATTGCCCGGCGCGGCGAACCGGCCTCCAAACCCACGGAGCAGCAGTTCGGTGGCCGCCTCGCAAGCGAGGGAGCCTTTGGCCCAGGAGCGCAGCCCGTCGGCGTGCGTCACATTCGTATGATTCTTGTCGTTACATTGAAGATCTGCCGCGCCGGTCATGGGGGTCCATCGGTTGAACTACTCAACGACGAAATTATCCCCGCGTGTCGGGCAGGTGGATGACCCCGAAAGTTTCGCCCTGGGGTGCTTGCAGGATCGTCATCCGCCCGAACGGACTGTCCATGACGGGTATGACGAGGCTCCCGCCCAATTCGCGGGCTTTCGCTGCGGTAACGTCGACGTCATCGCTGGCAAACCAGGCCAACCAGTAGTTAGGTGCACCGTCGGGAAGCTGCGTGTCGTGGTGGATGCCACCGACTTCTTCACCGTCCGAGATCCGCTTGAACGTCGAGTAGACAAAGCCGTCACCGTCAATGTCCTTATAGCTGAACCCGAAAACCTTTGCGTAAAACTCCCGGGCCGGGCCGTAGTCGCGTGTGTGCAACTCATTCCAACACAATGCCCCGTGCTCGTTGACTCGTTCTGCGCCGATGTGAGTCCCGGCCTGCCAAACGCCAAATACCGCGCCAACGCTGTCCGCGGCGATCGACATCCTGCCGGAGTCCATCACATCAAACGGCGGGGCGATAAGACCCCCGCCCGCTGCGGCCACCTTCACCGCAGTGGCATCCACGTCGTCGGACCCAAGATAGGTGGTCCAGACCGTGGGCATCTCCGCATTCTGTTTCGGCCCTAAACCCGCTACCGATTTCCCACCAAGATGAGCAAGCCAATACCCTCCGGAATCCTCACCGCCGGAGGAGTACTCCCAGCCGAACAACTCGGTGTAAAACGCCTTGGCGGCATCCAGATCAGTGACTCCAAGATCGGCCCATGTCGGCGTCCCCTCGGGCCATTTTTCAGTACGAACAGGCATCTTCACTCCTTCGACTCGCGCCACATCCCGTGGCACACCCACTGTGTGAATTCCCCGGAACCGGGAAATTCACCTTTGGGGGACACAAGGAGTCCGTTAAAACTACGGACATCCTTACAGTGGCCTTCAGTCAGATTTCGTGCCGCAACTCCAATGCCGATTTTCAGGAATTCTCCACCCGTTGCTCTACAAGCCCGTGGTCTTCCGGCGTCGTCGCTCGTTGCGGCGAAGCTGCAGGATTCGTGCTCCGCCTGCGATTGCCACGAGTATTCCACCTCCGACGGCGGCCATGAAGAACGCGATTCCCTGGGCCAGGCGGCCTTCCCAGCCAAGGAATTTGACCGCGATCATGTCTTGGTTTTGGATGAAGAAGATTATCAACAGCACCATCACCGCAAGACCGAACGCTACGGCCCCCCAAATGACTGCTGTCCTCGTGACCTGCTTATTTCGATCAGCATCACCGCTGATGGGTTCGGGGATTTGGCCCCGGACGGTGATTCTGGCCGAGGAGAGGCATGTCCGGGGTCCGCCGGCTCTTCTGAAGTCATGATGCTATTCTCCCTCGTCTGAAGCTTCCCATGTCCAACGATTGGCGGTGGAGCTGCGGACACTGCTGATCGCGTAGAGGCCCTCGGGACCCGCACTAGAGCTGGCGCGGGAACGTCGCTGCCGACGAAGGCCGGAAGCAGGTTAGCTGACCGGCCGGGAGGGTCGAACTTCGGAACAATGGCGTCATGTTCCAGTGGTTGTGGACACAAGATCCTTGGCGGTGTTCCCGCATGTGAACACCCGGCGGCCGAGGCCGCACCAATTCCAGGGAGGTATCCAGTGTTTGTAAGCGGCAACTTTAAACTGACCGGAGACGGCAAAACTGATTGACCGTTCGCGGCAGTGGTTTTGACCAGCGGCGGCAAGCATTTTTGAACAGCAGTCGGCCACTACGGGTGGCTTGGCGTGCCGGGATTCCCCCTTGTCCATTCCTCGTGTCGTTACGGGGAGAGCCCCTTCCTTCCGCGGTGAAATGGCGATGCCAATCGTGTATTTCACCCGTTGCGGGAAGGAAGGGGCTCGTTATGAAGTCTCCAGGAGAGTTCATGGAAATTTTAGCTGCTTACGATTTGACCCGGTCCTACCGGGATGCCGCGAAGATCTGCGGCGTTTCACACAATACGGTGCGCTCTTATGTGAAGGCCCGTCAGGAAGGCGCGCAGGCGCCGGTGGCCCGGCACCGCGGCCGGATGACCGACCCGTTCCTGCCGCAGATGATCTCCTGGGTCGAGCAGTCCCGTGGGAAGATCCGCGGTGATGTCGTGCATGAGAAGCTCCTCGCTCTAGGGTTCACCGGGTGTGAGCGGACAACCAGGACAACGCTGGCTGAACTGAAGGCCAAATACCGGGCCCGGAACGTGCGCGTGCACCGGCCCTGGACGCCGGAGCCGGGTCTATGGCTCCAGTTCGACTACGGGGATGGCCCCGTGGTTGACGGTGTGAAGACCGTGTTGTTCGTCGCTTGGCTGGCCTTCTCGCGGTTCCGGATCGTGATCGCCTTGCGGGACAAGACCATGCCGAGCGTCTTCGCCGCCCTGGACCGGACGTTTAGGCTGATCGGCGGGATCCCGACCTACATTTTGACTGACAACGAGAAGACGGTCACGATCGAGCACGTCGCCGGAATCCCCGTGCGGAACGCGCAGATCGTGGCGTTTTCCAGGCACTATTCGACGTCCATGCAGACGTGCATCCCGGCCGACCCGGCCTCCAAGGGCGGGGTCGAGAACGCGGTCAAGATCGCCAAAGCCGACCTCGTCCCCAAAGAGACGAACCTGCTGCCCGAGTACCGGTCCTTCGCCGAGCTGGAGGCTGCGTGTGAGGCGTTCATGGAGGAGGTGAACTCGCGGGTTCACCGGGCCACTCTGGAGATCCCCAAGGACATGCTCCGCGTTCTCGAACGTCCCCGGCTGCACCCGGTCCCGGAAACCCCCGTCACGGCCAGTTTCGGCCACACCCGCCAGGTCCCGCCGAACACGCCCATGATCACCTTTCAGCAGTCCCGGTACTCCGTCCCGCACACCCTGATGGGTGAGATGGTCTGGGTCCGCGGCACCGAGACCGAGGTCGTCATCGTCCACGTCGGGGACGCCGGCCCGGTGGAGGTCGCACGGCACCAGCTCACCCGCCCAGGGACCCCGGCGATCATCGACGCCCATTTCCCGCCGGCCCCGTCCGGTGCCCTCGAACGGGTCATCCGCCCCACCAACAAGGCCGAGGAAGAGTTCCTGGCCATCGGCGCCGGCGCCGCGCTCTGGCTCAAGGAAGCCGCCGCTGCCGGAACCCAGAAGATCCGGCACAAAATGGAACGCGCCGTCACCCTGGCCAAGGTCCTGGGCGCCGGCGAGGTCGACAAGGGCCTCGGGGCGGCAGCGGTGCACCAGCGCTTCACCCACGAGGACCTGTGCTCCATCGTCAATACCGCCGGCGGCACAGGCCACACAACCGGCACCACCCGCACCGTCACCGACCAGGGCCAATGGTTGAGCCAGGGCACCGGCTCCTGGGCGAATTTCGGCACGACACCCACGACCGCCCCGACCACCGATCCAGTCGTTGACGGCGATTTTGAAGGAGCCCTCGATGAGCGCTGACACCATGTCCCCGCCCCTGACCGACGCGGCGGTGGAGCAGGTGATCGCGCTTATGCGCACGACCCGGATGCCGCACGCCCGCGCCGTCGTCGCCGATGTCCTGGCCACCGCGAAAGCCCAGCGCTGGGACCCCACCGAGGTCGTCCGTGTCCTGCTCGAAGCCGAAGCCACCGGTCGGAACGCCTCGATGCTGGCCACCCGGCGCAAACGCGCAGGTTTCCCCTCCGGGAAGACCTTCGATGTCTGGGACGAGGCTCTGTCCACCCTCCCGGCCGCAACGACATCGTTCCTGCGGACGCTGGAATGGGTGCGGCGGCGGGAGAACCTGATCGCGTGCGGGCCCTCCGGCACCGGCAAAACCCTGCTGCTGGAGTCCTTGGGCCAGCAGGCCATCGACCAGGGCATGTCCGTGTCCTGGCTGAGCATGGAAGACCTCGGTGCGCTCGTGCGCCGGCACCGCATCGATGACAGCGTGAACAAAGCCATCACCCGGGCCACCAACGTGGATTTGATCTGCATCGATGACATCGGCCTGCTGCCGGTTTCCGCGGACTCGGCCGAGGGCTTCTACCGCGTCGTGGAGGCCTCCTACGAGAAGCGGTCCCTGGCGATCAGCTCGAACATCCACCCCTCCGGGTTCGATGAGCTCATGCCCAAAACCATCGCCACCGCGACCGTTGACCGGCTTCTCCACCACGCCCACCTCTGCCAAACCAGCGGCGAGTCCGTCCGGCTCATGCAAGCCCAGAACGGGAAAGGAACCCGCCCCATGAACTAACCCCAAACCCTGGTCAGGCGCACTGAAACCCGGCATGCCCGGGGCGCCTGACCCTGTCCAAAAATACTTGCCGCGACCGGTCAATCACTTGCCGCCAGCGGTCAAACCAACATGCCGCCACCGGTCACTTCTAAGTTGCCGTTGACAAGTGTTGTCGTTGAATGAGATGAATGCCCAGATCCGGAGTGGACACCTTCTTGTTCGCCCGGCACAGGAGTGGGACGATCTTTCGGCCGCGCTGACGCTCGCCCGCAAGAGCCAAGACACGGATTTCGCGGAGCGCATGAAGGACGCGCTCCTGCACTCCTGGCAGACCGTTGCCACCAAAGTCCTGGCCGATACATTCGACGCTGCCGGGATCGCTGTGACATGCGCAACCCATCCATGGGGCATCGCAACGTTCTCCGCATCAGGGAACAGTTGTGAACCTCTGCTTTGCAAGGAAGATTCCGGCGATGGTCTCTTGGCAACTACTATCCAACCGCAGTTGCTTGACTTCGAATCGGTAATGAACGGCTACGTTCGGTGTTTGAACAAACTGCAGGCAGCTTGACCGGGGACGGCGAAGGCGGCTGCGAACCTTGTTCGCAGCCGCCTTCGTTGACCTTGAAGTCATTGTCCCGGCAGTGACAGCGGAGACAAATCGTGGGCTGTTTAGCCTTTGAAGATCTGGCCAACGGAATAGATAGAGTCGCCGGCGATCAGGCCTGCTCCGATGAGGGACACTTCGGTTTCTCCGTTTTGCGGCCGGTATTTGGTCCAGATGAAGCGGAAGAGCAGGGCTGCGAGGACGAGCCAGCCGGCGTTGGGGGTTCCGATGAGCAGTCCTGTTGCGAGCAGGACGCCCATTTGGCGTTTGGCCCCGCCGATGATCTGGATGATGGCTCCGGGGATGGCCCAGAGGATGAGGTTGCGGATGACGTCAGGGTTTGTCAGGCCGGCTTTGATGGTGTCCGCGTAGACCATGGCGGCGGGCGGGAGGTGTCCGGCGGTGAAATAGGTGTTCCAGAGCAGAGCGACGAGGCCGATGGCGACAGTGAAGCCGATCATGGCGGAGAGCAATTGCTGCCGGCGGCCCTCGATTTCGAAGGCCGTGTACGGCCGGTTTTCTCGGCGGAGGATCCAGCCTGCTTTGAGGTCGTAGCCCATGTCGGCGAACGCTGGGCCGGTGGCGGCGCAGTATCCGACCAGGAGGGCCAGGGGTACGGCGGGGATCTGGAGCAGCAGGCCGGCGACGAGGAAGATCAGTGTCACGGCGAAGGCGGGGAACCAGCCGGCGTGCATGGCCGCGAGGCCGACGATGAGTTCGTGGACGATCGCGGCGACAGCGGCGAAGAGGATCCAGGCGATCACTGCGGGGACGGACATTTGGGTCCAGATGCCACCGAGCGTGGCAAGGATCAGGGCGCCGGCGACGTAGAGGACGTAGCCGGAGGCGAAGGTGCGGCGCAGCTTGCCGGCGCTGACGGTAGAGACGAGGGATGGGTCTTCCGGTGCTGCGGCGCGGGCCCGGGCCAGGATCTGGTCTTTCTGCCGGTCTTTGGCGGATTTTTTGTCCAGGAGGATGCGGACCGCCTGGACCAGGGCAACGATTCCGGCGCCGATCATGACCCCGTGCGGGACATACATGGAGGAGAGGGTGAAGTGCAGAATCGCCGGAGCGTATTGGCTCACCAAGAGCCCGACGGCAAACATTCCCAAGGCCCATACGTTGCCGATCAGCGCGACTCCGGCCGCGGACATGGGCAGTCCGAAGAAGGATGCTCCTACGCCGATGGCGCCTCCGGCGGCCATGAGGAGCGCCCGTTTGCCTCCTTTGTCGCCGGCGAGGATGGTTTCGGCGGCGGCCACTCCGGGAGGCCAGGCTGCGTCGGCGGGGAGGAATCTGGACCCGAAGCTCTTGTACAGGATCCAGGCGTCAATCAGCAGGCCCATTGACGCGCCGACGAGCATGGGACCGACCAGGTCGGTCCGGCCGAATGCGAAGGGGACCGCGATGGGTGTGAGCAGTGAATTTGCGGCGGCGAAGGTGGCACCGGAGATGGCACTTTGCGCGAGGTTTTGCCGGTTGATGTCGCGCATCTTGGCCAGCCCGAAGAACGAGATCCGGCCGATGATCATGGCGATGAGTGCGCCGATGACGGAGGTATTGGCGGAGATGCCGATGGTGGTGATCATGTGCAGGCCGATGACGGCGCCCAGGATGCTCAGGAGAACGGTGACCACCAGGGTCACGGGCTCAAAGGCCCTGGGGTGGCGTGCTTTGGTGTCGTCTTTGACATTGAGAGGCTGTGCCATGGGAGGACTGATTTCTGTGGGAGGGATCGTTGGGGGTGGGGCGGTTCCCGCTCAGGCCGGGGTGGTGGCTGCGGCGAGTGTTTGATCGAGGTGCTGGAGCTTGGACATGGTCCCGTAGCGGGCGGTCAGCTGTGCGTAGTCTTCGTCGTCGAAGAACGCCAGCTTGTCGCGTCCGAAGTCTTTGGCCGTTTCGATGACGAACCTGACGGCTGATTCGACGCTGCCCAGGTCGGTCGCTCCGGTGGCTGATCCGGGAACGGCCGAGATGGTGGTGATGGCCAGCCCGACGACTGGCGCGGTGGTCGCGGTGCAGGGCTGGACGATGGAGTTCATGTGGTAGACGTCGTTGCCGTAGGGGGTGATGTCCTGCATGGTGATCGGCAGGACCACCGGCGCCATCCCGGAGGTCTGTTCGGCGATGTCGAGCAGCGGCTCGGCCACGCGCAGGATCCACCCTTCTTTGATTGTGGGGGTGATGGCGAATCCGCGGTGGTTGCAGATGCGGTTGCCCTTCGTGGTGTCTACGGAGATGATGGCGTCCATGTCCGGGGTGACTTCATACTTGTTGTTGATCGACATATCGATCGAGGAACCCATGAACGGGACGGGGTCGTGGGGTTGCGTCGGGGCGTCGGGGTCGATATGAGTGCTGACGATGACGTCGCCCTCAAGCCGGTCTCCGCGGGAGGCCATTTCCAGGAGTTTGGCCGCGGCGGCCACGACTGTCAGGGCGCCGTCGCCGTCGGAGACAAAACCGATCTTTTCAGGCCTGGCTCCCAGTCCCCCGAGCCGGCCGATGATCCCGAGGGTCGGCGCCGCGCCGCCGGCGCTCTTGCCTCTGGTTCCCGGGATGAGAACGCGGACGAAGTCCGTGGCTCCGGCGTGGCCGGCGACGGTTTCCACGAAGACATCATCGGCTCCGTGGTTCTGCCATAGATTCCTGACCGCCTCGCCGTTGGCTGCCGGGCTGTCCAGCAGGTCAAAGGATTCCAGCACGTGCTTCCAGGACATTGTTTTTGCTCCTTTTTTATGGGTCAATGCAGGTTTCATTGCGGCGCCGGGGTCACCGGCGCCGTGTCTGGTTCTTTGGGTTGGGTTAGCCGAGCAGCTCAGCGGCGATGCGTGCAGCGACGGATCGTGCCAGCAGCACTGGCAGGCCGCTGGCTTCGACGACCAGGGAGCGCATCCGTGCCGTGTAGCCGATGCAGTCCAGAACGATGATCTCGGCGCCGTCGGCTCTGAGTTGTTTGGCGGCTACCCCCAGGGATGCCACGTCCGTGGAATAAGGGGTGGCTGCCGCCGTTGAGAGTGCCACCGTCCCGGGCAGCAGGGCCCGGTATTTGGCCTTCGCGTCCTCCTCCTGTTCGGCCAGAGGACAGATGATGCCGACACAGCGGGTCGGCGAGGCGACGGCGGCCAGCACGTGGGCCAGGACGTGGTCCGGTTCAATCAGTGGTTTGTGGTGGATGAACTCTGGGAAAGTCCCTGTGCATGCCAGCAGGAGCACGTCGACTTCGCCCTGCAGGTCCAGGATGGCCACCTGGACCCGTCTCACCAGAGCTTCCTGGCCGACGACGGCGGCCGTCCCGTCCCGCAGACGCGTCGTCATGACATGGTCTCCGGATACCGGAGCAAGTTCGGCGATTTCCGACGCCGAGAGCCCGTCCAATGCGCCTCGTTCAGCGATGCACACACCAGGAAGAAGGTCCGCGAGTTCCGGGGTGAGGTCCGTCCGCGGCGTCTGCCCGATGGTGATGACGCCCAGGGTCCGTGCGGTGCGGGCCGGGGCCGCAGGTGGTGGTACGTCGTTCATCTGAATCCTTTCCCGGCGCCCGCCGTAGCTTGCTGCCGGCTGTGATCTGCCCGACATTTTGGACTGCCTCAATTAGCCCACGGGATGCTCACCATAAACAATCAATTCCCACTATTTGGGAGGTAGAATCTATCTTTGGGATGGAAATTCGGGAATTTGCCGTTTTCGGCTCCGGTGGCCCCTATGCTTTTCCCATGACATCGTCCCCGCAACCCCTTCCAGGCGCCGATGCGCAGTCCCCGCTCCAGACTGTTGACCGCGCCCTGGGGATCCTCTTGTCCTTCAATGAGTTCCGCACGGACTGGGGAGTTCTTGAACTTGCCGAGACCTTCGGACTGACCAAGTCCTCCGCCCAGCGGCTCCTGGCCTCCCTCGCGGCCCAGGGGTTTCTCCGCGCCGACTCGTGGACCCGCCGATACAGTCTGGGGCCTGCCATGTGGAGGATGGCTTCCCTGTGGGAACGAACCGGGGGCCTGGCACGGCTTGCCGACACCGTCCTCACCAGGCTTTCACAGGAAACCACCAAGACCACGTTGTTCGCCATCCCCGACGGGGCCTACGTCAGGTGCATCGCAGCCATCGACGGTCTCCACGGCCCCCTCCGGGCCAACCCCCTGATCGGAGACCTGTACCCGGCCCATGCCGGGGCCACCTCGAGGTCATATTTCGCGTTCCTCAGTCCCGCCGAGCGACGGAACCTGCTCCAAGGCAGGCCGCACCCAAGATACTCCGAACACACCGAGGTCGATGAGCAGCGCCTCGAAGCGCTGTTTGATCAAACAGTCACCGACGGCTACGCCTTCTCCCAAGGTGAATATGACCCCTCCACCAGGGCACTGGCCGTTCCGGTGCTTCTGGGGCATCGCCCGGTGGGTTCCTTGTCCATCTCCGAAAGCAAGGTCCAACAGGACGGCACAGACCTGATGGACTTCCTGCCCCAACTTCTGGCAGCAGCCCAGGAACTCTCCGACTTATTGTCCAACAAGACGGCCGCACCCCAACGGAACTGGCGCCACGGCAAGAGCCTGTCCAACCAAACCCGGTCACGAACGAAAGCTTGAACACATGCTCGATCTTCTGCTGTTTTCCAACTCGACCAACGCCAACAGGAGCTACCTCGACCACGCTCGCGACGAGGTCGCACAATTCCTGGAAGGGGTCACCGAAGTCATCTTTGTGCCCTACGCCCTTCAGGACCACGACACCTACACCGCGAAAGTAGCTGAAGCGCTGGCTGCCCACGGCATGAGTACCCGCGGGCTGCACACGTTCGACTCGCCCGAGTACGAGTTGGCCGAGGCCCATGCTGTCTTTGTGGGAGGAGGCAATACCTTCCGGCTCGTCTCACAGCTGCACCGGCAGGGACTAATGGATCCCCTGCGGACCGCGGCCCTGTCCGGGACCAGGTACATGGGAGCAAGCGCCGGAACGAACATCGCTTCTCCGACGCTGCGCACCACCAACGACATGCCCATCGTCGAACCCCCAAGCTTCTCGACCCTGGGCCTCGTACCGTTCCAGATCAACCCGCACTACCTGGACGCGGTCCCCGGCAGCACCCATGCCGGGGAAACCCGCGAAACCAGGCTCAGCGAATTCCTCGAAGAAAACGATGTCCCGGTCCTGGGCCTCAGAGAGGGAGCGCACCTGCGGGTCACCGGCACGGCGGGAGAACCCAACTTCACGGCCATGGTCGGCGGCACCGCCGTCACCCCGGGTCTCGGCCCGGCCATCACCTTCCTCAAAGGCACGCTGCCCCGGGAAACAGCCGGCGATATTAGCGCGCTCTTCGAAGTCCCTGCACGATTCGACGCAGGTCTGTCCGGACCCGGTCAGGATGGGCCGGTTCTATAAGAACGGGTCACGGAATGTTCAGGGCCCGCCCGAAAGGAAGAGGTCTTTGGCATTCCATCGGATCTGCGGCCGCAGGGCCGCAACTCCCGGGCCAGACTTCGGTTGTCAGACCGTCCCCCGCGAACCACGCCGAGATCGGGGTCCCTGACCTCGCTTCCCGTGTCATGCTGCCGCTATCGAATCCTGGTCAGGTCCTGATCCTTTGAATCTTCAAACCTGACCTTCTGCTGTCTCTTGATGAACAGCAGGACCAGGCCGACGGCCATGAATTCGACGACAGCGATTAGATAGAGGCCCCCTGTGTAGTCTCCGGTGGAGGCTTTGATGCCGCCGAGGACCTGGGGAGCGAGGTATCCGGCGAGGTTGGCAATGGAGTTGATGACCGCGAGACCGGCCACGAGGGCTGTGCCTGACATTAAGCGGGCTGGGAGGTTCCAAAACACGGGGATGGCGCCCATGGTGCCGGCTGCTGACAGTGCCAAGGAGAGGCACGCCGGGGGCGCTGCCCTGGTTCAGGAAAACGGCCGCCAGCACCAGCCCAGTCGCGCCGACCCCTGCGGCCACAGCCGTGTGCCATCGGGATTCGTGGTTGCGGTCCGAGAGCCAGCCGTTGCCGATCATGCCAAGCCAGCCGCAGGCGTAGATGGCGGACAGGACCCAGCCCAGGGTGGTGATATCGGTAATGCCGACGGCTTTACGAGGCTGGGGCCGTAGAACGTCAATGTGGCGTCACCGGCGACAATGCAGAAGAAGGTCAGGATCAGCACCCAGGTGCTGGCTTTGCACAGGGAGGACCAGAAGCTGTGGTCCCGGTCGCCCAGTGTCGTGTTCTCGACGGCTAGTTCGAAGGCGACGTGCTCCTTCTCTTGGGTGGAAAGCCATTTGGCGTTGATCGGTTTGTTGGTCAGGATGAAGACGGCGGCGAAACCCACGACTACGGAAGGGATGCCTTCAACGATGAACAGCCACTGCCAGCCAGCCAAATCAAGGACGCCGTTGAGGCTGTCCATGATGAATCCGGCCATAGGGGAGCCGATCATCAGCGACATCGCAGAGGCCGACATGAAAATTGCCATGGCTTTGCCGCGGCGGTGGGCGGGGAGCCAGAAGGTCAGGAAGAGTATGACGCCGGGCTGGAGTCCGGCTTCGAATGCTCCTTGAAGGAATCGGAGGGCGTAAAACTGCCACTCCTCCCGGACGAAGGCCAATAGGATCGAGACAACTCCCCAACCCAACGCGATGCGCATGATTGTCTTGGGTGCTCCGATCTTCTGGAGCAGGAGGTTGCTGGGGACTTCAAAGAAGAAGTACCCGAGGAAGAAGATGCCGGCACCCGCCCCGTAACAACCTCAGTCCAGTGCAGGTCATCCACCATGGTCAACTTGGCAAAGCCGATGTTGACCCGATCGATCCACGCGAAGAACCAGACCAGGGTAAGGAACGGGATGAACCGGAAAACAATACGCCTGAACGTACGGCTTCTTTCCTCGAAGGTCGAGGGCAGCTGAGCGGTGGAGTGCGTTTCGATGATGCTCCAATATCGATGGATCGTCCGACTAACTTTTTTATGGCCGGTTCGCTAAATTCCGCAATGTGGAATAATATATCCGCAATGAGGAATGTGGGTTAGATTACTTTCCGGCAACGCCCAGGTCAAGAGCCAAGCCCTTTTCGCCGAATGTGACCGCTCTCCCCAATCGCCCACCGCTGGAGCCACGGGAAAGTGGATCCTGCCTGCCGGCACGTTCCGGAATCCTCTGGAGTGTTCACTCCTTTTTGACGGGAAACGGGCGGCCGGGAGTCTCAGTCCCAGCCGCCCGCGATGCCGGGTCGCTGTGCCGGCAAACATGGCCTGACGGATCGAGACGCTGGAGCCCTCACCGCCGGACCAAGGCCTGGCATGCACTCTGGGAGGTCCGCCGCAGCAATCCCCCTACAGGACTGCGGAGAACTTTGCCTCGCGTGCCAGACACCTACTAAGTGTCAAAAGGATCCGGATCGTGTCACAACGGCCCAGGAAATCTTTCGGCACCCTGCGTCAGTTCCGCGGACGAAATTCGCCCGTACCTCTAACCATCACCGGAGCCCGGTCCCTGCGAGGGACCTGAAAAGGAAACCAGACGGACAATTCCGTCGCGGCGAAACGCTCCTAATCACCAAGACGTGCTCCGTCTCCCGTCACACCTCGTGATGTCCGCCAAACGTGCTTCGCGACGTGGCGCGGCGGTATCCCTACGGGTTCAATGTCTCCAATGGAATATTCGCATCGGGGAAAGCGAAGGCAAAGGTCTAGACGGCGGATAGGAGGAGCAATGTTCTTAGCTGGCGATGTGGTTTTCGGGCGCCAATTCTGTGAGATCAACGATGCGCCCGTTGGCCGCGGCCTCGCGCACAGTCCAGATCCCTGCTATTGCCGCATCTTCGTCCTCAAAAGCATTGGAGGTGAGCAATTCATCTCCACTTTCGGTGACAAGTTGGAATCTCACGCGGGCATCCGCGTCAAAGTGGAGATTGAATCTTGCGGCCATTTTGGTACTCCCTTGTTCGCTGGTCTTATTCTTCCCTGTGATCCAGGGGGCGGCTCGATGGCGTCCGATCATTTCCAGGTCAGCCGATGTTGGTGGCGCTGTAGGGGCTTTTGCCGCTTACTTGCCACTGCGCGCCCCCGGTGATGTTGGCCCGGACGCAAAACGGCGTCGTGCCATTTGACTAGGCATTCTCAATTCCTTTCATGCAAACCAGTGACCGGCAGACCCGAGAAGGTGCGCCACTTGCTTAGTAGCGAGACTTTGGAAATCGTGTCGCCGATGATTCGACCGACTTGCGGGCGATCGTGCAGAACCAGTCTTCGTCTTCACGGCGGTTGACCAAGGTCCACGCGACCTCCGGATCAACTGGCCAGACGACATTCCAGACCTGCAGGCGCCCCGGGCGCTCAGACCGATCTTGAGGAACGCTGACATTGGTCTAGCGGCGAGCACCGGTCATTCGTGGTCCGACCCTGAAACAGAAGACTGCGCTCATTACGTCTAAGTTGCCCATGGAAAGGCAGCTATCGGCTCCTAGCGGCTCCGGAATTTGTCTTGCCAGGTTGGCGACATGTTTCGGGCACTCAAGACACATACATAGTGCCTGGCATGCGAGAGAAGTGTGAAATGCGCCTCTGGCCTGTTAGGGCTCCGCCACGGAGCCGTCCTCCGTGGAGCGCGTGTCAGGCCGTGCCACGGCGGTCGGGGACCCCATGCTTATCCGACCACACGGGGCATGCGCAGGGATCCACGGATCCCCGCAAGGCGTGCGGTCGGATCTGAGACCCCGGCCGCACGCCTCTTTACAACACCATTTTTTCAAACACCAGCTCCAGGGCCCCATCCGCTCTTTCAGAGAGACTTAGCCCGAAGGACGAAAGGTCTCCCGTGGCTCACGCCGAGAACACGATCATCGTTAAGCGTCCGATCAGTGACGTCTACGTCTTCATCGCCAACCCGCTCAACGAACTCAAATGGAGGAATGGGATCCAAAGCATTGCCCTGGAAAGCGGGATCGCAGGAACTGTCGGAGCCATCTACAGCCAGACCCTCACGGGTCCAGGCGGCAGACCAATCAAGGGTGACTTTGAAATCACCCGCGCGGAACCTGGCTCCCTCCTCGCATTCCAGGTCATTGCCGGCCCCGCCCGCCCCGCTGGCGTCTTTCATTTGGCCGAGGTCCTGAACGGCACGAGAATTCAATTCGGACTCGACCTGAAGACCAAAGGCCTCATGAAGCTCATCGACCGCTCGATCACGCGGACGATGCTGGCCGAAGTCGCCCAACTTCACAACCTCAAGACCGCCTTGGAATCTCACTAGAAGATGTCGATTGCTGCCATCCCCGATCGTGTGGCTGGCTACTGGACTTTCGGCGACGGCGACTGTGTCACTGACCCCGGCGAACTCGGCCAGCCCGGCATAACGCCCGACCAGGTCGCGAGGGCACCTGTCCCCGAGGTGCCGGATATGCCCGTCGGCGTCGGCGTCCCGCCGGGCTTTGGGGTCACGCTGGCTGTCGGCGTCGCGGTGGGTGACCCGGTCGGCGTCGCTGTCGGCGTCACGGTGGGCGTGGGCGTCGGCGTCGGCGTCCCGCCGGGCTTTGGGGTCACGCTGGCTGTCGGCGTCGCGGTGGGTGACCCGGTCGGCGTCGCTGTCGGCGTCACGCTGGGCGTCGGCGTCACGCTGGGCGTCGGCGTCGCCGTCGCCGTCGGACTGCCGGTGGGTGTCCCAGTCGGGGTCGCCGTGGCCGTAGCAGACGGGCCCGGCGGCACGACCTTCGCCTCCTGCACCCCGCCGGTCACTAACTCCTCGGGGGGCCTGCCGGGGACGGACCACACAGACCCCGCCGAGGCCGCCGTTACAGAACCCGGCCGGTAACTGACCATGGCAAGGTCCCCGAGCCGGTCAACCTGCCTGGTCGGCAAGAAAGACCAGTTCATCGGGTTGGCATAGACGCCGTTGAGAATCGTCTCAAAGTGCAAGTGACAGCCCGTCGAGGACCCCGTGGTTCCCACCCTGGCGATCACCTCGCCCACCCGGACCGACTGCCCCTTGGCCACCGCGACCCCCTGCAGATGGTTGTACGTGGTGACCAGCCCGTTTCCATGATCGATCTCCACCCGGTTCCCGCCGCCCCACGGATGCCAGCCCACAGCGCGGACCACACCGGAATCAGCCGCATAAACGAGGGCGCCGCAGCCCGCGGCGAAATCCTGGCCCCAATGGAACTCCCCGGGCAGGCCCGTGAAAGGGTCGATCCTCAACCCGAAGGGAGAGCTCGGAACCAGCACCTCCAGCGGAGCGTAGAGTTTCCCGGCGGCAGGCCGGTCAAGGGAACTCGACGCGACGTTGAGATTGCCGACCCCGTTCCTGTCCAGGGTCTGGACCGGGGAGCGCTCAAAAGACACCGTGGCCTTCTCACCTGCAGGAACAGGAGCCGAGGACAGGCTTTGGACCGCAGCCCCCGGCGCACCGGAGGTGCTGCCGTCGGCGGGAAGCATGCCGGGTTCCACCTGGCCCGCGGCCAACGATCCCCCGGCCGATGGCCCGCCCAGGCGCGGGCCCTGGAAGCCAAAAGCAAACGTCACCAAGACAGCCAGGAAGCAAGCCGACAGGACCCGGCCAAATTTTCCAGAGAGCACCAGATCAACGATCCGGCCAGACTCATGATGCTTTCCCACAGCGGCTCCTGAGACAGGCGCACCCGTCGGTAGGTTCACTTCGATCCCTTGAAAGAAGGGCTTCAAAGGTTAAGAGCACCCCGACTTCAGATCATGACAGGGATTTCGGACGAATTGCGGACGACCGCGAAGGAACAGTGCCCGAGCATCCACGGACGAGCCCGGCCCGTGTCAAGACCCCAAGGCCACCATGTATATGGTGAACCCATGAATGACACCAGCCTCACGCCCACCGCCGGCGTACTGTTGGCCGGCGGCGCAGGGACCCGCCTGGGCCTCGGCCCCAAGGCACTGCTGCCCTTCCGCGGCCGCACTTTGGTGGAATTACTCGCCAAGGCGTTGCTCGACGGCGGATGCCACGAGGTAGTGGTGGTGCTCGGTGCCGGAGCAGAGGAAGTCCGCCGCACCACAGATCTGGACGGATACCTCGTGGTGGACAATCCGGAGTGGGCGTCCGGTATGGCCAGCTCATTCCGGACAGGTATCGCAGCGGCTGCCCATGGCCACAACGTCCTCGTGGCATTGGTAGACCAGCCCGGCCTGACTCCCGGCGTCGTCGCCAGGCTGCTGGCCGCTCACCGACCCGGCCGCGTGACGGCCGCAGGGTACGCGGAGGACGCCATCAACGGCAGTGCACCCGCAAAGCTGCGGCGTGGCCATCCCTTGATCATCGACGCCGCCCTCCGCGCCGAGGCAGCCGAGTCCGCCGTGGGCGACGCCGGAGCTCGCCGTTTCCTCAAAGCCCACCCGGGGCTGGTGGACGTTGTGGACTGCAGCGACCTCGCCGATGGAACAGACGTGGATACCAAGGCACAGCTCCACCTCCTGACCGACTAGCCGGCCCGGCCGACCCGCCACCCAAACTGACTAGCAGTAGATGCCGTAATGAGGGCTCAAAACGGCATTAAATGCGAGCCAGTTGGGTGGGGGCGGCGGCGTCCTTGAGCGCCAGGTAGATCTTGTCCCGAGCGATGGGGAGTTCCGCGAACCTCACTCCCGTAGCGTTCCGGATGGCGTTGGCCAGTGCGGGCGCGACGGGGTTGAACGGGCTCTCGCTCATGGACTTCGCACCGAGCGGCCCCATCTGATCGTTCGTTTTCGCGAAGTAGACCTCGCTGCGCGGCACGTCAGCAAAAGACGGGATGTGGTACTGCCGCAGGATGTCCGTGGTGACCCGTCCGGCGTCGTTCACGCGGACTTCCTCATACAGCGCAACGCCGAGCGCCTGCGCGATTCCGCCTTCCACCTGGCCGCGGCACTGCCGCGGATTGACCACGACGCCGGCATCGGCTGCTTGCACGCTCTGCAGGATCCGCAGCTCCCCCGTTCCGGTGTTCACAGCGACCCGGAATCCGTGGACGTTGAAGGCGACCGAACGCGGTGTTCCACCCCAGCGGCCCTCTGCGGCGAGTTCCGCGCCCTGCTGCTGCGCGGCGTCGTACACCTCGGCGAGCGTTAGGACCTGCGAGCCGCAGCGCACCGCACCGTCCTCGAGCACGCAATCCGCCTCCGGAACCGCGGCGAACGCGGCCGCCGCAGCACGAATCCGGACGGCCAGCTCCTGTGCCGCGAGCAAAGTGGCCTGCCCGGCCACAACTGTGCCCGCGGAGCCAAAGGCACCTGTATCGTGCTCCACGAGGTCCGTGTCGGACTGGCGCACGGCCACCGTCGACGCCGCGGTGGACAACGCGGTCGCGGCCAGTTGGGCGTGGACCGTGGTGGTGCCGTTGCCGAATTCGGCGGTCCCGACGGCGGCGTCGAACGTACCGTCCGGCAAGAGCCTAAGGCGAGTGTGGGCGAAGTGGCCGCGAGGCGGAACCGTGTCGATCATGGACAGCGCGGAACCGACACCGGTGGCCCACTCCGGGCCAAGGTCGTCGAGGCCCGCGTCCTGGTAGCGCTTCTCCCCCGCTCGAGGGCGTCCCGGACCAAAGCCACGCACTGGTCCAGGCCGTAACTGCCGTAGAAGACGTCCTCTTCCGGCTCCGGATTCGTCGAAAGCATGTCATCACCCGGCCGGACCATGTTCCTGAGGCGGAATTCCAAGGGATCCATGCCGATTCCGACGGCGAGCTCGTCCACGGTGGACTCGATCGCGAAGATCATCTGGCTCAGCCCGTAGCCGCGGAAGGCGCCAGCCGGGACAGTGTTGGTGTAAACAGCCTGGGCATCCACCTTCTTGTTGGCGCATTTGTAGACGGCCAAGGATTCGCCGCAACCGTGGAACATCACTCCGGGCGCGTGGTTTCCATACGCGCCCGTGTTGGTGACCACGTCCAGCTGCATCGCCGTCAGGTGCCCGTCCCGGGTAGTCCCGGCCTTGACCTTGATGGTGAAGGGGTGGCGCGTGGTGGTGGCGGTGAATTGCTCGGTGCGGGTGAACTCCACCTGCACCGGTCGGCGCAGCTTGAGGGCTGCCATGGCAACGAGGTCCTCGGTGAGCACTTCTTGCTTGCCGCCGAACCCACCGCCAACCCGACCAGCGACCACGCGGATGCGGTCTTCCGGGAGATCGAACACTCGGGCCAGGGTGCGCCGGGCAAGGAACGGCACCTGGCTCGAGGAACGCACCACCAGCCTGTCCTCCCCGGGCTCCTCAGAGGGTTCCAGCCACGCGATGGAGCAATGGGTTTCCATCGCGACATGCTGCACCCGTTGGGTCTGGTACGTGTTTTCATGGATGAAATCGGCCATTGCAAACCCAGCCTCCACGTTCCCCAGCTCGGAATGGACCTCTGCCACGACGTTGTTCTGCGGGCGGGAAATCCGGGCCGTCTCCGCGTCCTTCTCCCCGTGGATCGCGGGGGCGCCGGGCCGCAACGCCTCTTGTGGCGAGAAGACGGCGTCGAGGAGTTCGTACTCCACCTTGATGGCCCGCGCCCCGGCTTCGGCTGCGCCCACCGATTCGGCAACGACGGCGGCAACCCGCTGGCCGATGAATCGCACCACGTTGTCGAGGACCCGGGTGTCGTCGGGATCATCGGTGTAGAGCTCGTGCTGGGCGGTCGAGAACAACCGAGCCGGCGCGTCCTCGTGCGTGAACACCGCAACGACTCCCGGTACCTGGAGGGCCGCCGTCGTGTCGATCGAAACAATCCGGGCGTGCGCGTGCGGCGAGCGCAACAGCTTGAGGTGCAGCAGTCCGGGGAGTTGTTCCGCGGGGACGTCGAGCGTGTAGCGGGCGGAGCCCGTGACGACGGCGCGACCCGCAGGGGCGGGAACGTCGTCGCCGAGCTGGCCCGCGTTTGATTGAGCCGCCGCGCCGCCGTCGGGAGCGTGGGTGTGACTGCCGCACACAGCGTCCGCGATAGAGCGGTAACCGGTGCAGCGGCACAGATTTCCCTTGAGGCTGCGCGGGAGGTTGGCCTTCTGTTCGTCGTCGAAGGTAGCGGCGGTCATCATCATGCCGGCTGTGCAGAACCCACATTGGAAGCCCTGGTGTTCCAGGAACTGCTGTTGCACAGGATGCAGATCTCCCCCGCTGGACAGCCCCTCGATAGTAGTGACCGAATGCCCCTCGGCGCGCAAGGCCGGATAGATGCAACTGTGCACGGGCGTGCCGTCCACGTGGACGGTGCAGGCGCCGCAGTCGCCGCCGTCGCACCCCTTCTTGACGCCGAAGTTGCCCTGTTCGCGTAGGAATGTCCGCAGGCACTGGCCCGGGCGGGGTGCGGCCTCGGTGGCGGTTCCGTTGATCTCTATTGCCATGCTCAGGCCTCCTTCTGCTGTGCTGTGTCCCTCAAAGCGGGCTGGGTGGACGGTTGTTGTGAGGTGGCATGCGGTGGCCAGAAGTCGCCCGAGACCGTAAACGGCCCTCCGGGTCCAGCCGGGTCGAGTAGTTCCACGCGGATCTCCTCCGCAAGTCGAAACGTCATGTCCCGCCGCCATTCCGGGAGCCCGTGGATATCGTCGTGGTACAGCTCCGGAGGGATCGAATGCTCGACGGCGGCGGCCAGCTGGCCTGCGTCGGGCGCCTCCGCGGCGGCGAACCGCAGTTGCACGGGTCGTTTGGTGGCGGCGGTGACGGTGAGGACCAGTCGCCCATCGGCGTCGAGCCTTCCGATCAGCAGTACCCCCGATCGCCCGAGGTTGCTCAGCGAGAGCCGACGGAAGGCCACCCGAGCTGACAGAGCCGACGCCGGCAGCTGGATACTGCGGAGGAGCTCACCAGGTGCCAGGGAGTTTTTCCCGTCCCCAGTGACGAACTCCGCCACCGGGACAGTGCGGCTGCTGCCGTGCCGGCCAAGGATTGTCGCCGTGGCGTCCATGCCGGCGCACAGCGAAATCATGGGGCCGGCGGGGAGAGAGGTGCACACATTGCCGCCAACGGTGGACATGTTCCACACCTTGAAGGAAGCTACGAAAGAGTCGCAGCATGGGCGGAAAACGTCAAGACCGGGCCAGTTGCGGCCGGCCACGGCGTCCGAAACCGGGAGTGCGTAGAGCTCCGCAACGGTGCAGGTGGCGGCAAGCTCTATGCCGGCGTCGCTCACGGTCACGGACCGCCAGCCTGCTTGGCCCAGGTCGAGCAAGCGCTTGAGCGGTTCTTCGCTGCCGACCGGACTGCCGTAGGAGAACAGGACAGTGCCGCCGGCAAGCCAGGCGTCGCCGTCGCGCCACTGGCCTGGATCCGTGGTGGCAACCACGGACTCGATGGTGTTCATGTCCATGGGGTCACCTTGCTGTGTTCGAGAGTGCCGTGATCGGGGGTACGGGCTTCGGGGGCGCTGTGATGGATCGGTCCTGTGCCGTCTTTGAGCGAACCCCAGCCGGACGTGGCTTGGGGCGCGCGGGACGCGAGGATCTCGGCCGTAATGGACACTGCAACTTCAGCCGGGGTGACCGCGCCAAGGTCCAGCCCAATGGGCGAATGAAGCCGTTCGAGCGCCTCAGCCTGGGTGCCTTTGGCCAACAGTCCGTCGATCCGCTGCCGGTGGCTGCGCCTGGAACCCATGGCGCCCACGTAGGCAAGATCCAAAGCAAGGGCGGTTTCCAGCAGGGGAATATCGAACTTGGGATCGTGGGTCAGCACGCACACCACCGTGCGGGAATCGATCCGGCCGGCGGCTGACTCGGCGGCAAGGTAGCGATGCGGCCAATCCGTGACGAGGTGGTCTGCAGCGAGGAAACGGCCCTGGCTCGAAAACGCAGGACGGGCATCGCACAAAGTGACGTTGTAGCCCAGGAGTTTCCCGGCAGGGAGCAGCGCGGCGCCGAAATCGTTGGCGCCAAAGATGAGCATGCGGGCCGCGGGCAAGCGGCTTTCCACGAAGAGGGTAATTGGTTCGGGTTCCGGTACGGTCCCGCAGCCTTCGGCCGGCGCCAGCCGGACCAGCCTTGCGCGGCCACCACGCAAGAGGGGCTCGAGCTGGGCTGCGGCCGCGCGGATCACGGCGTCATCCCCGCCAAGGAGGTCCGAGAGTTCCCGCGAACCCGCGGCGGAAAAGACCACCGGATCAGGAACGACGACGGCGCCCCCTGCACCATCGAGCCTTCGGATGAGTGCCATGGAGGACCGCCAGCCGCTCGCGGTGTTCAACCCTCCGCCAGCGGCGTTCAAGACAGCCAAGTCCAACCCGTCTGCCCCGGTCGGCTGGATGTGGACTTCGAGTTCGCCGCCACAGGTGAGCC
The DNA here is from genome assembly GCF_026683955.1 of Arthrobacter sp. MMS18-M83. NCBI lineage: Bacteria > Bacillati > Actinomycetota > Actinomycetes > Micrococcales > Micrococcaceae > Arthrobacter > Arthrobacter sp. MMS18-M83. The sequence continues at coordinate 3,122,939 of NZ_CP113343.1, read as the reverse complement.
CGACGGCGAACGCGTCCTCGGCGCTGTAGCCGAACGATTCAAGGCGACTGCCGCCGTCGTGCATTGCCTCAAGCGCGGCCTCCACCACGGCACCTTCCACGCACCCTCCGGAGAGGCTGCCGAGGACATCGCCGTGTTCGGAAACCAGCATGGACGTGCCAAGGGGCCGGGGCACGGAGCCTCCGGCGGCCACGATGGTGGCGACTGCGCATCGCTCGCCAGAGACCGCGGGCCGCCAGGTGCCCAGCGAAGGCATCAAATCCAGCATGGCAACACTTCCTTTACCGAGGTCCCGGACCGGAGACCCGTCCGGGGCAGTGTGCGATCTTGCCTCATATTCTCATTCCTTGCGTCTGTACAGGAGAGCTTCGGGTAAACAGGCGACCCTTTGCGTGAAGAGGACCGGGGTGGGCCTCTCATTTCCCACCCCGGTCCTTAGCGGAGCGGCCGCACCTCACCGCCGCCCGCCGTCGTCGTCCGCGCTATGCGGGTGGAGGACGATCGGCGGACGCCTATTCATTGCGGTGACTTGCGGCCGGACCGCCGTCTCAATGGCCGGCTACGCTCCCATCAGCGCGCTGATCGGCCCGCGGGCAAAGTAGATCAGGAAGCCCACGGTCACCACCCACATGAGCGGATGGACCTTCTTGCCCTTCCCCGATGCCGCATGGATCACGGCCCAGGAGATGAACCCGACGCCGATGCCGTTGGCGATGGAGTATGTCAGCGGCATGGTGACGATGGTCAGGAAGGCGGGCAGGGCCACGGAGAACTTGGAGAACTTGATCTCGCGAATCTGCGCCATCATCATGGCTCCCACCACCACCAGCGCCGAGGCTGCGACCTCCAGCGGAACCACGCTGGTGAGCGGGGTCAGGAACATCGAGCCCAGGAACAGCAGTCCAGTGACCACCGACGCCAGGCCGGTGCGGGCGCCTTCGCCAATGCCGGCAGCGGAGTCGATGTACACGGTGTTGGACGAACCGGACGTCGCGCCGCCGGCTACCGCGCCCAGGCCTTCGACGATGAAGGCCGACTTGAGCTTGGGGAAAGTCCCGTCCTTGTACGCCACGCCTGCACTCTTGGCGAGGCCGGTCATGGTGCCCATGGCGTCGAAGAAGTTGGTGAACACCAGGGTGAACACCAGCATCGTGGCCGCCAGGCCACCGATCCTCGAGAACGAACCGAAGAGGTCGAAGTGGCCCACCAGGCTGAAGTCCGGGGCGGAAACCAGTTGGCCGGACAGTACCGGGGTGTTGAGGTGCCAGCCACCGGGATTGGCGGCACTGCCAGGCCCGATGTGCATGACGGCCTCGACGACGGCGGCGAGGACCGTGGTGGCGACGATTCCGATCAGGAGGCCGCCCTGGATCTTGCGGGCCACGAGGATCCCCATGACCAGCAGACCGACAATGAATACAAGCGTGGGGATGGAGGTGATGGAACCATCCGTGCCGAGCTGTACCGGCGGTCCACCTTTTGTGGCGCGGACGAAGCCGGAGTCGACGAAGCCGATGAAGGCGATGAACAGGCCGATGCCAACGGTGATGGCGGCCTTGAGTTCCTTGGGGACAGCCTTGAAGATCGCGGTCCGCGCACCCGTGGCGCCGAACAGGACAATCAGGATGCCGTTGATGACCACCAGGCCCATGGCTTCCGGCCAAGTGACTTCATGGATGACGGCGACTGCCAGGAACGAGTTGATTCCCAAGCCCGCAGCGAGCCCGAACGGCAGGTTCGCGATGAGGCCGAAGAGGACCGTCATGACGCCGGCGGTCAGGCCGGTGACGGCCCCCACCTGCGCTGCCGACAACCAGCCGCCGGCCACGTCCGTGGGTGCGTTCTGGGCAGAGAAACCGCCCAGGATCAGGGGGTTGAGGATGACGATGTAGGCCATCGTGAAGAACGTGACAATGCCGCCGCGGAATTCGCGGGCCAGCGTGGAGCCACGCTTGGTGATCTGGAAGAAACCATCCAGGAAGGAGTTCGACGCCGGTGGCCTGGGGCTGCTGCCCCGCACCAGTCCGGTTGCCGTGTGCTTTTCGCTTGCCGCTGTCTGCCCTGCGCCCAAGGGCGCAGCCTGCTTTTCAGTTGCTGTTCGCACATCTGCGGGGTCCAGGATTGTCATTTCAGCCACCGGGCCCTAGTAGTCAATCCTGGAGTCAAGCGTGTTCCAGGTGTTGAACGGTTCCAGGATGGCCGGCGCCTGGGGGTCGCCCAGTTCCAGCTTGGTGACCGGCATGAGCTTGTCCCGGTCTTCGTTCTCGAAGTACTCGTAGAAGACGGCGTCGTCGAAGCCAACGGAGGCGGCGTCGTGCCGGTCTGCTGCGAAAACCACGTTGCCGATGCGCGCCCAGAGAGCCGAGGCCAGGCACATGGGGCATGGCTCGCAGCTCGTGTAGAGGGTGGCTCCGCTGAGATCGAAGGTACCGAGCTCGCGGCAGGCATTGCGGATGGCTGTGACCTCGGCGTGGGCCGTGGGGTCGTTGGTTGCGGTGACCCGGTTGACGCCTTCGAAGGCGCGGCCATCCGCGGTGACAATGACGGCGCCGAACGGCCCGCCGCTGTTGAGGACATTGGCTGTTGCCAGCTCAATGGAGGTGGCCAAGAAATGTTCGGCCGTGACGGTGGTACTCATGTGCGACTTCCTTAGTGCTGAGGAAGCCTGTAACCAGGGAGGCATCTGAACATGACAGACCAGTGCTGCGATTACCAGGCTTCAGCATGTGCTTTTGAAGGTTTCGCCTGGTAGATAGCTTCCCGGAGTCCGGGTGCCCGCCTTTGGCAAATTGAGATTAGCACCGGAGATGTGAGCCGCGCCATAGTTTCTGGAAAAAAAGTTTCGACATGTGAAATTCGGCCGTTTGGCCGGGCGCTGGGCCGGGTTGGGGCGTCGGTCACATTGACTCGCTTCAGCGTGGAGTCCTACGCTGGGTGCCACCGGCAGGGCACGCCCGCCGGGACCTGGATCAGCAGACAGGACCCACTGAGCTGGAACGCAACCACGCCGACCAGACAAGGATTCCAGTGTCTCCGAAACCCGATTTCCAGCCGGCAGGCCCAACACCATCCAGACTCTGGATCAAGAAGCCTCTCGCAGTGTTCACCGCCAACGGGCTCGACGCCGGCGGCGGCATCGTGGTCAGCGACGGGAAAATCGCCGAGCTCGTTCCGGCAGGAAAGCAACCTTCCGCACCCTGCGATCGAGTCTTCGACGCCCGCAGCCACGTCCTGTTGCCCGGGCTCATCAACACGCACCACCACTTCTACCAAACGCTCACGCGCGCCTGGGGTCCGGCGGCCAACGCTCCCCTGTTCCCGTGGCTGCAGAACCTCTACCCCGTGTGGGCGCGCCTCACCCCGGACAGCCTCGAGCTTGCCGTGAAAGTTGCGCTCGCAGAACTCCTGCTGTCCGGCTGCACCACGGCAGCCGACCACCACTACCTCTTTCCCGCGGGACTTGAGGACGCGATCGACGTCGAGGCCGGCGTCGTACGCGAACTCGGCATGCGCGCCACGCTCACCCGCGGGTCGATGACGCTGGGCGAGGACGACGGCGGCCTGCCGCCGCGGTCCACCGTGCAGCGCCCGGAGGTGATCCTTTCGGACAGCGAACGGCTGATCGGGAAGTATCACGAACGGGGAGACGGCGCGGTCATCCAGATTGCATTGGCTCCCTGTTCGCCGTTCTCGGTGACGCGGGAGCTCATGGCCGAAAGCGCCGCCATGGCCGAACGGCTGGACGTCAGGCTACACACCCACCTCGCCGAAACCATCGACGAGGAAGATTTCTGCCGCGAGATGTTCGGGCTGCGCACCGTGGATTATCTGGACAGCGTCGGCTGGCTCGGAAAGCGCACTTGGCTTGGCCACGGCATCCATTTCGACGACGACGAGATCGCCCGGTTGGGTGCCGCGGGCACCGCCGTCGCGCACTGCCCGACGTCGAACATGCGGCTCGCGTCCGGCACCGCGCGGGTGCTGGAACTCGAGGCCGCCGGGGTTCCCGTTGGGCTGGGAGTGGACGGCTCGGCGTCGAACGACGCCTCCAACATGATCCTCGAAGCGCGGCAAGCGTTGTATCTCCAGCGGCTGCGCTACGGTGCGGATATCCCCGTGGAGCGCGCCCTCGGCTGGGCGACGCGCGGATCGGCGGCAGCGCTGGGCCGCACCGACATCGGCCAGATTGCTCCCGGGATGCAGGCAGACCTTGCCTTGTTCAAGCCAGACGGGCTGCGCTTCTCCGGCAGCCATGATCCCATCGCGGCATTGTTGCTCTGCGCAGCGGATCGCGCCGACCGCGTCATGGTGGCCGGCCAGTGGCGCGTTGTGGACGGACAGATCCCGGAGCTGGACATCCCGGAACTTATTGCCAAACATTCAGCCGCCGCACAGAAAATCATCAGGGGTTAGGAGTAGCCTCTCGATTAGGTCGTAGATCAGGAGGCACATCATGACCGTCCCCCAGCACAACACGCCGACTCCTCCAGGTTGGTACCCAGACCCCTCGGGCTCCGGGCAGCTACGGTGGTGGGACGGTAATGCTTGGACTGGAACCGCGTGGAACCCACCGGGCCAGGCCGGAACTGCACAGGCTGCGCCGGGCCAGGCGGCGCCGGCGGGAGCCCCGTGGCCGGCAGCGGCACAGCCCGGGCAATACATCGGTCCGCCACGGCCCGCTCCGCGCCCGGAAATCAGCGCGCAGACCCCGGTCTACAACCCGTTCATTTGGTTGGTCACGCTCCTGCCGGTGATCTCGTTGATCGTCCTGCTCGTCTGGAATCCGGTCTTCCACCTGCGGTACGTGGGCGCCAGGCGCGTACCAACCCTCGATCCGACCTCGATGTTCAGCGTTCCATATTTTCTGCTCATCGCTTCGGGTTGGCTCATCTACGGGGTCAGCGTTCTCCTGTCCTACCTCGACTGGCAAAAGCTGCAGAAGGACGGCGTGGTGCGCCCCTTCCACTGGGCATGGGCATTCTTGGGCGCCGGGGTCTACGTGGTTGGTCGGTCCGTGATCGTCCATAAGGTTGCACCGCAGCGCGGACTTGCTCCGATCTGGGCATTGATTGGCGTCACTGCACTGAGCTTCATTGTGGTGGGCATCAAAGCGGGCGTGATCTTTTCGAGCATAGCCAGCACCCTACCGATGTAGGCTCCCCGAACACGCACCGTTTCTAGATACACAAAGTGGCGGGCGGCACCTCCCCAGGTGCCACCCGCCTTTTGGCTCTGTTGCGCAGAGTCCTTCATCCCCAGGGGCAGGAGCCCTAGGAACGCTGCCGGCCGAATACCGGAAGGGCGCGCAGCCAACGGGAAAATGTCCCGGGCATGCGGTCACAGTCGGCCGGAATGTAGAAGTCAGGATCCGTAGCGCCGAACGGCAGGTACAGCTCCTGGCCGGGCGCCGGGAATTCCACGACGTTCTTCTTATCCTGCGAGTCCATCTGTCCTCCTATTTCATGCGCTCAAGTTCTCCGTGAGGATGCGCTCTGGACCCTTCGTCAGGTCTCGCCAGCTTCCGCATCTTGGAAAACATTTTTTGTTATATGGAAATGGTAGAGGGGATCCTCGAACCGCGTCAAGGGGTGCCCTCTGGACCATGCCCCCACCGCCAGCCGCCGTCGGTCACAATCGAAAAGTAGATAACGATTCTCCGGAAGTGATGTACACCACTGGCAAACGTGGGCTACGCTTTCTTCAATTCGTGGCGCAGGTCACGTAACCTGGGAGCAGCAGGCAGGGTCGTAATGAGCTGGCATCAACGGATGCCGGCTCTTTTTTGTTGGGTCGGCTCCACCAGAAACGCGTTTGAACACGCGCTTAATTTCATTGGTGGACCTTAGTGGTTCCACCTCGTAGAAGTTGGGATATGACCATGAGCAACAACATCGTCCTCGGCGACAACCAGTACGGCAAGGCAGAAGTCCGCGTCGTCAAAGTCACCCGCGACACCGACCGCCACCAGATCGAAGACCTGAATGTCACCTCACAACTGCGTGGCGACTTCCAGGCTGCGCACCTCCAGGGCGACAACGCACACGTCGTCGCCACGGACACCCAGAAGAACACCATCTACGCCTTCGCCCGTGACGGCATCGGCTCCCCCGAGGCCTTCCTCCTCCGCCTCAGCGCGCACTTCACTTCCGGATTCGAGTGGGTCACGGGCGGCCGCTGGGAAGCCGAGGCCTACACCTGGGACCGCATCCAGGCCCACGGCTCCGCACACGACCACAGCTTTGTCCGCAAGGGGCAGGAAGTCCGCACCGCCGTCGTGGTCCGCGAAGGCAACACAACGCACGTCATTTCCGGCCTCAAGGACCTGACCGTCCTCAAGACCACCCAGTCCGGCTTCGTCGGCTACCCCCGCGACCGGTACACCACGCTGCCCGAGACCACGGACCGCATCCTCGCCACCGACGTCTCGGCCCGCTGGCGCTACAGCACCGGACTCGACGTTGCCGGGACCGACTTCAACAAGAGCTACGAGGACATCAAGGCCCTGCTCCTTGAGGGCTTCACGGAGAACTACTCCCATGCCCTGCAGCAGACCTTGTTCGACATGGGCAAGAAGGTCCTCGAGGCCCACAGCGAAGTCGACGAGATCAAGTTCTCCATGCCCAACAAGCATCACTTCCTGGTGGACCTCAGCCCGTTCGGCCTCGACAACCCCAATGAGGTCTTCTTCGCCGCGGACCGCCCGTACGGCCTGATCGAAGCCACGGTCCAGCGCGACGACACCAGGCCGGCCCCGGCTGCCTGGAACGGCATCGCCGGCTTCTGCTAAGCCGCCAGATCCCCGCCCAACTGGCTCGCAGTAAGTGTCGTTTTGGAGCGTCAAAACGACATCAAATGCGAGTCAGTTGGGCACTAACCCGTACCCAAAAACTCCCACATCGTTAGCCAGACAAAGTTAGCCAGACAAAGACGTCTGCCATGAACCAAGAAAGTCTGCCATGAACACCAAGAAGAAAACCCGCCCCGCAGAGTCCGGGCCAACCCGGCCCGAGGATCAGCGCCTCTCGATCGGGAGCACGTTCGCGTACGGCTTCCAGCACGTTTTGACCATGTACGGCGGCATCATCGCCCCTCCGCTCATCATCGGAGCCGCCGCGGGCATGTCCTCGCAGGACATCGGCCTCCTGATCGCGGCCTGCCTGTTTGTCGGCGGCCTCGCCACGATTCTGCAGACCATCGGCATCCCGTTCTTCGGATCTCAACTGCCCCTGGTCCAGGGAGTGTCCTTCGCCGGTGTTTCCACCATGGTGGCGATCGTCCACGGTGGCGGCGGAATCCAGGCGGTGTTTGGTTCGGTCATCGTGGCGTCCTTGATCGGCCTGGTGATCACTCCCCTCTTCTCCAAGATCATCAAATTCTTCCCGCCTGTAGTCACGGGTACCGTCATCACCACCATCGGGTTGACCCTAATGCCCGTCGCAGCCAACTGGGCCATGGGCGGCAACAGCGCCGCACCCAACTACGGCAGCATGGCGAACATTGGACTCGCCGCGGCCACGATGGGCATCGTCCTGCTCCTCAGCAAGATCGGCAACGCGGCAATCTCCCGGCTGTCTATCCTCCTCGCCATGGCTATCGGAACCGTCATCGCCCTCGCCACGGGAATGGCTGATTTCTCCAAGGTCGGCCAGGGTCCGATCGTTGCCTTCCCCACTCCGTTCGCCTTCGGTGCCCCCACCTTCGAAATCGCCTCCATTGTTTCGATGCTGATCGTCATCCTGGTCACCCTGACTGAGACCTCGGCGGACATCATCGCCGTCGGCGAAATCGTCGGCACCAAGGTCGATTCCAAGCGCATCGGCAACGGCCTGCGAGCGGACATGCTCTCAAGTGCCATCTCGCCGCTCTTCAACTCCTTCACCCAGAGCGCTTTCGCCCAGAACGTCGGTCTCGTGGCCATCACGGGCATCAAGAGCCGCTTCGTGGTCAGCGCGGGCGGACTCATCCTGGTGGTCCTCGGCGTGCTGCCGATCCTCGGGCGAGTGGTCGCAGCGGTTCCGACGCCCGTCCTGGGCGGCGCCGGCGTCGTACTCTTTGGAACTGTGGCCGCCAGCGGCATCCGGACGCTCTCCAAAGTCGAGTACCGCAACAACATGAACCTGATTGTCGTGGCGGCTTCCATCGGCTTCGGCATGATCCCGATCGCCGCCCCGAAGTTCTACGACCAGTTCCCCTCCTGGTTCTCCACCATCTTCCATTCGGGCATCAGCTCGGCCGCCATCATGGCCATCCTCTTGAACATGCTCTTCAACCACCTCAAGGCCGGCAACTCGGACAACCAGTCGGTGTTCGTGGCAGGCACGGGACGTGTGGTCACAGAAGCGGACATTGCGTGCCTCGCGAACGGCGACCGGTTCGAGAACGGCAAATTGATCGACGCCGAAGGCAAGGAAGTGCCGCTCACGTCGTCCACCGCAGCCGAGCATTAGCGGCTTTCTTCGCCTTACTGTGCCGAACTGGCAGGCGTCGCACCTCTTTTCTCAGGCAAAGGGGCAACGCCCGCCAGTTCGCGCAAGCCCCGCCGGACGCTCGCTCACTTTTGACCCCTTTTTGGCGAACGCTCCTGCAGATAGATCGCCCCCGGCCGAACGCTCGTGCACAAGATGTGCTCGAGCGTTCGCCATTTTGGCCTTAAAGGTGAGCGAGCGTCCGCGGGAAACCCGACATAGGTGAGCGAGCGTCGGGGAGTTTCGCGTCATAGGTGAGCGAGCGTCGGGACGGGTTAGTTCTGGTTCAGCTCGGCCGAGATCGCGAGGGCGGCTTCGCGCAGGAGCGGCACGGCGCGGTCCGCAAAGTGCTGGTCCACGCGGGACACCGGCCCGGAAACGGAAATGGCAGTGGGCGTCGGAGCGTTCGGGACGGCCATCGCGAAGCAACGCACGCCAATCTCCTGCTCTTCCTCATCGATGGAGTAGCCACGTTCGCGGATCCGGTTCAAATCGGCGAGGAGTGAATCGATGTCCCCGATGCTCTTGGCCGTGGGCGTGGGCATGCCAGTGCGGGCCACGATCCCGCGGACCACCTCGTCGTCCAACTGGGCCAGGATGGCCTTGCCCACGCCGGTGTCGTGCGTGTGGGCGCGGCGGCCCACCTCGGTGAACATGCGCATGGAGTGCAGGGACGGAACCTGGGCAACGTAGATGACCATGTCGGAATCCAGCACGGCCATGTTGGACGTCTCGCCTAGCCGGTCAACGAGCGACTTCAGCTGGGGACGCGCCAGGGCTCCGAGCTGCTTGTTGGCTCCCTCGCCAAGCCGGATGAGCCGGGGACCCAGCGCGTAGCGACGATTTGGCAGTTGCCGGATGTAGCCGAGGGACACCAAGGTGCGCAGCAGGCGGTGGATGGTGGGGAGCGGCAGGTCTGTCGACGACGACAGCTCGCTCAACGTAACGTCTCCGCCGGCATCAGTGATGAGTTCCAGCAGTTCGAAGACGCGCTCGACGGACTGCACGCCTCCCGAGGGCTTTTCAGCCATTCCGTTGTCTCCTATGGCTCGGAATCCGACAACTCTTATCCGCATCGTGAAAAGAATTGCTTAGAACACTCAAGATACAGCACGCGACGCCGGAATGCTTGCGTACCAACCGGGGCTTGTGTTTCCACTTTGTAGATAATAATATCCATAATACGAAAACATTCGGTTTGAGCGGAGGCCCTCTATGGGCCTGCACGAGGAGGAAATTCAATGGCGAACCCGAGCCCCGGAAATTCGATCACCCTGCGCGTCGCCGCGCCGTCAAGCTTCACTGCCACGAGCGAGCTGGCCGCGGCCGTCGCCGCGGCGGGTGCAGCCGTTACCGCGCTGGATGTGACCGAGTCGCACCACGACACCCTGGTTGTTGACGTCACCTGCAACACCACCGACGAAGAACACGCCAACCGTGTCAAGGACGCCCTCAACGCGCTCGACGGCGTCAAGGTCCAGCACGTCTCGGACCGCACCTTCCTCATGCACCTGGGCGGCAAACTCGAGGTCGTCCCGAAGGTAGCCCTGCGCAACCGCGACGATCTCTCCCGCGCCTACACCCCCGGCGTCGCACGCGTCTGCCTCGCCATCGCGGAGGACCCCGCCGCAGCCCGCAACCTGACCGTCAAGCGGAACACGATCGCCGTCGTCACGGATGGTTCCGCGGTCCTGGGCCTCGGCAACATCGGCCCCGCCGCCGCGCTGCCGGTCATGGAAGGCAAGGCCGCACTGTTCAAGCAATTCGCCAACGTCGATGCCTGGCCGGTCTGCCTGGACACCCAGGACACCGAGGAAATCATCAAGATCGTCAAGGCGATCGCACCCGTCTACGGCGGCGTCAACCTTGAAGACATCGCCGCCCCGCGCTGCTTCGAAATCGAGAAGCGGCTCCGCGACGAGCTGGACATCCCCGTCTTCCACGATGACCAGCACGGAACGGCGATTGTCACCCTCGCGGCCCTCGTCAACGCATTGCGCGTTGTGGACAAGAAGCTCTCCGAGGTCAAGATCGTGGTCTCCGGCGTCGGTGCTGCGGGATCTGCCATCATCCAGCTCCTCAAGGCCCAGGGCGCGCAGCACATCGTGGCGGCCGGGCGTTCCGGTGCCATCCACTCGGGCGAAAAGTACGACGACGAGCACCGTTCATGGATTGCCTCGAACACCAACGAGGCCGGTTTCTCCGGTACGCTGCACGAAGCCCTCAAGGGTGCCGACGTGTTCATCGGCGTCAGCGCTCCGCACGTGATCGGCGAAGAGCAGGTGGCTTCGATGGCCGAGAATGCGATCGTGTTCGCCATGGCCAACCCCACGCCGGAAATCGACCCGGTTATTGCGTCCAAGCACGCCGCGGTAGTCGCCACCGGCCGGAGCGACTTCCCCAACCAGATCAACAACGTACTGGCCTTCCCGGGCTTCTTCCGCGGACTGCTCGACGCCGGAGCATCGGACATCATCCCGGAAATGCTGGTGGCCGCCGCAGAGGCTATCGCCAACCGGGTTGCAGATGATGAACTGAATGCGAGCTACATTATCCCCAGCGTCTTCGACCCGCACGTTGCCGCCGACGTCGCCGCAGCCGTAGCAAACGCAGCATCCGCAGCCCGCTAGGGCGCTCCCTAGGAAAGGACCACCCAATGGCTCTCACAGTCACAGACCCCCGGCCGATCGAACGCGCCGAGGAGATCCTGACTCCCAAGGCGTTGGCCTTCGTGGAGGAATTGCACCGCCGCTTCGCTGGCACCCGCACCGAGCTCCTGGCGGCGCGCGTCGCCAAGCGTGAAGAAGTGGCCCGCACCGGCCGTCTCGACTTCCTCCCGGAAACGCAGGACATCCGCGACGGCGACTGGAAGGTCGCCGAAGCACCCGCGGCCCTGCGGGACCGCCGGGTCGAGATGACCGGTCCGGCCTCCCCGGCCAAGATGGCCATCAACGCCCTGAATTCGGGAGCGAAAGTGTGGCTCGCCGACCTCGAGGACGCCAGCACGCCCACCTGGGCAAATGTCATCGACGCCATTCTGAACCTCCGCGACGCCGCCCAGGGCACCCTGAGCTACACCTCTCCAGAAGGCAAGGAATACCGGCTCCGCACGGACGCGCCGCTCGCCGTCGTCGTCGCCCGCCCGCGCGGCTGGCACATGGACGAACGGCACTTGCTGATCGACGGCGAACCCACCGTGGGCGCGTTGGTGGACATTGGCCTGCACTTCTTCCACGTGGCCAAGCAACTCCTGCTCAATGGCCAGGGCCCGTACTACTACCTGCCCAAGATGGAAAGCCACCTTGAGGCCCGCCTGTGGAACGACATCTTCGTTTTCGCCCAGGACTACCTCGGCATCCCGCAGGGCAGCGTCCGCGCCACCATGCTGATCGAAACCATCCCGGCCGCGTTCGAAATGGACGAGTTCCTCTACGAACTTCGTGATCACGCTTCCGGCCTGAACGCAGGCCGTTGGGATTACCTCTTCAGCATCGTGAAGTACTTCCGCGACGCCGGTGAGTCCTTCATCCTGCCGGACCGCGCGTCCGTGGTCATGACGGCTCCGTTCATGCGTGCCTACACGGAACTGCTGGTCAAGACCTGCCACAAGCGTGGCGCCTTCGCGATGGGCGGCATGGCAGCCGTCATCCCGAACCGCCGCGAACCCGAAGTCACGGCACAGGCCTTCGAGAAGGTTCGTGCGGACAAGACCCGCGAGGCCAACGACGGTTTCGATGGTTCCTGGGTGGCCCACCCGGACCTCGTCTCCACCTGCCGCGAAGTGTTCGACTCGGTGCTGGGAGCTCGGCCCAACCAATTGGACAAGCAGCGCCCGGAGGTCTCAGTGACTGCCGAGCAGCTGTTGGACATCTCCTCCGCTGGCGGCCAAGTGACCGAGGCGGGCCTTCGCCTGAACCTTTACGTCGCCGTCGCGTACACCGCCGTGTGGCTCTCCGGCAGCGGTGCCGTCGCGATCCACAACCTCATGGAAGACGCCGCCACCGCGGAAATCTCCCGCTCCCAGGTGTGGCAGCAGATCCGCAACAAGTCCGTCCTGGCTGACACCGGCAACACGGTCACCCGCGAACTGGTCACCCGGATCCTCGGCGAAGAGACCGACCGCCTGCGCAGTGAGGTTGACGCCGAGACCTTCGAGAAGTTCTACGAGCCGGCCAGCCGCCTGATCGCGGACATCTGTCTCTCCGAGGACTACACGGACTTCCTCACCACTCCCGCCTACGAGCTGGTGTAGGAATGGCCGCTTCCTCCTTCTCGGCGGCCGATCTCGCCGCCATCGACACCCAGCTGGCCGCCACCGACCAACTGCTGGAGCGGAACTACCCCGGTGACGACGGCACCCGCCAGCCGGTGCACACGGTGTACGTCCCTGCGGACCGTTTCACGCCGTCGCTCTCTGCCGAATGGGGCGCCCAGGCGATCACGACGGCGGAGGCCCACGGCGGTCTCGAAAGGCTCGGTACGCTGCTGGGCCAGGAGCCCGAGCTGGCTGCCGCCGTCGCCACCCGTGTGGCTGCCAAGTTGCGGAGCGAACCGATCGAGGACTTGCGCCTCGACTTCGAGGATGGGTACGGCGACCGCGGCGACGAAGCTGAAGACGTGGCAGCGGTAGCGGCAGCCCAGGCTGTCAGCGAAGCCGTTACCGCCGGCTCTGCCCCGCCTTTCATCGGCATTCGGTTCAAATGCTTCGAGGCCCCCACCAGGGCACGCGGCCTGAAGACCCTGGACCTGTTCGTCTCCACTTTGGCTTCCGCCGGAGAACTGCCCGACGGCCTCATCCTCACGCTCCCCAAGGTCACCACGGTGGCCCAGGTGCAGGCGATGGACTTCGCCGTCTCCCGCTTGGAAGAGATCCACTCGCTTCCGGCAGGCCGGCTCCGCTTCGAAGTCCAGGTGGAAACACCTCAGCTGATTCTGGGTCCGGACGGGACCTCCCCCGTGGCCAAGCTTGCGCACGCAGTTCCTGGCCGCATCAGCGCCCTGCACTACGGCACCTATGACTACTCGGCTTCTCTGCAGATCTCCGCGGAGTACCAGTCCATGGAGCACCCGGTGGCGGACTTCGCGAAGGAAGTCACGCAGTTGGCCGTTGCGGGCACTGGAATCCGGCTCTCCGACGGTTCCACCAACATCATCCCGGTGGGCGACAACGTGGAGAACGCGTGGAAGCTGCATGGCCGACTGGTACGGCGCTCGCTTGAACGCGGCTACTACCAGGGTTGGGATCTGCACGCCGCCCAACTGCCCAGCCGTTTCGCGGCAACGTACGCCTTCTACCGCGAAGGCATGCCCGCGGCCGCGGCACGCCTCCGCAACTACGTGGAACGAACCGAAGGCGGCGTCATGGACGAACCCGCCACCGCCCGGGCCCTCGCCGCCTTCGTCCTGCGGGGCGTCCAATGCGGAGCGGTAGGTTCCGAAGAAGTGCTGGCGCTTGCCGGCGTCGAACTCCCCCGGCTGACCGCACTGGCGCACCCCCGGCTGGCGCACACCACCTCCAAGTAAGGATCCAATGATGGGCAAGTACTACTACCCCCAAGGCGGCCTGCCGCCGCAGACCCACCTCACCACGGAACGCGCAATCGTCACGGAGGCCTACACGGTCATCCCCAAGGGCGTGCTGACCGATATTGTGACCAGCAACCTGCCTGGCTTCTCCAACACGCGTTCCTGGATCATTGCCCGCCCGATCTCCGGGTTCGCCACCACTTTCTCCCAGCTGATCGTCGAGATCGGCCCGGGCGGCGGCGCTCCCAAGGCCGAGTTTGAGTCGGGTGTTGAAGGCGTCATCTTCGTTACCAAGGGCAAGGTCAACCTGACCCTTGACGGCGAACTGCACCAGCTTGAGGAGGGCGGCTACGCCTACCTTGCTGCCGGTTCCAACTGGGGCCTGGAGAACGTCTCGGACGACATCGTCTCCTTCCACTGGATCCGCAAGGCCTACGAGCGCCTTGAGGGTTATGAAGCCAAGTCGTTCGTCACGAGTGATGCAGAAGTTGAAGCAGGCGAAATGCCGGACGTCAACGGCGTCTGGGCCACCACGCGTTTCGCGGACCCCAATGACCTGGCCCACGACATGCACGTGAACATCGTGACCTTCCAGCCCGGTGGCGTGATCCCCTTCCCGGAGACCCACGTCATGGAGCATGGCCTGTACGTCCTGGAGGGCAAGGGCATGTACCTGCTCAACAATGACTGGGTCGAAGTGGAGGCAGGCGACTTCATGTGGCTGCGCGCCTTCTGCCCGCAGGCCTGCTACGCCGGCGGACCGGGCCCGTTCCGGTACCTGCTGTACAAGGACGTCAACCGTCAGATCAAGCTGACCTAGGCTCCCCCGGCCACCCAAACTGACTCGCAGTAAATGTCGTTATGAGCGCTCATAACGACAACTACTGCGAGTCAGTTGGGTTCGGGCCACCCACGTTTTCGGCGTTGACCCCCTCCGCTCCGAAGAGGACGATCGAAACTACGGGGGCAAGGGCGCCCCGCCGTTGCCCTGCAGCGGAGCTTCAGGAGGCAGTCATGAAGGCTGCGCGGGCTTCCATGGTTCCCCGGGCTCGAGCCACCTCCCCGATTGCAGGATTCCTGGCGGCCTCAGTCGTGGCATTGACCCTGGCTACAGGAGCCTGCACGTACCCTCCCACGTCCGATTCCGCACCCGTCGCGGCGCCTACGGGAGCGGCGGCGATAGATGTGCCCGGGCTGGAGTTCTTCGCACAGGCCATGATCGGACAAGGGGCCACCGCTGTAGTTGTCGAGGTCAACGTCCGGGGCAACAAGTGGGCCAAGGGCTACGGGGTACGGAACGTGGACGCGCAGCATCCCGCCGAAGTCACGGACCGGATTCCGGCCGGGGGAATCACCAAGTCCATGGTCTCGGTTTCCCTCCTCAAACTGGTGGAGGAAGGAACAGTCAGCCTCGATGACCCCGTTTCGAAGCACCTTCCGGAATTCAACACCCTCGTCCACGCAAGCGACGCCGTCACGGTCCGGTCCCTGCTGAACCACACCTCAGGGTTGGCCGACCCGACGGGGCCCATGCTGAGGTCCCAGTCGTTGAAGCAGGCCATCAACACTCGCTTCAGCCCGGAGGACATCCTGCGGCTGGCAGGTACAGCGCCTTGGGCGGAACGGCTCGCTCCGCAATTCACCTATTCGGAAGCGAACTACGCTGCCCTGGCCTTGATCATCCAGAGGTACCGCCACCACTCGATCAGCGATGTCCTTGCCGATAACATCTTCGAACCCCTGGGGCTGAGCCGCACTACCCTTGGCGGGCCGGACCGTTCGGAACCTGACCTGATCCACAGCTATTCCCTGCTGGACGGCGAGCGCCTGGACGTGACGGAACCGGAGCTTCAGCTTGGGTCGGCCGGTGCCGGAGTCATCTCGAGCGTGGGGGACGTGAATTCGTTCTATGCGGCCCTCATGCGGGGTCGCTTACTAGGACCCGCCGCCCTGACGGAGATGGAGACGATCAACGGGGCGAACTATGGCCTTGGGCTGCAGCGTTGGAATGACGAATGCACCAACGGCTTCTACTACGGCCACGGCGGATCCACGTTGGGCTTCGGCGGCATCAGTGTCAGCAGCGCGGACGGCAACCGCCAGCTTAGCCTGGGGATCGCCTACCCACCTGACACCGGGGCGGAGAACGACGCAATGGTCGCCGCCCTCACGCAACCGGTGTCCGGGCGGCTCCGGGATCTCGCCATCACTACCCTGAACGGGCTCTGCTGAACCCGCTGACCAAGCAATGCCCCTCCTGCTAGGGTCTGACCATGGATGAAAAATTGGGGAAATTCATCGAAGACTTCGGAACACTGACACGTTTGGCCCAGTCTGGTTTGG
Organism: Arthrobacter sp. MMS18-M83; assembly: GCF_026683955.1. Lineage (NCBI taxonomy): Bacteria > Bacillati > Actinomycetota > Actinomycetes > Micrococcales > Micrococcaceae > Arthrobacter > Arthrobacter sp. MMS18-M83. Next base: position 3,106,605 of record NZ_CP113343.1, on the reverse strand, counting down.
ACCGTACCGAGGGCGACGAGCAGCTTCTGCAGGCGTTGACCGGGCACCTTGCCGTGCCGGCCCATGAACTCTCCGTGGTGACGGAGGAGATCCCGCCGCATCGCTTGGTGGATGTGGACATCGTCATGGAGGGGCTGGCCGGCCGCGATCCGGACTACCGGCTGGTGGGCATCGGAGGCGGCGACCAGCGCCACCGCATGTCCTTCAGCGACATGCTGCAGCAATCCCGCAGCTACCCGCGCTTCCCGCTCGCCCAACCGGACTACTCCAACTTGGCCACCGGCCCGGATCAACAGCGCCAGGCCGTCGCGCTTGGTCTCTGGCTCTTCAGCTACGCCGGTTCGCCCGTTGCGGTGCTCCAGCGCGGGGCCAAGATGGACCGCGGCCGGCAATTTGCCTCACTCGAAGTCCTGGCCACCCACCCTCCCGTCGCTTCCGAGCTGCTGGCCGAAGTGCGGGGGAAATGGAGCATCAAAGCGTTTTCAAGGGCCAGATCATCGCCCTCGCCGTCAGCGATTATGGGCCGAGCATCAGTGGCGTGACCTTTATCAGGCGCCCGGAACTCACCAGCGGTGATGTGGTCCTTCCTGACGGCCTCCTCGACAAGGTGGAGGGCCATACCCTTGGCATTGCCCGGCAAGCGGACATCTTGGCGGCACACGGACAGCATCTCAAGCGCGGCCTCCTTCTCTACGGGCCACCGGGCACGGGCAAAACACACACCGTCCGGTACCTGCTGAGCCAAAGCGAGGGTACGACGGCGGTGCTCCTCTCGGGCGGGTCACTCGCCAGGATTTCGGAGGCAGCCAAGATCGCGCGGGCGTTGGCCCCGTCGATCGTTGTGTTGGAGGACTGCGATCTGATCGCCGAGGGGACATGGACCCAAGCCGCTGCTCTTCGAGGTGCTCGACGCCATGGACGGGCTGGACAACGACGCCGACGTCGCGTTCGTGCTGACTACCAACCGGGTGGACCTGTTGGAGCGGGCCCTCGCCCAGCGGCCCGGACGCGTGGACCTTGCCGTGGAAATACCGCTTCCTTCCAAGCACGAACGGGTGGAACTGCTGAGGCTGTATTCGAACGGACTCCCGTTCTCACCCTCGTCGATCGAAACCGCAGCAGCCCGCACTGCCGGCACCACGGCGTCGTTCGCCAAGGAACTAATCCGACGCGCGGTGGTCGCGGCAGCGCTGGCGGACGAGACTCCCGGCGACGCGCACCTGGGCTTCGCGGTGGAACAGCTCATGGCCGACGGCGAGGCCCTGACGCGGAGCCTGCTCGGCAGCAACGGAGGCCCTAGCGGCCCCGGCCCGGGCCCGGGCGGCTTTCCTGGCCCGGCCGGTCCCGAGCAGGCCGGAGCGCTCAGGCCGAGGATTTCTCCTCTTCAGTTTCCTGGTCCATCGGCGTCCACGTGAGTTTCACGGTGGCTCCGCCGTTGATCTCGTCGATCCTCATGCGCAGTTCCTCGCCATAGAGGAACTCATGTTCAAAATGCCGTCCATCAATGCGAGCCGCATCCAGGAGCTTTGTCATCGCCGTTGCCATCGCCCGGCCCCAGTCATGCGGATTCTTGCTGGACGCTTGTTCAAGGGCTGAATAGCTGACCATGAATCAATTGTTCTCCCGTGCACGGAGTTCTGCCAGACCCGGCCATCTCCAGATAGCTGGGCCTGACGGCGGCGGGCTTCCGGCTGCCGCGGGCTAGTCTTCCGTGGGCGTGGTCCGGTTCGAGTGGTAGTCCCGCCAACTGTGTTCCGGGGAGAAACCCAGGAGGCGCCCGGCCTTGTCGATCGACAGCATGGTTTCGTGTTCTCCCAGGTCCTTGGTCACCGTGACCTGCGGGAAGACCTCGGCTGCGAGGCTGGCGCTTGAACGGCCCATGACAGAGTCCGCCGCCGCAATGATGAACGCCTCGAAACCCGGCTTGCCGTGCTCGAGTGCCCGGGCCACAGCCTGCCCGCCGTCCCGGCCATCGATGTAACCCCACAGGTTCCACTTACGAAGCTTGGCGTCGGCGTCGAACGACGGGAAAGCTTCGTAGTCCTCGGGGTCCATGACGTTGGAGAACCGTAAGCCCACAATGCTCAGCTCGGGATCCCACCGTGTGAGTTCGATGGCCATCTGTTCTTCGAGGTGCTTCACCAGCGAATAGGTGCTTTCCGGCCGTGCCGGATATTCCTCGTCCACGGGGATGTAGGGAGGATCGACGTCGAACGGCAGCCCCAGCACTGTCTCGCTGGAGGCGTAGACGATCTTCTTGATCCCTGCCCTCCTGGCTGCTTGAAACACGTTGTACGTGGAGAGCATATTGTTTTCGAACGTTGCAGCGTCCGGAAACAGTCCTGGTGCCGGGATCGCTCCTAGGTGGACGATCGCGTCGAATCCTTCGTGGCGGTCATCCAGGCCAAGGATCACGTCCACAACCTGCCCGTAGTTGCGAAGGTCCACCGTGACAGTTCCGCGCTCCCTCCCGCCGGCCCGGTCCAGGTTCATGACGTCGTGACCGTCGGCAATCAGCCTGCGGACCACGCTCTTGCCCAGTTTTCCGCTTCCTCCGGTTACTGCAATTTTCATGAAGCACTCCTCTGGTTGGAACGTGTTGGGCAAGCTAGTTCGGAGCCGGGTCAGCTGGCCGGGTCCGGCTGCAGGCGAAGTCCGGCTTCGGCCATGTCGGCGGCCAGTACCCTGCCGAGCTTGGCATGCCCTGCGGCGTTCAGGTGCACGCCATCCACGAGGTCGCCGGCGACCTGATATTTGGTGATCCAGTCGCCGACGCTGAAGAACGGAGCTCCGGCCTTGGCCGCGATGTCGCCCAGCAGCGCGTCAACCTCGGTGCGGCGACCCCCGCCGACGCTGGAACCCCTGGCAAGGGTTCCAATCATCGCAATCTTCGCCTGTGGGTATCTCTTTTTGAGGGCTGCGAGGAGCCTGTTGGCGTTGGCCGTGATCTGCCCATCGCTGGCGTCGTGGCCGGCGTCGTTGCCTCCACCTTCGAGCACGATCAGCGGCGGCGTCCCATAAGGCAGCACCCAGTCTCCGCGTTGCAGCGCATCGATGTAGTTCCCACTGGTTTTCGTGGCGGCCACGTATCCGGTACCGCCCCGGGCCACGGAATACACCTTGTAGCCAAGGGAGTCCAAGGCCACCCGTGGCCATGAGCCCATCGGCTCAGACTGGGAGTCACCAATGAGGACAGCGGTGTGCCGGATATCCGCGAGGATGATTTCGTTCCGGTCATTGCTTGGATTCTTGTACAGGGTCCCCACGGGAAGCTTTGACGGATCCTGTGGAGAATCGGGTTTCTTGGGACCTTCGGCCGCTGCCGCCGGACTTCCGGAGGGCGCGATGGGCGCCGCGGCCTGCTTCCCGCTGGCCGACGGGGTCGACTCGGCCGGCGCCTGCGCACAGCCGGCCAAGACCACGCCAGCGGCCATTACGGATGCAGCGAAGCGGATTATGCGAGATTTGTGCATCGTCCTTGTCCCGAGCTTGCTTCTGTTGGTTTTGAACTCTGGCGGCATAAACGTGGAACAACTGTCCCTTGATAGCCATTTGTAGGGAACGGAATCAATCCGACGGCCTGCCTACGTCGGAGTCTATTGGATCGGGACGGGGAAGGTCACGGCGAAGTGGGACCTATCCTCGTAGGACAGCTGGTGTGGAAGAATTTCATTTCGCCCCCAATCCTTCTGGTGCGTTGAAAGGAACCCCGTGCACGAGCCGGGAACCGAGCCCTTCCCAGACGTCCCAGCGCGGCCATCGTGGGCTGGAAGACTGCGCTCCGCACGGCTCACCTTGGGTTTTGTCATCGTTTTCTGGGGATTGGGCGCGTTGACGTCGAGCCTTGCCACCGGACCGAATGCGCAATTGCGGCTCAACGTCGCAGCGACGCCGCACTCTGTTCCAGATCACTGGTGGGCCGTCTTGGCTTCCGCCTTTTGGGCGAGGGACCTGACGGAGTACGTGCTTGGAACCGTCCTGGTGCTCCTGCTCGGAGTGCCTTTGGAGCGGCGAATGGGATGGCGGGCATACGCAACCGCTGCGGTCTCCAGCCAGATTCTGGGAGTTGGAGTTTCCCTTGGATTCCTCGGCCTTGTCCAAGGCTTGCTGGGAAGCTGGACGGCGGAGATGGGCAGCCACCTCTTCATGGGTCCGAGTGCTTTCATCACCGGCACGGCCATGGCAGCGACTGCGTCCATGGCAACCCTTTGGAGGCGCCGCATCCGGCTGGCCGGCTTCGCCTTATTGCTGCTCCTGGCCCTGTACAGCGGAGGGTTCGCGGATCTTGTGAGGCTCGCCGCCGCAGGGGTGGGCACGGTTCTTGGCCCCCTGTTGCTGGGACGGCGGCCGCGATTCGGGCGACCGGTCAGCACCCGGCACGAGGGCCGTGTGCTGCTTTCGCTGCTCATTGCCGCATCGGCGATCGGACCGGTGGTCGCCGGCCTCGTCCCGCATGCCGTGGGACCGTTGTCTATCCTGCGCTTTCTGTTCACAAACATCCAGCCGATAGACTCCCAAGCGCTCCAAGCCCTCTGCGCGGATCCGGCGCAGGCGAAGGACTGTGCCGTCGCCCAGCTGCAGTTGCGCGCAGGGGCCGGAGGGATCTTCATGGCCATCCTCCCGTCGTTCCTCCTCCTGTTGCTCGCGGACGGCCTTCGTCGCGGACGACGATTTGCATGGGTGGGGACCCTGCTGATCCAGGTGGCCCTGTCCGTCCTGGCTGGAATTGCCATCGCCGGGGTCCTACAGCCAACTACCTCGGACACCGGGGCAAGCGAGGGGATCGCCGCGATCGAAGGGTCAAGCTCCTCGCAGCCGCTCACCCTGGCCCTGCCGCTGCTCCTGCCTCTTGCGCTGACCATCGTCCTGCTCGCCGCCCGGCGGCTGTTCCACGTTACGGCGCCGGCTGGAACCTATAAGCGCCTTGCTGTCCAGGTTCTTGCCATGGCGGCTGTGCTCAGTGTGGTCTACGTCGGTGCAGGGCTCCTCCTCGCCCAGGATTTCTCCCCTGTTCCGGGATTGCCGGATCTATTGGCGGATATCCCCGACCGCTTCCTTCCGCTGGGCTTCGTGCTGGACGTCCCTCCGGCCTTCTTTCCCCAGGGCACAGCCGCCGTTCTCGTCTACGAGGGCGTCGGAGTGCTTTTTTGGGCCGTTGCAGGTGTTCTGATATTCAAGACTTTCCTTCACCAGACCCACACCCGGCACGACGCCAGTACCGAGCGGGCGCGGAATATCATCAAGACGTGGGAAGGCAGCTCGCTGTCCTGGATGACTACCTGGCCGGGAAACACGTATTGGTTTTCCTCTTCAGGACAGTCCTTTGTGGCGTACCGGGTCAGCACGGGAGTTGCGCTCACGCTTGGTGGCCCCGTGGGACCCAAATCCGAGATGGGCGCCGCCTTCGCGGAATTCGCCCGCCACTGCAGGGGCAATGGGTGGACGCCGTGTTTCTACTCGGTGCCCCAGGAACTGCGCGATCATGCGGACTTGTCCGGTTGGAGCTCCGCCCAGGTAGCCCAGGAAACGGTCCTGCCGTTGCATTCGATTTCCTTCAAGGGAAAGAAGTTCCAGGACATCCGCACAGCCCTGAACAGCGCAGCGAAGGAGGGCGTCCGCTACGAGTGGACGAGCTACGCCTCTGCTCCTTTCTCCGTCCAGGTCCAGATCGAGGAAATCTCCGAGGAATGGGTAGCGGACAGGAACATGCCCGAAATGGGCTTCACCCTGGGCAGCCTGGACGAGCTCGACGACCCGGACGTGCGCTGTTTGCTCGCGATTGACCAGCGCCACACCGTTCACGCTGTCACGTCCTGGTTGCCCGTGTACCGCAACGGACACATCGTGGGCTGGACCTTGGATTTCATGCGGCGCCGTAGCAACGGCTTCCGTGCCAGCATCGAATTCCTCATCGCTTCCGCCGCACTCAGCCTCAAGGATGAAGGATGCGAATTCCTCAGCCTCTCTGGAGCCCCCCTGGCACGGATCGCCGAGGATCCTTCCGAAATTCCACGCCCAAGGCCACGATCCCGGCCTCCCGGCAGCCTTGACCGGTTGCTCGATTGGTTGGGCGCGACGTTGGAACCGGTGTACGGGTTCAGGTCCCTCTTGGCATTCAAGGCAAAGTTCCAGCCTAGGTACGAACCCCTTTACATGCTCTACCCCGACGCCGCTTCATTGCCGGCCGTTGGAACGGCAGTCGCACGGGCTTACCTGCCCACGATCAACCTCGGAGCTGGGCTGGCCTTGGCCGGCCGGATCTTCCGCTGGCCTAAACGCTCCAGAAAGTCAGCTCGACGCCGTCCCTAGGCCGCCGTCGGCGTCCCCTAAACCGCCGACGGCGCCTCTGAGGACGGTGCTTCCAAAGACACTGCAGGGGATTCCGACGGCGGTGCCCCGCCTATCGGGGCATTGCTGCGGTGCGCCTTGCCGTGGTGCAGTTGCAAGGCGCTGAGCACCAAGCCGAAATGGCTGAAAGCCTGGGGCATATTGCCCAGTTGTCGGCCGGCATGTGCGTCCCATTCTTCGCTCAGCAGCCCCACATCGTTGCGCAACGCAAGGAGCCGCTCAAAGAGCTCCGTGGCTTCCGAGCTGCGCCCGGCGCCCAAAAGTGCGTCCACCATCCAGAAGGAGCACGCGAGGAAGACGCCCTCTCCACCCGGCAATCCGTCGTCGCTGTCTTGCGGACGGTAGCGCAGCACGAAGCCGTCTTCCGTCAACTCACGCTGGATGGCGTCAATGGTGCCGATCACGCGCGGATCATCGTGGGGCAGGAAGCCCACTTTGGGGATCAGGAGAAGGCTGGCATCCAGCTCCTTGCTCCCGTAGGACTGCACGAAGGTGTTGCGTTCGGCGTCGAATCCATGGGTCATGACTTCGTCATGGATGGTGTCCCGCAAAGCCTCCCAGCGATCCAACGGGCCAGGCATACCGGATTCACGGATTCCCCGGACCATGCGGTCAGCCGCGACCCAGGCCATCACTTTGGAGTGCACGAAGTGGCGCCGCGGGCCGCGAACTTCCCAGAGTCCGTTGTCCGGCTGGTCCCAGATGGTCTCAAGATGGCGCATCAAGGCAGACTGGACGTCCCAGGACTCATCGCCGATGGCCATCAGCGATGCGCGGGTCAGGGACAGGCAGTCCAGCACCTCCCCCCAAACGTCCAGCTGGAGCTGCTCTGCCGCCGCGTTCCCGATTCGCACCGGCGTGGAGCCCTGATACCCCGTAAGCCACGTCAGCTCCGACTCAGGCAATCTTCGGCGACCGTGCAAGCTGTACATGATCTGAAGGTCGGCCGGGTCTCCTGCCACAGCGCGCAGGAGCCAATCCCGCCACGCGGCGGCCTCCTCGGTATAGCCCGCGGCCAGGAACGCTTGAAGGGTCAAAGTGGCATCACGCAGCCAGCAATAGCGGTAGTCCCAGTTCCGCGGCCCGCCAATCTGTTCGGGAAGCGAGGTGGTTGCGGCGGCAACAATGCCCCCGGTAGGCGCATACGTGAGGGCCTTCAGGGTAATCAGGGAACGCTGAATGGCTTTCCGGTATGGCCCGCGGACCGTACAACGCCTGGACCAATCCGTCCAGAATGCTGCCGTGTCGTCGAGGGCGATATCTGCCTCGACAGTGCGTGGCCGCCGTTCGTGGCTAGGCGCCCAGGTCAGGACGAAGGGGACGTGGTCACCCGCGTTCACCGTGAACTCGCTGACCGTGGTGAAGTCCTTTCCCTTCAAAGGCGCCGGGGTCTTGAGGTAGACGGAGTCCGGACCGGCAACCGCGCGGAGGCCGTGCCTATCGCGGCGCACCCAGGGCACCACGTGTCCGTAGTCGAACCGCAGGATCAGCTCGCCGCGCATCTTGACCGAGCCGCGAATACCTTCAACTATCCGGACGATGTCCGCAACGGAGTCGCGTGGGGGCATGAAATCGATGACCCGCACGTGCCCTTCCTCGGTTTCCCAGTCCGTCTCCAGGATGAGCGTGCCGTCCCTGTACTGGCGCCGCGTGCACGTGCCCCCGGATTCAGGAGCCAGGAGCCAGCGCCCTGCCTTGGGAGAATCCAAGAGCGCGGCGAAACACGCAGGCGAATCGAAACGTGGAAGGCACAACCAGTCGATCGAGCCTGCCCTGCTGACCAGGGCTGCCGTATGCAGGTCCCCGATCATTGCATAGTCTTCGATCCTTTGGCCGGTATTCGGTTGACCGTTCACAGGTCCTTCCCTAGCACTGATTGAATGGCGGCAATGGCTTTGGCCGTGATCTCTTCCCGCTGGCCGGAACCATCCACGGCGAGCACGATTCCTCGCTCGGAGTACCGCGCAACCACGGCCTGTGTCTCGTCTCGGTAGAGCTCCAGACGACGGCGGATCACCGGCGCCGTGTCATCGCTGCGGCCCTGCTCTTGCGCCCTGCGAAGCATTCGCTCCACCAGTTCGTCGTCGTCGACTGTCAGCTCGACGACCGCATCAAGCTGCTGCTGGTTACCGGCCAGAATGCCATCGAGTGCCTCTATTTGCGCGGTGGTGCGGGGGTAGCCGTCCAGGAGGAACCCTGACTGGGCATCGGTATTGCCAAGCCGCTGCTGGACCATGGCATTGGTGACGTGATCCGGAACGAATTCGCCGCTGTCCATGTACTTGCTGGCTTCCGCCCCAAGTTCGGTCTTGCCTCCCACATGGGCGCGGAAAATATCTCCGGTGGAAATCGCAGGGATGCCGAAATGCCTGGCGATGTATTCAGCCTGGGTACCCTTGCCCGAGCCAGGAGGGCCCATGATGATCAATCGCGTCATGTCACTGTCCGTTCGTGAAGCGGTTTGCGTGCCCCGGCATTTGGGCTAGAGCTTAGCAACTTCGGAGCGCCCGCGGCAGGGCCGGGGCAGGCCGCTTCAGACCGTGGCGGGGTCGGTGTTGGCACCACAAAGGATCACAGCCACGCGTTCCCCTTCTGCCGGGGCGTAGGCTCCCGAGTTCAGGGCAGCGAAAGCGGCGGCCGCGCCGTGTTCCACGACGATCCTGTACTGCTCCCACAGGAGCGAGCGCGCGGCGGCGATGTCGTCGTCGGACACCAGAACCGTCCGGACGCCCGTGCGGAGGGCCACTTCGAAGCCGATCCGGCCGATCTGCCGGGCGCCGAGTGAATCCGCGGCGATCCCGGAAACGGCGACGTCAACCGGCGTCCCCGCGGCCAGGGCCGAATGGAGGGTGGGCGCGTTGTCCGGCTCGACGCCAACAACCCGGGCGTGTCCTTCGACGGCGGCCGCGATTCCCGCCATGAGCCCGCCGCCCCCGACGGCCACCACGACGGTGTCTATTTCGCCCAGCTGTTCCAGGAGCTCCGAACCCACGGTGCCTGCCCCAGCGGCGATTTCAGCTTGGTCGTACGCGTGGCAGTAGACGGCGCCGGTTTCCTCGGCGTAGGCCAGTGCGGCTTCAAACGCTTCGGCGTACTCGGTCCCGCGCTGGACCACCGTGGCGCCGCTGGCCTTGAGCTTCTTGACCTTCACGACTGGTGCGGTCTCGGGGACAAAAACCGTTGCGGGCACACCAAGCTGGGCTGCGGCATAGGCATTCGCCAGCCCGGCATTGCCCCCTGAAGCGACGACGATTCCCACCTCGTCCTTCAGCTCGCCCCGCTCCCGGCTGGCCAGGACGCGGTTGAAGGCGCCCCTCGCCTTGAAGGTACCCGTGTGCTGCGTGAACTCGCATTTGAACCACAGCCGCCCGGGTACGGTCCCCGGGTCAGCCTCGAAAACGGGAGTGCGGCGGATCCTCCCGGCAATCCGGGCAGCCGCTTCATCGACGTCGACGCGTGTGATCATGGGGAGTCCTCGTTCCGTTCGGGCAGATCCTGGGCAGGTTTCAGGCAGGGCCTAGCCTCAGGCTATCGCGCACCGGATTCAGAAAGACTCGACGTCGGCCGTTCCGGGCTGCTGCTGGCGCGCCTGGCGGTTCCGCCACCAGCGGCGGGCAAGGTCCACTGCTGCCCAGATTCCGGCGAGGGGAGAAAGCACTACCACACCGTATATGAATATCATCCACGTCAGGATGGCCACGGGAGGCTGCCCTCCGCTCAACCAGGACAATCCGCCAAGCACGCCGATCGTCCAGAACAAAACCACGCCTACGAGCACCGCGCCCGCCGGAAAATACTCGCTCCTCACAACAGCCATCAAAGTCTCCACTGGCTGCCCACCGCCTTCCATCGCGCACCCGAACATCATCAGTATGCATCCGGCAAAACGCCGATTCCCGCCAGCACGCGGGCGAAGTGACGAACATAACCGTGTTGCCCATGCCGCCACGGATTCCGGGGCCTAGTTGATGCGTGGAACGGCGGCGTAATCTTGATTCACGCACAGTTGATAGCTGGAAATATGGCGTCGAAGAACAACCCAAAAAAGGGTTTGGCCGCGGTCCTCTGGAGGGTCATCGGATTCTTTGTCGTGAGCGCCGTATGTGGAGTATTGGCTGCCGGCCTGGTGGTTCCCGGTGTGGCCTCTGCCGGCATGGCCGTCAGCGGTTCGATTCAATACTTTGACAACCTTCCGGGCGATCTGGTGGTCAATGCGCCGTCGCAGTCCACCAAAGTTCTCAGCTCTGACGGAAAGACGATCGCCACTTTCTATGCCGAGAACCGGGTGAAGGTCGGTCTCGACCAGATGTCCCCTTACATCAAGGACGCGATCGTCGCCGTCGAGGACAGCCGCTTCTACGAGCACGGCGGTGTTGACCCCCAAGGGATTCTCCGGGCATTAGCGTCCAACCTGACCAAGGGCACCAAGGAGGGCGCGTCCACCTTGACCCAGCAGTACGTGACGAACGTCCTCAACGAGTCCCGCTTGGCGGCAGGCAAGACCCAGGAGGTTGTGCTCAGCGGGCAGAAAACCCTCGGTGACAAGCTGCGCGAGATGAAGGTCGCCGTTGAACTGGAGAAGAAATTCACGAAGAACCAGATCCTTGAGGGCTACCTGAACATCGTGTTCTTCAACCGGGACGCGTACGGCATCGAAGCCGCAGCGCGGCATTTCTTCAGCGTCTCCGCCAAGGACCTCAGCCTTCCACAGGCGGCCCTGCTCGCCGGCCTGGTCAACAGTCCCAGCTACTTCGATCCCTCCGTCCATCCGGACAACTCCATCCAACGCCGCAACCTCGTGCTGGCCGACATGCTGGCGCAACACAAGATCCAGCAGGCAGCGTACGCGGCGGCCGTCGCTACCCCCATCAAGCTCACCATCACCCCTGCCAAGCAGGGCTGTGCCGCCGCGGACATGGCGCCCTACTTCTGCGACTACATCTCCCACCTGATCCTCAACAACCCGGCATACGGTGCCAGCCCCGCGGACCGGGAACAGCTGCTCTACCGCGGCGGCTTGACCATCACCACCACCCTGGACAGCCGATTGCAGGCAGTGGCGCAGGAGCAGGTCAACGCCACGGCTGGGGCAAACCCGGACAAATGGGGCGCCTCCTTGGTGTCGGTGCAGCCCGGCACGGGAAAGATCCTGGCCATGGCACAGAACACGGTGTTCCTTCCCGAACCCGGGAAGTTCGATACCCAGCTGAACTTCAACGTTGATTCGGTGGACGCTAACGGCAATGACCTGAACGGCGCAGGAGGGTTCCAGCCGGGTTCCACCATGAAGCCGTTCACTTTCACGGAGTGGCTCAACGAAGGCAAATCCATCACGACCGTCGTGGATGCCTCACGCAGGGTCTATCCACTCGGATTCCCTTGGAGATCCAGCTGCGGAAAGGTGCTGGGGGGCTACAGTACGGCCCAGAAAATCGCCGGGCTCGGTACCGCGGACGACCTCCGCAACAACGATGAGGGATACTACCGGCCGATGCCCGTCAACTACGGGCTCTACAACTCCATCAACACCGCCACTTTTGCCGAGGCATCGCAACTGGACTTTTGTGGTATCCAAAGAGTGGTGGATGCGGTGGGTCTCCACAGCGGCGTGGACAACGCCCCAGTGAACATGCACCAGTTGGGCAACCTCCTCGGCGGCACCGAAGTAGCTCCCCTTGTGCTGGCCAACGCCTTTGCCACCTTCGCCAACGACGGCAAGTACTGCTCGCCGATCGCCATTGTGAGTGTGGTGGACCCAGCCGGTGCAAAGCTGCCCTCCCAGGCCAGTTCCTGCCGGGGCGCCGTCAAACCCGAGGTTGCCCGCGGGGTCAACTCGGTGCTCCAAGACGTCCTCAAACGCGGCTCCGGCATTTACATCCAACCCAAAGTCCAGGACCTGTTCCCCACCGCCGCGAAAACGGGAACGAACAATAGCAACGGGTCCACCTGGGTAGTCGGGTTCACCACGGGGCTCGCCACGGCGTCCTTCTTCGGCGACACCATGGCGGGACAGAGCCGGGCGGGCCAGAACGTGACAATCAACGGCAAGTTCTACACCGCCGTCGACGGCTACATGCTGGCCGGGCCGCAATGGGCCAACTACATGACACAAGTGGCCGGGCTCTACCCGACGGCCGCCTTCCCGGCGCCGCCCGCATCGATGGCGGGCACGCCGACGCCGACGCCCCGTCCTTCCCCGTGAGCTTCAACTAAAACGCGCGTACCCCCGGTCACCCCGGGGGTACGCGGTTTTTCCTGTGAGTTCCGGAAGAGTTCGGCTACGTCTGATTGAACCCGTCGTGAACGTTTCAGCGGTGACGCGAAAACCGCGGGACGGGCACCCTTCCGCGCGGCAAGAATCGTCCGGGGACTCAATTTCAGTCGACGAGCAACGCATAGCGAAGGGTCTTATTCTGATGAAGACAACCAAGAAAAACGGGCTTGCCGCGGCAGCGGTTCTAGGGGCCGTGCTGATGGCCGGATCCGCAATGGTGCCAGCGGTGGCCGACGATGCATCCCGCGGCCAGGACGCCCAGGGCCAGCAGGGATCCGATGGCAACCAAGGCCAGCAGGACGGGCAGGGCGAAACCTCAAAGCATGTCCTGGTGCTTTCGGTGGACGGCCTCCACCAGAAAGACCTGGATTTGTACGTGAAGAACCACCCGACGTCGGCCCTTGCGTCGCTCGTCAATCACGGCACCAGCTACACCCATGCCCAGACCCCGGTGCCCTCGGACTCCTTTCCCGGCATGGTCGGCCAGCTGACTGGCGGCAATCCCGGAACCACCGGCGTCTACTACGACGACACTTTCAACAGGACGCTGCTGCCCGCGGGCACAACCGACTGCAAGAACACCGCGCCCGGCGCCGAAGTGGCATTCACCGAAGCCGCGGACAAGAACCCGAACGCCCTCGACGCCGGCCAGGGCCTGCCCGGGCTTCCGGCCAGCATCCTGAACATGACGGGACAGCCCGGCGCACTCCTTGACCCAGCAGCCCTCCCGGTTGACCCGGCGAGTTGCAAGCCGGTCTACCCGCACCAGTATTTGAAGGTCAACACCGTTTTCGAAGTGGCAAAAACCGCTGGCCTGACCACAGCGTGGTCGGACAAGCACCCGGCCTACGAAATCCTGAACGGCCCCTCCGGAAAAGGCGTGGACGACCTGTTCACCCCCGAAATCAACAGCATTGCCCCCGCTCCTTTTAGCGGCGACTGGACCAAGGACAACGCCGCGACCCAGCAGTACGACGGCTACAAGGTCCAGGCAGTCCTCAACGAAATCGGCGGCAAGGACCATTCGGGCACCAAGGCGGCCGCCGTACCGGCAATCTTCGGGATGAACTTCCAGTCCGTCTCAACGGCACAGAAGCTCCCGACGTCGGACGGCCTCACCGGGGGTTACCTCCAGGGCGGCGTCGCTCCGGGTCCGCTCCTGAGCAAGGCGCTTGACTTCGTCAACGCTTCGGTGGGCAAGCTCGAATCCGCGCTGGCCGCTTCGGGCCACGCAAAGGACACCACCGTGATCCTCTCAGCCAAGCACGGACAGTCCCCGATGGACCCGGCAGCCCTGACTAGGGTGCCTGACGGCGCAATCATCGACGGCCTGAACGCAGCATGGAAGTCGGTGCACCCTGGCTCCGCCGACCTGGTGGCGTTCTCCACCGACGACGACATCATGCAGCTGTGGCTTTCGGACCACTCGCAGGCAGCAGCGCAGTTCGCCAAGGACTACCTGGCAGCGCACTCGGCCGCTGGCAATGACATCAACGGCGCCGCCAAGACGGTGACCGGATCAGGGCTGAGCGGAATCTACGCGGGCAGCGAGGTTGCTGGCTACTTCGGCACCCAAACCAGCGATTCCCGTTACCCGGACATCCTGGGTATCGCCCAGACCGGCGTGGTCTACACCGGCGGCAAGTCCAAGATCGCCGAACACGGCGGAGCCAGCGCGGAAGACCGCGATGTGCCGCTGGTGGTCTCCGGCGCCAATGACGAACACGCCCGGACAGTGACCAGCGCCGTGGAGACGACGCAGATTGCGCCGACCATCCTGAAGACTCTTGGACTGGATCCGAACAAGCTGCAGGCAGTTCAGATCGAAGGGACCAAGGTCCTCCCCCAGCGCTGATCCGGCGCAAAACAAGCACTGGAGGGGTCCGGCCGCTGAATCCGCATTGGGCGCCACGCGAGGTCTGCTTACAATCAAACGTCAGCAACTACTGAGGGAACCATGAAGAAAATCACCACAACCCTGCTCGCGGCCGGGCTCCTCCTCTCCGCTTCAGCCTGCTCCGCACCGCAGCAGCTGAGCACCGCGGACACGTGCAGCCGGGTCAAGACCGTCATCTCGAACCCCACGAACAGCACCGACAAGACCGGAATGATCCGGTTCGCCAACCAGATCCGCCCCATTGTGGCCGTTTCCTCGGATGAGCTGAAGCCCACGCTGAAGGCAATCGTGGACTATCTGGACGAGTCCGTAAAAGACAACCCGGATTCCGCGAAGCTCAACACGTTGAAGGCCGACTACCAAAACGCGGGCACCAACTACGGCAAGTACTGCGGCAGCTAAGGGCAGTTTGCGCTCCGTACCCGAGGGCTGGCCGTGGATGCCCGGCCCTCGGGACGTTTTCCGGATTCCGGGCTACATGGCTTTCTGGTCGGCGTACACGGTGTCGGGTTTCGGAACGTACATCACCACGTTGGCCCTGCAGGTCCTGGTGGTGGAATCGCTTCACGGCACTGCAACCGACGTCGGCCTCCTGAACGCCGCCCGGTGGCTTCCCTATCTCTTTTTCGGGCTAGTCGCCGGCGCGCTCGTCGACCGGCGGCAACGGAAGCCCATACTCGTGGGAACCGACCTCGCACGGGGCATCCTCCTGTTGGCCGTTCCGCTTCTCTACGTACTCGGATGGCTGAACCTCGTTCTCCTGATCGTCTTCGTTGCCTTCTTCGGCGTGTTTTCCCTCTTCGGTGAGGCCGCGTCCCAGTCGTTCCTTCCAAGGATCGTGGCTAAGCGGGATCTGCTGGCAGCCCACGCCAGGGCCGACCAAAGCGATGCTGTCGCCCAAACCTCCGGTCCCCTCGTAGCCGGCGGACTGGTCACGCTTCTCGGAGCTCCCGTGGCGGTCCTCGCCGACGCCGTGTCGTATCTCTTTTCTGCGCTGGCGATCTCCCGAATTCGCGTTGAGGAGCCCGTGGAGAGATCTGACGCGTCCCTGCGAAATCTTCGCGCCGAGATCGCCGAAGGACTCCGGTGGGTCTACAAGCACCGGGTTCTTGCACCGATGGCGATCGGATCCCACGTGTGGTTCTTCTCCAACAGCATCCTCGGAACGGTGTTCGTTGCATTCGTCCTGCTGGAACTGAAGTTGTCCGCGTTCGAGTTGGGTATCACCCTGGCCGCGGCCGGCGTCGCCGGGCTGCTCGGAAGTACGTTCTCCACCAGGTTCGGCATGAGATGGGGAGCGGGACGGGCGGTGATCATCTGCAATAGCCTCATGTCGATCGCTTGGGCGATCATCGCCGTCGTGCCCACCGGCAGCGGCCAGAAATGGTTCGTGATCCTGGTGTTGGCCGCGGGCCAAGCCCTCTACGGGCTCGCCCTCGGGCTGAGCAATGCGAACGAGATGGGTTACCGGCAGGCGGTTACTCCGGACCACCTCCAAGGACGCATGAACACCACCATACGGTCCGCGAACCGGGCGATGATCGTGGTCGGCGCGCCCGCCGGGGGTCTGCTCGCGGTATTAATCGGGTACCAACCGACGATGTGGATCGCTATCGGGGGATTCGCGGCGGCTGCGCTTTTCCTAGCGGTGTCGCCATTTCGATCGGCACGCCACGGAGACGCACCTCAGGGCGGCCTCCACTAGGGACTGCAGCTCCATGACGTGCAGTCCGGCACAAGTCACAGCGCGGTGTGTTTCCCGAACGGGTGATGGCCGGTGGCCGGCTGTCCGTGGCTGCCCAGCCA
This sequence comes from Arthrobacter sp. MMS18-M83, assembly GCF_026683955.1. NCBI lineage: Bacteria > Bacillati > Actinomycetota > Actinomycetes > Micrococcales > Micrococcaceae > Arthrobacter > Arthrobacter sp. MMS18-M83. Next base: position 3,090,280 of record NZ_CP113343.1, on the reverse strand, counting down.
TTCGGACAGGGCCTCGCGCAAGATCTCGCTGGGCGTAAGGCTGAGTGTTTGGGAAGCCGACTCCAAGGCGCGGTCCAGTTCATCAGGGATCTGGAAGTCCAGGGGCGAGGGACGGCTGCCTTCCCGTGCATCGGAAAGCATGTCATCGCCACGCAAAAGTTTGCCTGCGGCCGGCTTCATGTCGTTTTCGGTCCACGCCGAAAGGCGATCGAAATGAGTCACATCTCGTGTCATGATTTTTTTCCTCCCAACAATCAAGCATCCTCCGTTGTTGGGTTGGCGTCACCATCTACGAGTAATTACTCGGTAACTATCGCTTCAATTGCCCTACGCGCCCAGTAGTCAACGGCGCCGCGCCCAAATCGTGGCGCGCTTAGCCGGACCAGCGGAGGTCCACCGGGCCCGCCCAAGACCTTTTCGAGTCGCGGAACGGGCCCGGCGCTCACACTTAAGGGTGAGACCGTGACGGACATCGCTCAGCGCAGGGCTGGTGCCGTCAGAGCGATCTTAGGGCCTGAGCCGGTTCCGGTCTAGAGACAGATTCAGCGGGGCCGAAAAGTTCACCGACGCAAGAGGTAGTCGGCAACCCCGGCCGGATTCGACAATCCCAGGAGATGCCCACAATCTCTCCCGGATCGCCCCACCCGCAAGGCCTACCAAGGGCGCCAGCGCAAGTCTTTTCCGGGAAGCGGCGGAGTGGGACGATGCCTATACGGCGACGAGAAGGGCGGAAGCGAAATGTCGACCCAGGAATTCGTGGAAACCGAACGCAAGTATGACGCGGACATCGAGACGCCCCTTCCCGCTTTCGGGGACATTACCGGCGTCGAACAGGTCGCTGACCCCGCCGATCATCAACTTGAGGCCGTTTACTTCGACACGGAAGGCCTCATCCTCGCCCGGTATCGCATCACCTTGCGGCGCCGCACTGGCGGCGCAGATTCCGGCTGGCATTTGAAGCTGCCGGCTGACAAGGATAGCCGTGTGGAGATCCATGCGCCGCTTGGACAGCCCGAGACCGTTCCCGAGGAACTGGCCGAGAAGCTCCTGGTATTCACGCGCGGCCATGAGCTTAGGCCGGTGGCGCGGATCCATACCCGCCGCACATTGCTCCGGCTGCACGGAAGCGAGGAAGAGACCTTGGCCGACTTCGTGGATGACCATGTGACGGCCGAGACCTTGCAACCGGCGCAACTGGAGAGGCAATGGCGGGAGTGGGAAATCGAACTTGTCCACGGCGACGAAGCCCTCCTTGAGAGCGCCGAGCACGTCCTATCGAAGGCTGGTGCCACCCGTTCAGGGCATCCTTCCAAACTGGCCCGTGCGTTCGGGACTGCTTGGCCTCCCGCAGTGCCTGCACCGCCAAAAGCCCGCCCGAAAGGTTCCGCGGGGGATGCAGTGGTTGCCTACATCGCCGCACAGATCGCCGAAATCACGGCGCGGGATCCCGGAGTCCGGCAAGGCGCCGACGACGCCATTCACCAAATGCGCTCGTCCTGCCGCCGGCTCCGCTCCGTGTTGTCCGCCTACGGCAGGTTGTTCGACGCCGACGCGACGGCTCAGCTCAAGACGGAACTGAAATGGCTGAGCACGGTCCTGGGCAAGGCCCGTGATGCCGAAGTGCTGCGGGACCGGATCGGGGAACTGCTGAATGACCAACCCGATGTCCTCTTGTCCAATCCGGCTGCCATCAAGATCACGGACGAGCTTGAGGCCGCCTTCAACTCGGGATATCGCGAAACACTCCGCTCCCTGGGAACGGAGCGCTACTTCCGGCTCCTGGAGGAGCTGGAGAAGTTCCGCGACGAGCCGCCGACAAGACCGCGTGCCGGAAAGAAGGCCCGTCGTGTCACGGCCAAGCTGGCCAGCAAAGCGATCAAGCGGCTGCGGCGGTCCCAGAAAGCAGCGGCCCGGCAGACCGGCGTCGAACACGACACCGCGTTGCACCAGGTCCGCAAAGACGCCAAACGACTGCGCCACGCAGCCGAAGCGCTACAGGACGTCCACCGGAAACCCGCCGTGAAGCTGGCCCGTGACGCCCAGGAGCTCCAGAAAATCCTCGGGGAGCACCAGGACAGTGTTGTGGCCCGCTCGGTGCTGCTTCGCCTTGCAGGTGACGCCAGTGGACCGCTGGAGGACAATTCGGCCCTCGGCCGCCTGCTCGCTGCCGAAGAGCAGCGAGCAACAGACGCCGAGGCCCGCTATGAAAAGGTCGCCAAGAAGAATCGCTTGAAGCCCCTGTGACGAGCGGGACCGGGTGGTAGAAGCGTAGAGGGGCGGAGGCTTAGCCTTCGCACTCTACGCAGTAGGAGTGGCCGTTCTTCTCGAGGGCAATCTGGGAGCGGTGACGGACAAGGAAACACGAGTAGCATGTGAACTCGTCTTCCTTCTGCGGGATCACCGCAATGACCAGTTCTTCGGCCACGAATTCGCCGCCGGGCACTTCGTTGCCTTCGAAAGCATCGGCCTCGTCCAGCTCCCGTACTACGCTGCGGGCGTCCGGGGCGTTGGCAGACTGCAGGGCCTGAAGGGACGTGCTTTGGGATTCCGCGACGTCGGAGCGGAGTTCGTCGTAATCGGTTGCCACTAGGGGTTTTTCTCTTCTCTTGTGTATTGACTGGCGAATGTGCAACATACACCATGTGGCTGCTATTCCCCACAATGGGACGAAATCAGCGCGTTCGCATCGCTGCCACTTTAGCCGGTCAGGCGTTGCCTCCGTGACGAGGGACGTCGCGTCCGACGTCACGGTGCAGGTCCCTGTCGAGCCCGTGGCCCGTGGCGAGCTTCGCGAGCAGCCCGCCAAGTTGCGCGATCTGCTCACCCGTCAGCGGGGCCAGGAGTTCCACTTCATGCTGTTCGGCAATCCCGCGCAGTTCACGCAATACCCGATTGCCCGCTTCGGTGAGGTGGAGTTCATAGTTCCGCCGGTCCGTACTGCTCCGCACTCTCTCCACGAGCCCGCGCTCCTCCAGGGAATCGATGAGTGAAACCACTCGGCTAGGGACGGCACCCAGCCTGTCCGCGAGGGAACGCTGGCTCAACCCCGGCGAGCGCCCGAGCAGGCGTATGACGCCGGCGTCGCTCGGGGTGAGGCCGATCTCCCGCGTGCGATCAGCGAAGCGGGACGACGCCACGGCGCCAAGCTGCGACAAGAGAAATGCCGTCCGTTTCGGCTGGCTGGGCGTGGCTGAATCCATGAACCCAGAATACATGCTTGACAGAACAATTCTGTAGGTGAACTATTTCAGTAGTGACGTAATTACGAAAGGTTCAGCCATGACCAGTCATTCGATTCCTGGGGAAGGCCGTCCAGCCCGGTCGGGTGGTCCGCATCCGGGCGTTCTTGCCCTCGTCAGCCTGGGCATTTTCCTCGCCGGCCTCATCACGTCCGCAATCCTCACAGGCGGGCAAACGTTCGTTTCGCCGTTCGCCGCGGAGGGGCAAGTGGCCGCATTCTTCCAGCAAAACGTTGCGGCGGCGCGCCTCGGCGGCACGCTGCAGTTCGGCTCAGCGGTCCCGTTGGGGATCTACGCGGCCACCGTCTACGCCCGGCAGCTTCGGCTCGGCGTGCGCGTTCCCGGACCGGCCATTGGATTCTTCGGCGGCGTCAGCGCAGCTATCTTCCTCATGCTCTCGGGTTCTGTGACCTGGCTGCTGAGCCGGCCCGAAATCACCACGGATGCCACGCTCACCCATGCACTCGCCTTTCTTGCGTTCATCACCGGAGGGGTGGGCTTCGTCGTCGGGATCGGACTTTTGGTGGCGGGTATCGCCGTCCCCGCCCTGATCTTGCGCTTCATGCCCCGCTGGCTGGCCTGGACCGGCCTCGTCATTGCTGCTTTGTCCGAGTTGAGCTTCCTTTCGATGGCGGTCGAACCCCTGCAGTTCCTGCTACCGATCGGGCGGTTCGGTGGCCTCCTGTGGCTTGTAGCTGCCGGTTTCCTGCTGCCGCACACCCGGGCGGCCGCGAACCAAGAGCCCCGCGCACACGCGCCTCATCCCAGCGGGGCTAGGCCATGACGACGGCGGATCCCACCCTGCCGCTGTCCGGTAAGGTCGCGCTCGTCACCGGAGCCAGCCGCGGAATCGGCGCGGAGATCGCGACTGCGCTGGCTGCCGCCGGCGCGCACGTCGTTCTTGCCTCGCGGGACAACGCGGGCTTGTCCCGCCAGATCGCCGCTATTACTTCTGCCGGCGGGAATGCCGTGGCCACGCCCGTGGATGTTGGCAATGAAGACTCGGTGAAAGCCTTGCTGGCCCAGATCCGGGACCGCTTCGGCCGGCTCGATGCCGCGGTCAACAATGCCGCAGGCGGAGGGCGGATCCCGGCGCCCTTGGCCGAGTGGGCCAGTGAGGAGTTCGACAGCGCAATCTCGGTGAACCTGCGCGGAGTGTTCCTCTGCCTGAAGTACGAAATCGAACTCATGCTGGCAGCTGGAAACGGCGGGGCGATCGTTAACATGTCCTCCACCGCCGGCGAACAAGGCGTCGCTGGCATGAGCGGCTACGTGGCGAGCAAATTCGGCGTCGGCGGCCTGACCCGGGTGGCTGCGCTCGACTATGCCTCGCAAGGTATCCGGGTCAACGCGATCGCTCCCGGTCCCATCCTCACAGAACGACTTGCCGGGGCGGGCCAAGCCGCCCAAGACCGCGTCGCGGCGGCTGTGCCGCTGGGGCGGATCGGCTCCACCGCCGACGTGGCTGCAGCGGCCCTCTGGCTCTGCTCCGAACAGTCTTCGTTCGTCACCGGAACCGTTCTCGCCGTCGACGGCGGCCGGCTGGCTGGGACGCCCGCGTTCAACACCGCGCGTAACCGCTGAGTCCTGGCCTTATCTGGATCGGTTCCAGACTATTCGCCACCAAGGGCGCTTGGCGACGGATTCCTGGTTCGCCGCATCCTGTGCCGCGGCAGCAGCTGCCCCAGCGGCCGCTGCCCGGCGCTCGCGCCAGCGTTCCAACTCGACGTCGACGTCGCGAGGCTTCGTGATCACCGGGGGTCCACCCTGAAGCTGGCGCCTCGCGTCAATGACCCGGACGTTGAAATCCTCCACCAGCTCGCGCACTTGCTCCTCCGAGTACAGGGCATCGAGCCTCGCATCCAACTCGGCGTCCTCGGTGCGGAGCAGAATGGCCTTCGGGCCAAGGCCGCTGAGGTGCTCGCGTTGAATGAGGCCCTTGACCCACCAATCAGGGTCGTAGCTCTCCCCCAGCCCGGGGATCGGCTTGCCTGAGTACTTCAGGTTGTCGAACTTCCCTTGCGCCATGGCGTCGCGGATCAGGTATTCCACCCGCGCCGCATCGTCCACTTTCTTACGCTTCTGCCGCTCTTCTTCCCCGGCGGCCACAAGCTGGGCCTCTTCCTCGGCCGTCATGCCAGTGGCGCGGACATTCCGCAGCTCCATGGCTCGCTCCAGCCGGCGCTTGAACGCACTGTTTTCGCCGTTCACAGTTCCCCACCGCCCTCACTCGCGGAAATCCTGGATCTGCGTCCAAGTATTCCGCAGACGGGAGACTGCTGGGATGGCCCCTGGAAAAGGCCGCCTCTGGCCACGCCCAGTGCACGTCATTACGCTGACTGGTAACGGCTACTTCAGGAAGAGGGGCACCATGGACGAACAGGGCATTCTCCACCGCATCCAATCGCTCGTCGAAGAAGAACGGGAGCTCCGCGAAAAGGCAGAGGCGGCCCCGCCTGGTCCCGCACATGCTCCTGACCGCGCAAGGCTGGAGCGCATTGAGCTGGACTTGGATCAGTGCTGGGACCTCTTAAGGCAACGGCGCGCAAAGAGGCAGTACGGGGAGAACCCGAACGAGGCCAAGCCACGGCCCCCCAAACAGGTGGAGGGCTACACCGGCTGAAGCCGCAAGGAACGCAGGACGACGACGGCGGGAGGCTCCCGCCGTCGTCGTCTTGCTTTAAGACGCGCCCTACAGCGCCGACCAGCCGCCGTCGGAGGCGAGGATGGCGCCGTTGACATTGGTTCCGTCGTCGCTGAGCAGGAAGGTGATGGACGCTGCCAACTGCGCAGCCGTCGCGGGTGTGGGAACCGTGGCCTGCATCAGGGGACCGAGGCGTTCGGCAGCCAACTGGGATCCCCACGTTGCCTCGATGTTGGTGATTGTGGCTCCGGGGGCAACCGCATTGAAGCGGAGCCCCTTCGGCCCGTACATCACCGCCGAGTTCTTGGTCAGGCCGACCACGGCGTGCTTCGACGCCGTGTAGGTGGCGCCGGCGGCGGAACCTCGCAGCCCGGCCTCGGAGGCGACGTTGACCACGGAGCCCGTGCCGGCGTCGAGCATCAGCGGCACCACGGCGCGGGTCAGACGCATGAGGGCGGTGACGTTGATGCGGAAAACGCGCTCCCACATTGCGTCGTCCACCTCGTGGATCGGGGCGAAATTGTCCATAATGCCGGCGATGTTGGCCAGGGCGTCAACCCGACCCCGAGCGGCAACCACGACGGCGGCAACGGTCTCCTCGGTGGAGATATCGCCGGCCACGGGCACCAGATCCAGGCCCTCGTTCTCCTCCACCAACGCGTCCAGCCTCTCCTTGCTGATGTCGGCGGCAATGACCCGGCCACCTTCCTTCGCGACGCGCAGCGCCGTGGCCTTGCCGATGCCCGAGCCCGCGCCCGTCACGATGACGGTCTTGCCGGCAAAGCGGCCGTTGACGGTGGCTTCTTGCCATGAAGCTTCGTTGCCCATAGTGTCCTCCCGAACGTGTTGGTGGCGTGATACCCACATTATGACACCCTGTGTCATTATGTAAGAGTGGATACTGGTGAGATGCCCTCAGACGATGCGAAGCCCGCCGTTGGGCGCTCCACCGGGCGCCCGGTGACGATTGACCCGGACGCCGTGGCCGCCGTCGCGCTCCGGCTTTTTGCCGAACACGGCTACGAACAGACGTCGATGGAGGACATCGCGCGCGCGGCCGGAATCGGACGGAAGAGCCTGTACCGCTACTTTCCCGGCAAAGCTGACCTCGTCTGGGGCGGCATGGAACCGGTGGTCCAGGCTTCGGGTCGGGTACTGGAGGGAACTCGCGTAGTGGACGACGGCGACGCTGACGACGGCGGCATCCTGGCGGGACTGAGGGCGGCTGCCGTCGCCGGGGTCTCCGTCATACCGGATCTTTCCGTCACGCGCGGGCGTCTGCGCCTGATTGCCGAACATCCCGAGCTGGCAAGCCGAAGTTTCGACGCCCTGGCTCCCCAACGGGAGCGGGCGCGGCTTTACCTCGTTGCCCTGGGCGTCCGCGAAAGTGCAGCTCGGTACCTCTGCGCCGCCTATCTGGGCGCGACATTCGAGGCATGGATGCAGTGGGCCGCGGGGACCGACGCGGATCCGGTGCCGTACTTGGTGGAGGCCGTGGGAGTGCTGCAGGTTCCGGCTGCCGGCGCCAACCGATAACCTACGCCTGGGAGGGCAAATGACAGTTCGAAGCGCAGGAATTCTGCTGTACCGTCGAACCTCGGGGGCGGAAATGGAAGTGTGGATAGCCCATATGGGCGGTCCGTTCTGGGCCCATAAGGATTTACGCGCCTGGTCCATTCCAAAGGGAGAATACCTCGAAGACGAGGACCCTCTGGTAGCGGCCAAGCGTGAGTTCGCGGAGGAAATAGGCACTCCCCCACCCGCCGTCGACTACCTCCTGCTGGGCACTTTCCGGCAACCGTCGGGCAAGCTCATCACAGCCTTCGCGGCGGAATCGGACTTTGCTCCCGAGAGAATTGAGAGCAACACCTTTGACTTGGAATGGCCGAAAGGATCCGGGGTGGTCCGGAGCTACCCGGAGATCGACGACGCGGTCTGGGCCACGGAAACCGTAGCGCGGACCAAATTGGTAGGCGGCCAAGTGCCGATCTTGGATGCGCTGATACAGCGCCTCGAGAGCGGGGCCTGAACCGGCGAGAGGTTTGGCCTCAGGTAGACCCGAAATCGGACACCCGAGCCCGCTCACCTCAGACTGCGTCATCGCGCAGATCAGACTCTGCGATGGCCGTCACCCACTCGGTCACCTCCGCGAGCGCCTGAGCCAAACTGATCTGAAGACCGACTTCTGATGCTGGACGGGGAAATTCAACTTCCCAGAGTTCATTTGTCTCTATACGGGGAGGCCAAGGCCGCTCAGCCATCCCAAGCTCTGCAGCTTCCTCCGCCCGAGCCAAGAAGATGTCCTCGGCGGCGCGCCGAAGTTCCGAAAGCTCGGCAGGCACTGGCTCTGAGTAAAAGTAACGACGCAGGAGCACCAAGTCCACAATGTCACGTACGCGCAGGTTGGGGCGCTCGTCGCTATGCGAGTCCGAGCAAGCGTGAATCTTTTGAGCAACCTGGTACGCGAGAGCGATTCCAGCGATTTCTGCGACTGACTGCAGACCGAAGAAGTTGAACTGCGGAGCTGGGATCATGTCTACATGTTTGTCGATGTCCCCCTCGGGAAAGGCCACCTCAACCTGGATTTTTCGGAACGTCCGACCCTTCATCGAGACGATGACGTTGAAGCGCCTCGGAGCCACGATTCGCGCGGTGTTCTCGATTTTTTCGATTTCGGTACGCCGCAGATCCAAGCCGTCCCACGGCTCAGCGAGGGCCTCGTCGAGCTTGACAAGAAAATCGTCCAGCGAGCCCCGAAACAAGGTATCTACATCTTTTGTGGCTCGGCTCCCAAGTCCCAGCCTGTGTTCGAGGTACACCCCGCCCTTGAGTAGGAATAAGGGTGCCCCGTCCGGACCCGATGCACGCTGGAGAGCCGCAATCACGATCGTAGAGATAACGATCCATTCGACCCGAGAATGGGTTTCGCCTGCCAGGTCAGCCGCGTGGCGTATCCACTGACTGAGCACCTTGACCGTAGCTGGCTTCCGGTCTTTTTCCGGGAGTCCTTGTAGGTGCAATGAACTCATCTACGATCCTTCAACTCATTAGCAAACCGGATTCGGTCACCTGTTCGGATGAACCCGCGAGCCTCGGCAGCCTTGATGGCCTGTTCAATGAGCTCAGCTGGCACCCCGCTACGTATCCCCTGCGCGATCGCAATTAGTGGCGTGACCGTACGTATACCTTCCCACCAGCCCAGCTGGCCTTCTGTGAGATCCTCATGATGAATCACATATTTGGAGCCTCCAGAACGCCGTATCCGCTTCCCCTTTGGCACCACGACGTGGATCTTGCTCGGGTTAATGTCACAGAGCTCGTAAACAGCTAGCGCAGTGTCGTGCGCAAGCGCCGCCCCCTCGACGCCCGGCCACAACACTGCCAACGCATATTCGTCACGATCCGTCGGAGGAAGGCGATCAAAGCGGTAAGTACCATGTGCAACGCGAGTCAACTGGCCTCGGTGGGAGAGTTTTGCCAGTTCCACAACGGGAATCCCGAGAGCTTGCGCGTCCCGGGTAGTCACATAGCCGTATTGGTCAACCGCGGTCTCCCAGAGAGCCTGCTGAATGGTCACGATTCCCTTCTCTTGCTTTAAGAATGGAAATGTCAGAACTATACCATTTTTGGTATAGTTCTGACATGTCGTAGCCTCACTTGCCCGACCTAGGCCTGGACGATCGACTCGATAGGCCGCGGGGAAAGTATCGGATCGGCGTGACGGTGGAGGACCTTCCACTCCCCGTCTTCCCACCGGAAAATCGTCGTCACCCGAAGGGGTATCGGAGACACTTCATCAGACCCGCCAACCTTGGCCCGGGCCCGTTCAATTTCCACAATGTACGCAAGCTCCGTCCCCGTGTAACCGGAGATTCGCTCGAAACTGATGGGCTCGCCCTCCCGCAACTGGGAAGATGCCCGATCCATGGTCGTCTCGACCGCACTCGAGCCCCGCGCAGGCGGCCCGAGCGGATTAGCGAGCGTGACGTCGTCGCGCCTTGAGAACAGGTTCTTTTGCTGCTCCGGGTCTCCAGTGATGAACGCATCGAGCGCTCGATGGTACTTCTCCACCATGAGATCGAGATCGGATTCCGGCATTGGTTCCTCCAGCCTCGCTTTTGCGCTGGCGCTGCGTGCCAGGGCTCGTATTCGGCCATAGTGGCACCGTTCACGAATGGTGTCTACGCATATCGAGTCCGGCTCCCAGACCGGTCAGGAATGGAGAAGCGCCGCTCACGGCCCACGCCTAGAATGGCGGTCATGGACACCACAAGTCCAAGCCAGCTTCGTCCCCTAACGACTTCAGGAGTGATCATGAGCGACTCTTCCACCGAGGGAATCAAGACCGTGCTGCATCCCGTTTCCGACCTCGCCGCGGCGAAAGCCGTGTACGCCGCCTTGCTTGGCGTTCAGCCGCAGGCCGACGGGCCGTATTACGTCGGCTTCGACGCCGCTGGCCAGCACATCGGACTCGTTCCGGGAGGCGGCCCGCAGGCCATGACCTCGCCCGTGGCCTACTGGCACGTTTCGGACATCGAGGCGAAGCTCGCGGAGGTCACCGCCGCGGGTGCCACCCTGAAGGAAGCAGCCCACGACGTCGGTGGCGGCCGCCTCGTAGCCACCGTCACCGACCCGGACGGCAACGTCCTCGGGCTGCTTCAGGACCCTCAATAGCCACCCGCGCGCACGGGCTTCCGCCCGTGCGCGCGGCCCACAAGACTTACTACCTAAGGCTGCTTAGATAGAGCCAGATGACGCCAACGGAGGCTGCGAAGGCCGCCCGCGTACCAGATGGAGACATGATGAGCACGGCCACGAGCACGGACACGCAGTCGCCTGAGCTGCACACTGCCGACACCCACGATCTGATCCGGGTGCAGGGCGCGCGGGAGAACAACCTCAAGGACATCAGCATCGAGCTTCCGAAGCGGCGGTTGACGGTGTTCACGGGCGTCTCCGGATCGGGCAAGAGTTCCCTCGTGTTCGCCACGATCGCCGCAGAGTCGCAACGCATGATCAACGAGACGTACAGCACCTTCGTCCAGGGGTTCATGCCAACCATGGCGCGGCCGGATGTGGACCTGCTTGAAGGACTCACGACGGCGATCATCGTCGACCAGGAGCGGATGGGCGCGAACCCGCGCTCCACGGTGGGTACCGCCACCGACGCGAACGCGATGCTGCGAATGCTCTTCAGCCGGCTTGGCCAGCCCCACATTGGATCTCCCCAGGCGTTCTCGTTCAACGTCGCCTCGATCTCGGGCGCTGGAGCGGTCACCATCGAGCGCGGTGGCAGTACCACGAAGGAGCGGCGGAGTTTCAGCATCACAGGCGGTATGTGCCCACGCTGTGAAGGGCGGGGCTCGGTCACTGACTTCGACTTGACCGCCCTGTACGACGGCAGCAAGTCGCTCGCTGAGGGTGCGCTCACCATCCCCGGCTACAGCATGGACGGCTGGTTCGGCCGCATCTTCAGCGGCTCCGGCTTCTTCGACATGGACAAGCCGATCAGCAAGTACACCAAAAAGGAACTCCACGACCTGCTCCACAAGGAACCGACCAAGATCAAGGTCGAGGGCATCAACCTGACCTACGAAGGCCTGATCCCGAAGATCCAGAAGTCCATGCTCTCGAAGGACCCGGAGGGGATGCAGCCGCACATCCGCGCGTTCGTGGAGCGCGCGATCACCTTCACCACCTGTCCCGAGTGCGATGGCACCCGGCTCACGGAGGCGGCGCGCTCCTCGAAAATCAAGGGAATCAGCATTGCCGACGCGTGTTCGATGCAGATCAGCGACCTTGCCGAATGGGTGAGGGGCATCGACGAACCGTCGGTGGCGCCGCTGCTCAAGGGGCTACGGCACCTCCTCGACTCGTTCGCGGAGATCGGCCTTGGCTATCTCTCGCTCGATCGGCCGGCGGGCACGCTGTCCGGCGGTGAGGCGCAGCGGACCAAAATGATCCGGCACCTGGGCTCCTCGCTCACCGATGTCACTTACGTCTTCGACGAGCCCACCATCGGTCTGCACCCGCACGACATCGAACGGATGAACAAGCTGCTGCTGCAACTGCGGGACAAGGGCAACACGGTGCTGGTCGTCGAGCACAAGCCGGAGGCGATCGCGATAGCCGACCACGTGGTCGACCTCGGCCCCGGCGCGGGCACCGCCGGTGGCGAAGTGGTCTTTGAGGGCACGCTTGAAGGGTTGCGGTCCAGCGGCACCTTGACCGGCCGTCACCTCGAGGATCGCGCTGCCCTCAAGAAGACCGCGCGGAAACCTGCGGGCGCCCTGGAGATCCGTGGCGCCACCGAGAACAATCTTCGCGACGTCGACGTCGACATTCCCCTTGGAGTCCTGGTGGTGGTCACCGGTGTCGCTGGCTCCGGCAAGAGCTCCTTGATCCACGGCTCGTTGTCCAAGCGGGACGGGATCGTCTCGATCGATCAGGCGGCGATCAAGGGCTCGCGGCGGAGCAACCCCGCGACGTACACCGGGCTGCTGGACCCGATCCGCAAGGCGTTCGCGAAGGCCAACGGCGTGAAGCCGGCGCTGTTCAGCGCAAATTCCGAGGGCGCGTGCCCCGCCTGCAACGGCGCGGGCGTCATCTACACCGACCTCGGATTCATGGACACCGTCTCCACCCCCTGCGAGGAGTGCGAAGGCAAGAGGTTCCAGGCTTCCGTGCTCGAATATCGCCTCGGCGGCCGCAACATCGCCGAGGTGCTGGAGATGCCGGTGAAAGAGGCCGAGGAGTTCTTCTCGGCGGGCGATGCCCGGATCCCGGCAGCACACGCAATCCTCCAGCGGCTCACCGACGTCGGACTCGGATACCTCAGCCTCGGCCAGCCGCTCACCACCCTTTCCGGCGGCGAGCGGCAGCGCATCAAATTGGCCACGCACATGGGCGAGAAAGGCGGCGTCTACATCCTCGACGAGCCGACCAGCGGCCTTCACCTCGCCGACGTCGAACAGTTGCTCGGCTTGCTCGACCGGCTCGTCGAGTCCGGCAAGTCCGTGATCGTCATCGAGCACCACCAGGCGGTCATGGCGCATGCCGACTGGATCATCGACCTAGGCCCGGGCGCCGGGCACGACGGCGGAAAGATCGTTTTCGAGGGCACGCCCGCCGATCTCGTCGCCGCGCGTGCCACCCTCACCGGCGAGCATTTGGCGGCCTACGTCGGCGGGTGAGCTGACGGGACGGCTGTCATGGGGCAAAGCAGCCTCACTAGGCCTTTCGGGGAGCCCATTTGGACAACGCGTGGCCTGGTCCTAGGACCAGCAAGGCGTAGATCCAGGGAAGTGACTTGCCGGCAAAATTCGGGCCGTGGCAGACGGCATCACACCCGCCCGCCGCCGTCACTCGAATGAATGGGATCCCTTTCGCCTGCAGTAGTCCGGATCAACTCGCGAAGCTCGCCCGCCGATACGTTCGCGCCGAATGCTGGGTTCCCCGGCTGCAAGGCCACCCCAGAGGGCAGGCGACCCACGAGGACTGGGTCGAAACCTAGCGCATCGATCAGTGCGGCGACGGAGACGACGTCGTCGTCTCCGTCGCCGGCCAATGCGATCGCCTTGCGGTCCTGCATCCCGGTTGGCCGACTCTCCTCTTCGAGATCGTGATATCCCATGTGGTTCAGAGCTTTCACGACACGTGAATTGGAAAGGAAGTCCTGCACGATCTCGCTGGTGGAGATACGTGGGTCGTCGAGGTCGTCACGGATGCCGTCGGTTTCCCACCAGTAGTTCATCGCGTCAATCACAAGCTTTCCGCTCAGCTGCGCAAACGGAAGGTTCCGATACTTGCCGAGGGGCAGGGCAAGTATCACGATATCGGCCTTGTGAGCGGCGTTCTCGGGTCGAACTGCCACAGCTCTGGGAACGAGCACTTCGATGGTGAGGGCAATCTTCTCCGGGTCTCCAGAGCCGGAGATCAGCACCCGGTAGCCTGCGGCGAGAGCGAGCCGTGCCAACACCGTGCCGACTTTGCCTGCGCCGAGGATGCCGATAGTGCGGACCGGACTCTTCGTGTCGTTCACGGCCGCGCCCCCGTTCGGGACCCGGCCGAAGTCGAAGATGTGACAGCGAGCATGTCGCGGACCAAGGGGATAACTCGAGTACCGTAGAGCTCCACGGCCCGCAGGCGGGCCGTCGCGGCCATGTGTCCGCCGGCAGTGTAGATGAGGTCGAACCGGCCGACGTCGAGCGCGCGGATCGCATCGGCCATCTTGGCGGCGACGGTCTCGGGCGAGCCGACATAAAGGGATCCGTGTTCCACATCGGCCTCGAACTCATCGCGCTGAAGGGGAGGCCAGCCGCGCAGCGCGCCAATGCGATCACGAATCACTTTGTAGCCCGGATAGAACAGTTCTTTTGCCGTCTCGTCGGTATCAGCGATCAGTCCCGGAGAATGCATGCCCACCGGGAACGCAGTGGTGCCTAGCTGCTCGGTGGCACGGCGGTACAGGTCGACATACGGGGCGAAGCGGGCAGGGGCGCCGCCGATGATGGCCAGCATGAGCCGGAACCCGTAGTTCGCAGTGCGAATCACGGACTGCGGGGTGCCTCCGACGCCGACCCAGGTCCGCAGCCGACCCGAGTCCGTCTTAGGGAACACGTCTGCTTCGTGCAGTGGCGCACGTGTGGTGCCCGTCCACGTGACGGGCTTCTCGTCAAGGAGTTTGTGAAACAAGTCGATCTTCTCGTCGAAGAGGAGATCGTAGTCGCCGAGATCGTAGCCGAACAACGGGAACGACTCGGTAAACGAGCCGCGTCCGAGGATCACTTCGGCACGGCCATTCGAGAGCGCGTCTACGGTCGCGAACCGCTGGAACACCCGCACCGGGTCATCGGACGAGAGCACCGTTACACCGGACCCGAGGCGAATCCGGTCGGTTACCGTGGCGATCCCGGCCAAGACCGTTTCCGGAGTTGAGATGGCGAACTCCGGGCGATGGTGCTCGCCTATGGCGATCGCGTCGATGCCGATATCGTCGGCGAGGATCGCTTCGGCCAACGTGGCGCGAATCGCCTCGCCGTGGGTGACGATGTCACCGTGATCGTCGCGAGGCAGGTCCCCGAAGGTGTCAATGCCGAACTCGAGGTCGGTGAAGTCGTTCATGAGTTTCTCCCTTTTCAAATGCCGAGGTGGTCAGTTCAGGTGTGGACGGCCTTGCCGCCCTTGACAATCTGCGCCGGTGTTCGGCCGGTGAGGTGCCAGTCGCCCGGATTCTCGGCGAGCAGCTCGCGGACACGCGGAGCGACCCTTTCGCCGAACAGGCGGATGCTGTGTTCGCGAGCCTGCCGGGGAAGGTGCAGCACGTCGTACTTGAGGTCGAAGCGGGACAGATGGTTCGCGCGCACGATCCCGGCGATCTTCTGCGCCACCGTCTCGGGAGATCCGACGTAGAGCGCGCCAGTGTCGACCTCTTCGGCGTATCGTTCAGCGGTCGGCGGGTAGAAGCCGCGTTCCTTGCTGACCTGTGTCACGACAGGCTGCCAATGCTTCCAGTGCACGTTCTTCGCTTCTTCGTCGGTGTTGGCGATGAAGCCGAGGGAATGCTGCGCGATCGGCAGCTCGGGGTGCCCGAATGATGAGAGCGCCCGCAGGTAGAGCTCGGCGTGCCCGGCGAAACGCTCGGCGCGTCCGCCAATGATGGCCATCATCAGCGGAAGTCCGTGCCGCGCCGCGCGGATCACGGAGTCGGGGCTGCCACCTATTCCGATCCACGCCGGGATCCCGCCATCCGGCATCCGCGGATGCAGACGCACGTCCTCGAGCGAGCTGCGATACTTCCCGGACCAGGTCACGCGATCCTCCCGCATAAGACGGAGGAACAAATCGAGCTTCTCCTCGAAGATCTCCTCGTAGTCGGCGATGTCGTAACCGAACAGCTGGAACGACTCGATCGCGGATGCCCGGCCGAGGACGAGCTGCGTGCGGCCGCCGGAGATCCCGTCGACGGTCGCGAACTCCTGATACAGCCGCACCGGATCCTGCGTCGAGAGCACGGTGACCGAGGTGCCGAGGTGGATGCTGGAGGTAGCCTGGGCGGCGGCCGCCAGCAAGACCGGGGTGGCCGAGTCGACCATGCCCTCCCGATAGTGCTCGCCGACGCTGAAAACGTCCAGACCGACAGCCTCTGCCAGCTGCGCCTCCTCGATGAGTAGACGCAGCGTCTCGGCATCCGACATCACGCGGCCTGCATCGGTTGAGATGTCGCCGAACGAGTTCAGCCCAAACTCAAGATCATCGATCTGACCAACCATCATGTCCCCGACCTTTCTCGTCGCCCCGGATCTTCCGGATTGACATGTCAATACCCAGAAGAACGCTATAGTTGACGTATCAATTCCCGGAGGCGAGATGGTCTACACGAAGCACCGCACGATGCCGACTCGCGTGCAGTTGCGGATCTGGCGGGACTACATCGAGACGGCCGAGGCGCTACGCACCCGCCTCACGGGTCGCCTCCAGAACGAGTCGTCTTTGTCGTCAGGTGACTACCAGGTGCTGCTCGCCCTCAGCGAGGCGGACCAGCACACGATACGGTCATCGGAGCTCGCTGCCATGATCGGCTGGGAACGCAGCCGCCTGTCGCATCACCTCGGCCGCATGGAGAAGCGGCAGCTCATCCGTCGGATCCCCTGCGCAGACGCCGTGCACGGGGTCGATGTGATGGCCACCGATCCGGGGCTGGAGCTATTCCGTGCCGGATCGGTCCCGCACCTGCGCGCCGTGAAGGAGATGTTCATCGACGCACTTTCCCCTGAGCAGATCAAACAGGTCGAGGACATCGCAATCGTCCTGCGCCGACATCTTGGCCTCGATTCCGAGGTCGGAACAAGGGAGTGAACATGAACGAGATGAATCAGGGCGATCAACCGCCTCAACGCGAGTCTATTGCGATCCGCCAGTATCGCGCCCCCGGCATCGTCGTGACCTGGGAACCTGCTCGTTGCCGACACGCGGCCGAATGCATCCGAGGGCTTCCACAAGTGTTCAACCGTGACGTACGGCCGTGGATCGATACCAGCCGTGCCAGCGTTGACGAACTGGTCGAGGTGATCGACCGGTGCCCCAGCTACGCGCTGGGCTACCACGCCGCCGACGGCCGGATGCGGACACCACCTGGGGAAGGCGACACCTCCGCCACATAGTCGTACGATCGCGACCGACCACGACGTCTGTGTGTTCTTCCGATCTCGGCGATCTATTGAAGAATATGAGTCAATACAAAGAGTCTTTTATATTGACTCATATTTCTTTATGGACTTGCTCAAGAGTCCAGTTAGGTCTCCCGAGCCGGGCGAAGCAACTGCACCAGGGACGATATCGAAGGCATCCATGCCAACGCGCGCTGCCTCTTCCGCGGTACGAGGAGCTCAGGCTGGCAGTAGCTCCACTAGGCCATTCGGGGAGTCCATTTGGACAGGAGAGCCTTGTTGGCTTCCCGTCGAAGGTATAGATCTTCTGGAGGAGTTTGACGCGGGTCTGCCCACCAATCGCTGAGGTTGTCGACGGCGACCATTTTTCGGCCTGCGTCGAGGGGAGTGACGCGCCAGCGGTCCGCCGGCTGCAGGTCCGGGTGGCCGGGTCCGAGGACCTGCACGGCGAAGATTCCGGGAAGGGAACTCCTCACGAATCCGTGGTCGGCGCCCAAATCGAGGTCGTGGGGGTTGGAGATGTCTGAATGCCCGGGGCGCGCAACTTGGGTCATCACGCTCCCGGTGGAGACGAGCCCGAAGGTAATCCGGGTCATCTGGGCATAGTCGTAGAGCGGTGCCAAGTCCGCGAGGAGCCTCATGACGGCCTCCCCTTCGTCGTCGTTGCCCTTCTTGATCTCGGTGCCGGCGAGCATCCATCCCTCGCCGGTGAACCTCACGTACTAGTCTCCGTTGGCTGTGGGGAACAGCAGGTGGGCCCATCCGATGTCTTCGCACAGGCGCGTCAGCAGGCCTGCGATCTGGTGCGGTTCGCATTGGGTCATTGTGAAGTGGATGCCGGCGAGGATCGGGCCGGTCGCGTTGGCCGCGGCCCAACCTGTGATCCGGTCCACGATTTTCTTGAATGCTGGGCTGTCCACGGCCCACCGGTCCAGGTTCTTCTTCACGGACCGGAAAGCGAGGGGGGTCTCGTTGTTGTCCATGGCCGCGTCGACCGAGCAGATCGCGGCACAGTAGGCGTACCGATTCGTGCGGGGTCTGGGGCCGGGGCGGTCGGCGCATGCGGTGATGGTTCCGGTGAAGCCGAGGGGCGCGATCGCGTCGGCGATCATCTGCGCAATCTCCAAGGCATGCCGGGGAGCCAGGATCGGGTGGACGAAGATTGCCGTTCCCTTGATCACCTCGACCGCGTGAAACCGCTGGTCGGGGTGCCCGGGCATTCTGATGCCGGCAATGGCGTTGTCGATGTCGTCAGCTGAGGGTGGTTCCTTCCTTCATTTGGAGTGTAGAGGAATCCCTGGGTGAATAACGCGGCCGTGTTGACCCTGCGGATCTTGACCTCGTCGACAGTGATGCCAGCATGTTCACCCATTGAGTGCCCCTCGGAAGCTGTACGTGCCGTAGGAGTTGCGGGTTATGTCGCTGGCCATCTCAAGCCGGTAGGCACCAGCCGGGAGAGCCGCGGTCTTGTTCCCCGAAGCGCAGTAGTCCCCGGCGACTTTCGCTCCACTGGCCACGGAGGTCACCTGCCAGGTGAGCCCGTTCGCGTATGGATTGGCGGGGTTGCTCAGACACGTCACCCAACTGATACTAAGGGTTTTGCCCCCCGGTGGGGACTGTGAAATTAACGGAAGCGACCTGAAGCTGGGATGAAGGTAGGCATGAACCTAAGTAGTCCATGGATAACCGGTGTCATATCATCGCTGGCAGCATTCCTGCTGGCTTACTCGATAGAGAGCTTCAGGTCGCTCCCACTCTTCTGGGTTCTTTATGTTGGGATGGGTGCTGCGTGGCTTGCAGTTGCAGCCACGCAGACGACAGACAAGTCCCACACCATTCTTTCGATTCCAACTCCGCTACTGATGCTGGGCATCATCTCACTGGTCATCAACTTCTTCCCCTTGGCCTTAGCTTTGTTCATCGTGTTCGTGAATACCCTCATGCTCGCTCCTAATAATCGCGGCTGGCGTCTGCTTGGGGATGCTTTGGAGTCCCTCGTCTACGTTTTCTTTGCCTTCTTCTTTGCCTTCGTGTTTTTTCTTGTCAGCGGCTTCATGCCTCGAGTCGTGGTTCCTGTGGCTTACGTCCTTGCCGGCATTGCCATCATTGCGTCTATCAAGCGGGCTGAAGCGGGAAGCTTTCCTAAGTGGACTGGCACCCTCGCCGGGCTCGCTCTCGTAGTCGTTCTGGTGGTCTTCAACGACAGATACGCGTCGATTGGTGCGGCAACGGCAGCGGCGGGGGTTGCCCTTTTAGTTGGAATTGGCAAGGCTACCCGTTCAAATCGACGGTGGCCGGCGTCCTCGGCCCGCTGAGAATCGCGTTCATCGTGGCGGCCTTCTGGCAGTTCTAGCTATTGCCCTCACACCATCGCGCTTCTGCCCTCCGGTGGATACCCTCGCCTAACCGACGGGCGAACCCAAGTGCGACGGCTGCCTAGTCTTTGACCGCGCCCGGCGAGTGGATGAAGAGGCTGGCAAGGGCGGTAAGGAGAAGTAGGGATGCCGCGATGATGAAGCTGGTCTGCATTCCATGGACGAAGTTGGTGCGTTCGGCAATCAGAGCACCGAAAACGGCGATCGCGACTGCCCCGCCCACCTGACGGAACGTGTTGAAGACAGCGCTTGCGGTGCCCGCCTTTTCGCTCGGTACGCTCGCGAGGACGACGGCGGTGACCTGCGGCATCGCGATCGATCCACCGGAACCCGTGAAAATCAGGAAGGTACCGACGAGTAGCGGCGATCCCAGCGGTGCTGTGAGGAGCATCGCGGTGAGTCCCACCACCATGGACGTCAATCCGACAACCACCGGGACCCGCGTCCCGAACCGATTCGAGAGGGTTCCGCTGACGATGTTGCCGACGATGCTGAATGCCGCGGAAGGAAGGAAGGTGAAACCGGCCTGAAGTGGCGTCAGTCCGAGGTGTTGTTGGAGGAAAAGGCTGACGACAAAGACCGTGCCGAAGTGGCCAACCATGAATGCGAATCCCACCGAGAGGGAGATTCGCATTCCTGTGGAGCGAAACAGCTCGAGAGGCATCATCGGGTACTGGCCGCGCGCCTGGATCAAAAGGAACGCAGCGAGGCTGATGGCTGCGAGGACCAGACTGCCGATGACGGGCACAGTGCCGAAGCCCTCGGTTCCTCCCGTGATGAGGCCGTACATCAACGCGGTCAGGGCAACGATCGCCGCGGCCTGGCCTGCCCAGTCGAACGGAGTCGGCCGTCGCGGTGACGTGGCGACGGAAGCCAGGAGTACAAGCATCGCGATGCAGACGGGAAGGTTGATGCCGAACACGAGCCGCCAGTCCAGCGTGGTGAGGAGGCCGCCGACAAGCGGACCAACGGCTCCCGCGACTGCCCCTCCCACTGCCCAGATCCCCAGGGCATATGCGCGACGGCGGGGATCGGGAAAGGCTTGCCGAATCAGCGCCATCGACGCCGGCAGCATGATCGAGGCTGCACCTCCTTGGAGGAAGCGGGCGGCAATGAGAACCCCAGACGTCGGCGCGAGTGCGCACGCCACGGATGCCACCAGGAATAGTGCGATACCCCAGCCCAGCGCCCTTTTCGCGCCGATCCGATCCGACAGGTTCCCTGCGAACAGCAACAACGCGGCGAACATCAGCGTGTAGCCGTCAATCACCCACTGCAGCCCGGCTGTTCCGCCCCCGAGTTCCCTCCCGATGCTGGTAAGCGCGACATTGACGATCAGGATGTCGAGGGTGATCAGGAAAAACCCAAGCGACGCAATCACGAGCGTGAGCGGTGCCCGTGGCGCATCAGCCATGGCCGGCAGAGGAACCGGAGCCGGCAAAGTGGTTTCGGGGTGTGTCATGGATTAAGGAAACAGCCCAGGGAGAAAACGAGGGAGTCTCTGTCTTGAGGGGTACTGGCAGTGACCCCCAACGGAAGCGCTGCGAGCGCGAGGCTGCCTTTCGCCGTCGAGCCTTAAGCGACCAGCACCGCGGCGGCGCTGTCCATGTGCTCGAGGATAGTCTTGCGGGCCAAGGATGCGTCCCCGGTCTCTATGGCGGCCACGATGTCGTGGTGGCGCTCGACGCTCATGTTCTTGACGCCCTTCTCCAGCCCGGCAAACATGATGGACATCCGGATGGATCCCTCCAGCGATTCCCAGGAATGGAGCAGGGTCTCGTTGCCGGTGAGGCGGCACATGGTGCGGTGGAACTCAAGATCGGACTCGATCCGTTCCTCGAGGCTTCCCTTGGTTGCGGCGGCCATAGCGTCGATCGCGGCGCGCAGCGAAGTGATCACCTGTTTGCGGTCCGGCAGTTCGCACAGGGTGCGCGCGGCGAGGGATTCCAGGGCTGCACGCACCGAGTAGATATCGCGGATTTCCTTGGCATCGAGGTGGCGGACGGAGAGCCGGCCGCGCGGCCCTGCAGACAGCAGGCCCTCCTGCTCGAGTTGCCGCAGGGCCTCCCGGAGCGTCCCGCGGCTGATCTGGAGCATGTCCGACAACTCGGTCTCCACCAAATGCCGGCCTGGTTCCAGTTCGCCGCTGGTGATGGCGGTGCGCAGCGCGGAGAGCGCCTGCTCACGGAGGCTCTTCTTTTCCAGTCCCAGAAGGGGTGCTGTTGCTCCGGCCATCATGTCCGTCCTCAATGTCAGTGGTCGACTGTTTACAGTCGGTGTGTTAACTGTTGATCTTACGGCAGGAGCGCGGAACCGGCTCCTGCCTGCTCCGCGCTCCTGCCAAACGAATAGCCGGGCTCAGCCCAGTTCTGCCAGGACCTTCGCCACGATCCGCTGCACAGACAATCCGTACCGCTCATGCAAGGTGGGCAGGGCACCGGCGTCGAGGAACGCATCCGGCAGGGCCACTGGAACCACGCGTTTGCCCAATCCAGCTGTGACCACGGCCGATGCCACGGTTTCAAACAAACCGCCCACCACGCTGTGGTTCTCCAGCGTGAGTGCCAGGCGGTCGGTGTTCAGTTCTGCCAAGACGGTGGCGGCGTCGAACGGCTTGATGGTGGGAGCGTGCACGACGGCGACATCCACCTTATGCGCGGCCAGCGCCTCCGCTGCCTGCAGCGCGCGCATGGTCATCAATCCGCTGGAGACGAACACGACGTCGTTGCCGCCGCGCAGCACCTTCGCGTTACCGAGTTCGAACGTGTAGTCGTACTCGTCCAACACCGTGGGGACGTTCCCGCGAAGGAGGCGCAGGTACGTAGGGCCGTCGCTGGCTGCCAGCTGCGGCACTGCCTGCTCGATGTCCACGGAATCGCATGGATCAACGATGGTCAGATTGGGCATGCCGCGGAATATCGCCATGTCCTCCGTGGCCTGATGGCTGGGGCCGTACCCCGTAGTCAGCCCCGGGAGTCCGCCCACGATATTCACGTTGAGGTTCGGCTCGGCGATGTCGAGGCACAGGAAGTCGTAGGCCCGGCGCGCGGCGAACACGGAATAGGTCGAGGCGAATGGCACCAAGCCGGTCTCGGCCAACCCCGCCGCCGCACCGAAGAGCAACTGCTCAGCCATTCCCATCTGGAAGAAACGCTCCGGGAACGCCTTCGCGAAGATATGCATGTCCGTGTATTTGCCCAGGTCGGCGGTAAGTCCGACGATTCGCGGGTCAGCCTCGGCGGCTTTCGCCAACGCGTGGCCGAAAGGCGCTGAAGAGGTCTTCTGGCCCGGGTCCGCGAAGGACGCGATCATGGCCGACGTCTTCAGCTTGGGGGCTGCGCCTTTCAAAGCGGTGACGGTGCTCATCGGCCGGCCTTCCCGTTGGACCCTGCGGTCAGTTGCTTGCGGCAAAGCTGCCATTCGTGTTCTTCGATGCGCATGAAATGCGCCTTTTCGCGTTCTTCGAGCAGGGGCACGCCGCGCCCCACCTTCGTGTCGCACAAGATGACGGAAGGACGTCCGACGACGGCGGCCTGGGCGGCGGCGTTGTCGAACGCGGCCAGCAACGCACCGACGTCGTTCCCGTCCACGCGCTGGGTGTACCAGCCGAAAGCCTCCCACTTTTCCGTTACCGGTTCGGTGCGGAGCACCGTGTCCGTCTTGCCGTCGGCCTGCAAGGCGTTGATGTCCACCATGGCAGTGAGGTTCCCCAGCTGGTGGTGGTGAGCGCCCATGGCGGCCTCCCACGTGGATCCTTCGTCCAGCTCGCCGTCGGAGAGGAAGTTGTACACCCTCGCGCTCGATCCGCGGTGCCGGAGGCCGAGGGCGATTCCCACCGCTATGGAAAGTCCGTGGCCGAGGGATCCACCGGAGATTTCCATGCCCGGCGTGTACGTCGACATCCCTGACATGGGAAGCCTGGAATCGTCCGAACCGTAGCTTTCGAGCTCCTCGACGGGAATGATTCCAGCCTCCGCCAGCGCTGCGTAGTGGCCGATTGCGTAGTGGCCGGTGGAGAGGAGGAAGCGGTCCCGCCCCTCCCACTCCGGGTCATCGGCGCGGTAGCGGAGCTGGTCCGCATAGACCGCGGCGAGCATGTCCGCTGCTCCGAGTGCCTGGCCGACGTAGCCCTGGCCTTGGACTTCGCCCATGTTGAGGGCGTGGTGCCGGATCCGGTTGGCGGCTGCACCCACCCGTTCGATGCGTCCCGTGAGGGATTCTCCGATTCGTCCTGCCGTGCGTTGGTCCTGTGCCACCGTCATTAGACATTCACCGACTGGGGAGTGCTTTTGGTGGCCTCATCGGCCAACTGGCGCTCCCGCTTGCCCCAGGTTTCGCGGGTGGCCAAGGCCGCCCAGAGACCGATGGCTGCGTACAGGCCGAAGAGCACAGCCGGACCCATCCAGCCCATGGTGACGAAAAGCAACGTGGTAATGAAGGGCGTGAAACCGGAGACCATGGCCGAGATCTGGTAGGCCAGGGAGGCGCCCGAGGCGCGGGTCTTCGCCTGGAAAAGCTCCGGGAACCACGGGCCCTGGGCGCCAGCGAGGGAGTTCTGGCAGACACCGTAAGAGACAGCGATGGTGGCAATGATGAAGATGAACATACCCGTGTTGACCAGCAGGAACATCGGGATGGCGAACAGCACGGCGAAGGCGCAGGACCAGATGTAAACGGGACGTCGGCCGATCCTGTCCGTCAGCCGCGCCCAGGCCTGGGTTGCGAAGATACCGATGGCCGAGGCGATGCACAAGGCGACCAGGGTCTGGGTCTTATCTGCCAAATGCTGGCTGTTCAGGTAAGAAATCATGTACGTGATGGAGACGGCGTAGCCCGCGGTCTCGGCAATGCGGAGGCCGATGCCCTTGACGATGTTGCGCCAGTCGGTCTTCAAGACCTCCACGATGGGAGACTTCACGATTGCGCCGCTGTCCTTGACCTCGTCGAAGACCGGGGATTCCGGCACCTTGGAGCGGATGATCAAGCCCACAACAACCAACACCATGCTGGCGAGGAAGGGAACGCGCCACGCGAGTTCGCCCCCGAGTTGGACGCTGACAAGGAACGTCAGGTTGGCCAGCAGGAGTCCCACAGGGAACCCGGCCTGGACGATGCCCGTGAACTTGCCCTTGGATTTCCACGGTGCGTGTTCATAGCTCATCAGGATCGCGCCGCCCCACTCAGCGCCGAAGGCCAGGCCTTGGACGATGCGTACGAATACCAGCAAGGCCGGCGCCAAGAGTCCTACCTGGCTGTAGGTGGGAAGAAGGCCGATCAGGAACGTGGCCACGCCCATCAGGATCAAGGAGGCTACGAGGACGGGCTTGCGCCCCAGCTTGTCGCCCAGGTGTCCGCCGATGATGCCGCCGATGGGACGGGCAGCAAAGCCGACGCCGAGGGTGGCGAAGGCGGCGAGGGTGCCTGTCACGGGATCGCCCGTGGGGAAGAATGCCGTTCCGAAGTACAGGGCAGCCGCGGTGCCGAAGCCGATGAAGTCATAGGTTTCGATGACTGCGCCAACACCGGAGCCGATGGCGACGCGCCTGGCGTCCTTGGTGCCGTGGACCGGCCCGCGCATGGTCAGAGCTTCTTTGCTCATTGGTGAATCCCTTTCGAAGAGCGACTGAGGCTAGGTGCTCAGCACTGTCGACTGTTAACACATGATATGCCAGTGTGACCTGCGCCATCTAATTCTGTCAACAGTCAACTTCAAGGGTTGACTGTTGACAGTTAACCCTTGTACTTTGGTTCCCATCACTACTGCCTTCGGGCACGAACTGGAGGAAACGAAGATGTTCAACTCCCGACTCGGTTGCTCATCCATCAGCTTCCGGCACCAGGATCTACCCACGGCATTGCGCACTATCAATGGCCTGGGCTTCGAAGAAATCGACCTCGGCGCGCTGCCGGGCGTCTGCGATCACGTTCCCTATGAGCTTGATTCCGACGCCGTTGCCGCCGTGACCGCGGAGGTCGCCGCCTCAGGGTTGAGGGTTCGCTCCGTCAACGGCGATATAGGCGACCTGAACGCAGTGCTCGACGCCGGTCAGCTCGGCGCCCGCCAAAGGCACCTAGATGCGCTGCTCACTCTTACTGCGAACACCGGCGCGAAGGCGCTGGTCCTCCCCTGCGGAGCCCTGGGACATGATCCGGTCCGCGGCCTCGAGGAGGACCTGGACACCATCGCAGCCCAGCTCATTGGCGCAGGACAGCGTGCGGCGGAGTTCGGCGTCGAGCTCTGGACCGAATCACTTCACTTCCTCCGGTTCTGCTGGAACCTTGAGCGCGCCGAACAGTTGGCCGCGCGGCTAGCAGGCTCCGGCGTCGGGATTGTCATGGACTTCAGCCACATCGTCGCAGCGGGCGAAGACCCGCTGGAGTACATCGAACGCCATCAGGGCCGGATAGGACATGTCCACCTCAGGGATGCGGTTCCGGGCAACATCAACCTCAGCATCGGAAGCGGCCACGCGGACTTTGCCGCCGGCCTCAGCTCCCTCGCAGCCACCGGCTACAGCGGCCACTTCTCTCTGGAGCTCGAAACCCGCGACGTCACGCACGACGAACGCCCTGCGGCCACCGCCAAGGCCGCCAGCTTCATCACAGACCTCATCTGACTCTCACAATGAACCACCCCTCAAGCAAACAAGGAGCATCATGACCACCACCATCCAGCGCACCGCCGTCCTCACCGGAGCCACCTCGGACCGGGGCATCGGCATCACTACCGCACGCCGCTACGCCAATGACGGCTGGGCCGTGGTGATCCTGGACCTCGACGGCGAGAAGTCCGCCAAGGTCGCAGCCGAAATCGGCAACCAGTTCAACGTCCCCGCATTCGGCTATGAGATCGACGTCGCCAACGAGGCCTCCGTCAATGCCGCGTACAAGGCAGTCGCCGCCGAAATCAGCGCGGGCACCCTCCCCGCCGTCGGAGCCTTGGCCAACATCGCAGGCATCACGTCGCCGGTGCCGTTCCTGGAAACCACGTTGGAACTCTGGCACAAGGTCATGGATGTCAACGCTACGGGCACCTACTTGGTGACCAAGGCCTTCCTGCCGGACATGATCGCCAATGGCTGGGGCCGGATCGTCAACATGTCTTCCGTTTCTGCCCAGCGCGGCGGTGGCGTCTTCGGCAAGGTTCCTTACTCCGCGGCGAAGGCAGCTGTCCTCGGCTTCACCAAGGCGTTGGCACGCGAAATCGGCGCCACAGGCGTCACCGTGAACGCCATTACCCCGGGCGCCGTGGACACCAACATCCGCGTAGGCAGCACCGATGAGCAGGAAGCCGCCATCAACGCCGGCATCCCCTTGGGCCGCAACGCCAGCACCGAGGAAGTCGCCGCCGTCATCACATTCCTCTCCTCCGAGGAGTCCGCGTACCTCACCGGCACCACCATCGACATCAACGGTGGAAGCCACATCCACTAGCAGCCCCCACATCCGTAGCCGAAAGAGCCCACGATGACCAGAATCTTCAACGATCCCGCCGATTTCGCAGAGGAAGCACTTGCCGGTTTCTGCGACCTCCACTCCGGCCTGGTGCGCCAGGTGCCCGGCGGCGCAGTGCGCCGCCACCGTCCCCAGCAGCCCAAGGTGGCCGTGCTGGCCGGTGGTGGATCCGGGCACTACCCGGCGTTTGCCGGGCTCATCGGCGCAGGACTGGCCGACGGCGCGGTCGTGGGCAACATCTTCACTTCGCCTTCCGCTCAACAGGCATATTCCGTGGCCAGGGCCGCGGATTCCGGCGCCGGAGTGGTGTTCACCTACGGCAACTATGCCGGGGACGTCCTGAACTTCGGCATGGCGAGCGAGCGCCTGGCTGCGGAAGGCATCGCCGTGGAAAACGTGCTGGTGACGGACGACATTGCCAGCGCCCCGCCGTCGGAGTCAGCCAAACGCCGCGGCATCGCGGGCGACTTCACGGTCTTCAAGATCATGGGCGCCGCCGCCGAAGCGGGGGCCGGGCTGGCCGACGTCGTGCGCTTGGGCCGGAAGGCAAACAGCCTGACCCGCACCATCGGCAGCGCCTTCCACGGCTGCACCTTCCCCGGCGCCGAAGCGCCGCTTTTCACGCTCAAGGACAAGCAGATGGGACTCGGCCTGGGCATCCACGGCGAGCCTGGATTGTTCGACACCGAACTCCCGCCCGCCAGGGAACTCGGGCAGGAACTCGTCGCCCGGCTGCTGGCAGAGACGCCGCACGGAGCGGGAAACCGCATCGCAGTGATCCTCAACGGACTCGGCTCCACCAAGCACGAGGAATTATTCGTCCTGTGGCTTACCGTCGCTCCGCTGCTGCGCGCGGCCGGCTACACCTTGGTCATGCCGGAGGTCGGCGAACTGGTCACTAGCCTGGACATGTCCGGCGTCTCCCTCACCATCACGTGGCTGGACGAGGAACTTGAGCCGCTCTGGACGGCTCCCGCGGAAACGCCGGCCTACCGTCGGGGCACTACCGCCCTGCTGACCGGTCTTGCCCTCACCGAAGACGCGTTCGACGGCGGCCCGGAAGCTATCGCGTTCGCCGCCACCCAGGACTCCCGCGACTATGCCGCGAATTGCGCAGCCGCCCTGGAAGCAGCGCGGGAAGCACTGCACGACGCCGAATCGCAGCTTGGCGACATGGATGCCGTAGCGGGCGACGGCGACCACGGCCGCGGGATGGTCCGCGGAATTGACGCTGCCACTGCGGCCGCCGCAACGGCTCTTGCTGGTGGGGCCGGGGCCGGCGACATGTTGGGAGCCGCAGGCGACGCCTGGGCGGATAAAGCCGGCGGAACCTCGGGCGTCCTGTGGGGCGCAGGCCTCCGGGCTCTCGGCGAATCGCTCGGCAATGACAAAACGCCAGGACCGGCTGAACTCGCCGCTGGCGTGACCGCGTTCGCTGCGCGGATCACCACCCTGGGCAAGGCCGAGATCGGCGACAAAACCATGGTGGATGCATTGCTCCCCTTCACGGAAACGTTCTGCAGGCTCGTGGCCGAGGGCATCCTTCCGGATGCTGCCTGGGCGGACGCGGCTGCAGCGGCCACCTCGGCAGCCCAAGCCACGGCCTCGCTCAGGCCTCTCAAGGGACGGGCACGCCCGCTCGCGGAGAAGAGCGTGGGCACAGCCGACCCCGGAGCTACCTCGCTGGCAATGATCTTCACCGTTATGGGCCCGCATCTTGTGTGGCCTGCAGGCGCGGCCAATGCGGGCGCGGCCGCCGGCAAGCACGCCGGAGCCGTCGCATGACCGCGGAAGGACAAACCAGGGGTTTCCGACTCATCCTGGGCGCCGATGAAGCAGGCGTGGACTATAAAGACCGAATCATGGCCGATCTGCGGGACGATCCGCGGATCAGCGAAATCATCGATATCGGCGTCAACCGCAACGACTCCTTGGAAGACTTCACCAGACCCTACCCGTACGTCGGGATCAAGGCGGGCGAACTCATCCGGAACGGCCTTGCAGACAGGGCCATCCTGTTCTGTGGCACCGGAATCGGCGTGGCCATCGCAGCGAACAAGGTAGACGGGATCCGCGCCACCACGGCCCACGATTCCTTCTCCGTGGAGCGTTCCATCCTGTCCAACGACTGCCAGGTGCTCACCATGGGCCAGCGCGTGGTTGGGGTGGAGCTGGCCAGCAGGCTGGCACGGGAATGGCTCGGCTATGCCTTCGACCCGGCATCGGCGTCAGCCGACAAGGTCAAGGTGCTCACCGATTTCGAGGGCTGCTGAGTCCTGCCGCCGTGGGTTCTGCCGCCGTCTCCAGTCCCAACTGGCTAGCAGTTGTTGTCGTTCTGGCGGCTCAAAACGACAACAACTGCTAGCTACTTTGGGAGGAGGTGGACTCGGCAGATCCAAGCCAGTACGGCCTTCCCGAGGACGGGGCGGCCGCCACCCGTCGACTGGACTTCTTCTACGGGGACGCAGACGGCCAGTTCTCCGCGGCGCAGGCGCTGTATGACGTGAACCAACCCTTCACCCAGAAGGCCGTGCACAGAGGAGGGTCGCTGGCATGGGGAGGCCTGCTTAGATTCGGCGGAACCTAGATGTTCGCGCAAGGCTGGGATGCCCCCTCCGGATCCCGCGAAATGTACTTCTACCGCGCAGACCAGAGCAAGTGACGCTCCCAGGCACTATCGACGCAGTCGCGGGTTTGGACATCGGCACTTTGTGGCTGGCATCGAACTAGCCGCACCCAGCTGTGATGAGACTCACTAGCAACAAACGCCTTCTTGGCTTGAGCCGTCTACGCGTCATTGTGCACTATGGAAAGGCAGGGTCAGGACGCAATGTCCCGGCCAAGTTTTTGCCCATCCTGGTGGACGCAATGAGGCCAAACCGGTGAGCTTGCCGAGCCCGCCTAGAGTCTCAGGCGTTCATGGATAGGTCGTACCGCGGCTTCGCACTGGCGCGATAGCCGAATATCCGGATTCATGAATGGAAGCACTGAACAATGACGTTTGAAACTGCCGACTCCGTAACCCTCAAAATTTGGGACCGTTCGACCACCCACCACACGCTGGACGCCCTGGTTCACGATTTCTCGGTGCGCCACAACACGTCCAAGGCAAGCATCGCAGTTACCTGCAGCGGGCCGAACACCTTCACTGTCAGCCTGAACGGCGGCGCAGCCAAGGCCACGGCCTTCGACGCACACTCCCTGTAACAACGCCTTTTCGGACGCAACGCGACGACGACGGCGGGAGGCACCTCCCGCCGTCGTTCGCTGTTCCGACCCGGTCCGGAGGGACGGGTCAGGCGCGGGAGTGCTCGGAAAGGAGCGCGTCGATCTGGCCGGCGGCCTCCTGCATTCCCTCTTCCATTCCCATGTCGATCATCTTCTTCATCTGTTCTTCTGATTCGAAGGTGGACAGGATGGTCATGCGGGTGCGGTCGCCGATCTCCTCGAGGGTCACGGTCGCGTGGCCGGCACCGATGTCCTCGACGGGAGCGCCATTTTCGTCGGCAAAACCGTCGTCGAACTCCAGCCTGTTCGGAGCTTGGACGGACGTGATGCGCCACCAGCCGCCGGCCTTCTCGCCGTCGGGACCGGTCATGTAATAGCTGGCCTTCCCGCCCGGCTCAAACTCGAACTGCTCGAACGTGGCTGGCCAGGTGGGTGGACCCCACCAGCGCTCAAGCTGGCGCGGGTCTTCCCAGATTTGCCAGACCTGTTCGGGACTGGCATCGAACTCAGCGACGAGGGTTAAGGTCAACGCTTCGGGATTCTTGGTGGAACTGATAACCGTCATTGCGGAACCCTTCCTATTTTTCGGCGAGGATGTCTGCGATCCGCTCGACGCGCTGCCGCCAGATCGCCTCGTACTCATCGAGCAGCTGGCGGGCTTTCTGCAAGCCATCATGGTTGCCCCGCACGATCTGCTCCCTTCCACGCTTCTCCTTCGTTACAAGGGACGCGCGCTCCAGCACCGCCACGTGTTTCTGGACGGCGGCGAAGCTCATGGCGTAGAGAGCCGCCAAGCCGGACACTGAATACTCCCCGACAGTCGCCCGCCGCACGATGTCCCGACGCGTGGCATCGGCAAGTGCCTGGAACAGGCGGTCAAGTTCGGTTTCATGGAGCAGATCTACAACCATTTGGTTGTAGGATATTCCGACGGTGGAGAGGGGTCAATAGGCATGGATACTTCGCACTAGTCGAACTTCAGCGGAGTCCAGCCGAACGGAATCGGGCCGCGTACTTTGGCCCGGTGTCGGTCGGCCTCGTCCGACCAACCCTGCGCGGCTTTTGCAAATGGTGTCCCACTGGCGCCGCGCGCCACCCGGAAACCCACGTCTTCAAGGACGGCGTTGGGCGCACTGCTGCGCCGCACTGACGCACGCACGTTCCAGGCTTCATCAGCCCAGCCGCCACCGCGGAATGTCCTGTAGTCTCCGTATCTCGCCGGATCGGCGTAATCCCAGCACCACTCCCAGACATTGCCCAGCATGTCGTAGGCGCCGAACTCGTTGGGGGCCTTTAACGCCATGTCGCTGGGCGCGGACAACCCGTCCTTCGCCGTCCACGCCACCTCGTCGAGCGGACCGTAGTGCGGACCATCTGAACCTGCGCGGCAGGCGTATTCCCATTCCGCCTCGGTGGGCAACCGGTAGCCGTTGGACGCGACGTTCCATTCGACGTTTCGTCCGGTGGGGGCATATGCCGGACTGAGGCCTTCCGCTTCGGACGCGGCATTGCACCAATGGACGGCATCGAACCAGGTGACGCCGTGTGCTGGCGTCCGTGGATGTTCCGTCAGCTCACGTCCGGCGGTTGCGGCAAATTCTGCCCACGTGACCGCCGTCCTTCCGATTTCGAAGGCCACGAGGGCCACCGAGTTGGTGCAACCGCTGCGAGCGTCGCGGAGTTCAATCCGGCCACCCGGAAGGCTGAGGAGCTCTGGCGGGTTGATGTCCATGGGGATTAAGCCTAAAACCATGTCGAGCCATGAAGTGTCACACGAGGCAGGTTTTTGGTCGCGGCTGGCATCCAATCTCCTGGATTTCTGGGCCTCTCCCTGCCCCAAGGCGCCAAAAAGTTGCCCGGCGTGACGCAGCTACGCCGCCGGACGCGCAAATTTCCCGCGCCCAAGCACCGCAAGAACCTCCGCAACCATGGTTTCTGCGCCATAGACCACGTCCGAGTAGTAGTAACGGAGCACCGTATAGCCCTGAACCACGGACGAGTTGTTACGGCGATGGTCTTTCTTTACCTGCCGCCAATCCGCATGGTGGCGGCCGTCGAGTTCCACCAACAGCCAACCGTCCAGCAACAGGTCCATGTAGCCCACGCCGTCGAGATAGAACTGTGGCTGGACGTGTATTCCGGTCCTCCGGAAGTAGGTCCGGGCCAGCGTCTCCAACATCGATTCAGCCCCGCGATCCACCCAACGAAGAACCTGGCGTGCCTTGCCGTTGCGCTTTCCCGGCAGCCGCTCCCGCAGGAAACCCACTGTCATGTCACCCCGGGCCACTGCACACTCCACCATGACCAAGGATTCCTGCCAGGGCAGGCAGCGCAATGCGTGGATCAGGACATCTGCCAGGGAAGCCACTTGTCTGTGCGGATGCGAGGGGAGCAGCAAACCACCGTGATGTAGGACGTCGCAGGCCCCTCGGTTGCGCCTTTGGTGCACGTGCAGCGGGCCGGACTGGTCAATGACCCACAACCCGTAGAACTGGGCCGCACTGGCGCAGGTCCGTATTTGGTGGTTCCGGACCAGGGCCACATCGGCGACGGATGCCGAAGCCAGCGCGTAGACGCCCCGCGCCGGTTGTTCCACACCGCTGCGAACCGCCCTCCTCAGCTGGCCGTCGGTGATGCCAAGACGCGCCAGCACCGGCCTTCGCGCCACACCCCCGCAGAGGTTGAGCGCCTTTTCAACATCCATATAGCCATCGTGCCGAGCCGCGGCTTGTCTGTTTCACCCCCGGCATGCCCTATGTGGACAACCAAATGTCACGCCTGGCACATTTTTAGCGGCCGACTAGCACCAAGACCCCGGATTCCCGGGCTTCTCCCTGACCCAAGACGCCAAAAAGTTGCTCAGCGTGACAGATCCCCTAGACCTCCGCCACCGGCGCCGCGAACTGGGCCTCGTACAGCCTCGAGTAGGCGCCACCAGCAGCCAGCAGCTCCGCATGTGTTCCTTGCTCCACGATCTGCCCGGCCTCCATCACCAGGATGAGGTCGGCGTCGCGGATCGTGGAGAGGCGGTGCGCGATGACAAAGCTCGTCCGGTCCGAACGCAGGGCGTTCATGGCCTTCTGCACCAGGACCTCAGTCCGGGTATCCACAGAGCTCGTGGCCTCGTCCAGAATCAAGACTGAAGGACGCGCCAAGAACGCCCGGGCAATGGTGAGCAGCTGCTTCTCACCTGCAGAAACGTTGCTTCCTTCGTCGTCGAGCACTGTGTCGTACCCTTCCGGGAGCGAGTGCACGAAGCGGTCCACGTAGGTCGCCTGCGCGGCCTCCAGAATGTCCGCTTCGGTGGCGTCCGGCCGGCCGTAGGCGATGTTGTCCCGGATGGTGCCGCCGAACAGCCACGTGTCCTGCAGGACCATACCCATCCGCGAGCGCAGCTCGTACCGCGACATCGACGCGACGTCCACGCCGTCGAGCGTTATCCGCCCCGCGTCGAGCTCGTAGAAGCGCATCATCAGGTTCACGAGGGTGGTCTTGCCCGCCCCGGTAGGCCCGACGATCGCCACGGACTGCCCGGGCTCGGCCACCAGGCTCAAATCCTGGATCAGCGGCTTGTCCGGCGAGTAGGAGAAGGAGATGTTCTCGAACACCAAGCGCCCTCGCGTCACTTCCGGAACGGCCGAAGGCTCAGGGTCGGGGCTCTGCTCTTCGGTGTCGAGCAGCGCGAAGACTCGTTCGGCGGATGCCACGCCGGACTGGAGCAGATTGGCCATTGAACCAAGCTGCGCCAGCGGCTGGGTGAACTGCCGTGAGTACTGGATGAAGGCCTGGACATCGCCAAGCTGCATGGCACCGGAGGCCACCTGCAAGCCACCCACCACGGCGATCCCCACATAGACCAGGTTGCCGATGAAGGTCAGCGCCGGCATGATCAGGCCGCTGATGAACTGGGCTCCGAAACTGGCCGAGAACAACTCCGCGTTCTTCTCGCGGAAGCGCTGTTCCACCTCCCGCTGCCGGCCGAACACCTTCACGAGCGCATGGCCGGTGTAGGTCTCTTCGATCTGCCCGTTCAGCTCGCCGGTGTTCTTCCACTGGGCAACGAACAGCTTCTGCGAGCGCTTGGCGATCAGCATGGTGGTCACGAGCGTCAGGGGCACGGTGACCAGGGTGATGAACGCCAGAATCGGCGACAGCAGGAACATCATGAAGATGACGCCCACCACCGTGAGCAGGGATGTCACCGCCTGGCTGATGGACTGCTGGAGGCTTTGCGAGATGTTGTCGACGTCGTTGGTCACACGGCTGAGGAGTTCACCGCGCTGCACGGAGTCGAAATAACGCAACGGAAGGCGGTTGATTTTCGCTTCGATCTGCTCGCGCAGCCGGTACACGGTCCGCTGCACGACGCCGTTGAGCACGTACGCCTGGATCCAGCCGAACGCTGAGGCCAGGACATAGAGGACCAGCACCCACATCAGGATCGAGGACAACGCCCCAAAGTCGATCCCGACGCCGGGAGTCAGGTCCATGCCCTTCAACATGTCAGCTTTGGAGCCCTGGCCGGAAGCGCGCAAGCCGTCAATGAGCTGTTGCTTGCTGACCCCTGCGGGAAGTTGCTTGGATACGACGCCGGCGAAGATCAGGTTGGTGCCCTCGCCGAGCAGTCGAGGGCCGATCACGGACAGGGTCACGCTCGCGACAGCCAGGACAAGAACCAGGGTCAGCCACATGCGCTCTGGCCGAAGGGTGCCGAGGAGCCGCTTGGCAGAAGGCAGGAAGTTCATGGCCTTTTCGGCCGGGACGTTCATGCCGGCGAAGGGTCCGCCACGGCCGGGGCCCATCGGAGGGCGGGGCGGGCGGTTGGCCGTGCTGGGTGCGCTGCTCATGCCGCCTCCTCCGCTGCCAGTTGCGAGGAAACTATCTCGCGGTACGTTTCGGACCTCTCCAGCAACTCTTCGTGGGTTCCGCGCCCTACCAGCCGCCCGTCGTCGAGCACTAGAATCTGCTCGGCGTCCGCGATGCTGGACACCCTCTGCGCAATGATGACCATGGTGGCGCCGGACGTGTGGCGTTTGAGGGCCTGGCGCAGCCTAGCATCGGTGGCGGTGTCCAGGGAGGAGAAGGAGTCGTCGAAGATGTAGAGCTCGGGCTGTTTCACAAGTGCCCGGGCGATGGCGAGGCGCTGGCGCTGGCCACCGGAAACGTTGGTGCCGCCTTGCGAGATCGGAGCATCCAGCCCGCCTTCCATTTCCTCGACGAAATCCTGCGCCTGGGCAATGGAGAGGGCCCGCCAGAGTTCTTCCTCGGTGGCGTCGGGCTTGCCGTAAAGCAGGTTGCTCCTCACTGTGCCTGAGAAGAGGTAGGGCTTTTGCGGAACCAGCCCGATGTGCCCCCACAGAAGGTCCGGGTGCAGCTCGCGGACGTCGACGCCGTCGATCCTCACCGAGCCGCTGCTCGCGTCGAAGAGCCTGGGCAACAAGTTAACCAGGGTGGTCTTGCCGGCGCCGGTGCTGCCGATGATCGCCGTCGTCTGGCCCGCACGGGCCTGGAAACTAATCCCGTTGAGGACCGGCTGCTCGGCGCCCGGGTAGGCGAATCCGACGTCGAGCAATTCCAGCTCGCCGCGCCCGGCGGTCTCCGTGACCGGGTTCTTGGGAGGCCGCACGCTCGATTCGGTCTCCAGCACCTGTCCGATGCGGTCCGCCGAAACGGCCGCGCGCGGGATCATCACGGCCATGAATGTGGCCATCATGACGGACATCAGGATTTGCATGAGGTAGCTCAGGAAAGCGATCAGGGTGCCTACCTGCATGGAACCGTCGTCGATCCGGAAGGAACCGAACCAGATCACGGCCACGCTGGAGACGTTGAGCACCAGCATCACTACCGGGAACATGAGGGCCATCAGCCGCCCGGCCCGCAATGCCATCTCGGTGACGTCCTGGTTGGCTGAGGCGAAGCGTTCTGTCTCCATGTCCTCACGCACGAACGCACGCACCACGCGGATGCCGGCCAGTTGTTCGCGGAGCACCCTGTTCACGGTGTCGATCCGGACCTGCATCTTGCGGAACAGCGGAACCATCCGCGTCACAATGAGGCCGACGGCAACAAGCAGCACAGGGACACTCACCGCGATCAACCAAGACAACTGGGCATCCTGCCGGACGGCCATGATCACGCCACCGATGCTGAGTATGGGCGCCGCGACCATGAGCGTGCAGGTCATCAGGACGAGCTGCTGGACCTGCTGCACGTCGTTGGTGGAGCGGGTGATGAGGGACGGCGCGCCGAAGCGGGTGACCTCCTGCTCGGAGAATTCCCCCACCCTGGTGAAAATGGCGCCGCGCAGGTCCCGCCCCAATCCCATGGCCGCTTTCGCGCCGAAGTACACAGCCGTCACCGAACAGGCGATCTGCAGGAGGGTGATGAGCAGCATGAGGCTTCCGGTGCCCAGGATGTACCCGGTATCCCCCTTGGCCACGCCTTCGTCAATAATGTCCGCATTCAGCGTGGGCAGGTACAGCGACGCTATTGATTGCGCCAACTGGAAAACGACGACGGCGATCAGCAGCCGCCGATGTGGCCGCAGGTACTGAACAAGAAGTTTCCAGAGCATCCGGTCTCCAACTCACGTAGTGATTCGAAGCCAGTCTACGACTGGTTGCTGGGGGCAACTAGGGCTTTTCCTCAGGGCGAAGCGTGGCAGGAGACGTGCCGCCGTCGTACCCGGACAGTAGGCTGGAAACGCTCGGCAAGATCCGCTACGAAAGGACCGTAGTCATGGCCTACATCACCGTCGGAAATGAAAACAGCACCGAGATCGAGATTTACTACGAGGACCACGGGACCGGCCAGGCAGTGGTCCTGATCCACGGCTATCCCTTGGATGGTTCGTCCTGGGAGAAGCAGACCGCCGCCCTGCTCAACGCCGGATACCGCGTCATCACCTACGACCGCCGCGGCTTCGGCAAGTCCAGCAAGCCGACCGTCGGCTACGACTGCGATACCTTCGCCGCTGACCTCAACACGCTGCTGAGCACCATCGACGTGGACGACGCCGTCCTGGTGGGTTTCTCGATGGGCACCGGCGAAGTGGCCCGCTACATCAGCACCTACGGCTCGGCCCGGGTGGCGAAGGCCGTTTTCCTTGCATCCCTGGAACCGTTCCTCCTGCAGACCGAGGACAACCCTGGAGGCGTCCCGCAGTCCGTGTTCGACGGACTTTCCGAAGCAGTTATTGCCGACCGCTACGCTTTCTTCACCGAATTCTTCAACAACTTCTACAACGCTCCCACTTTCCTCGGAACGCACCGTCTGAGCCACGAAGCAGTCACCGCCAGCTGGAACCTGGCAGCCCATTCAGGCGCCCATGCCTCGGTGGCTGCGCAACCTACGTGGCTTACCGATTTCAGGGCCGACATCCCCAAGATCGATGTGCCCGCCTTGATCGTGCACGGCACCGCGGACAACATCCTCCCCATCGACGCCACCGGCCGGAGGTTCGCGGAAGCGCTCCCCAGCGCCGAGTACCTGGAGATCGACGGCGCGCCGCACGGCTTGCTGTGGACGCATGGCGCGGAGATCAACCAGGCCTTGCTCGGTTTCCTCGCGAAGTAGGGATTCCTGACAAAAAATTAGGACGAAACTAACTGAATATCGCGGGAACCTTAACTCCTCTGGTCCAGTCTTAATGCAAGCACAGGCGGAACCCACCTGCCGGCGAAAGCACCAAAGCTGCAAGGGGAGCAGGACCGGCCATGAAGACAACAACAGCCCTGGACGAAGTCACCGCCATTAATGGCGTGATCACCGATCAGCAACCCGTTGACTTCCACGCTTTGGGGCTCGCGGGTTGCATCGACCGCTTGGCCGCACCGCTCCGCCGCCAGGGGACCGAAATCCATTGGGAGACGCCACACCATGGCGTCGAAATCTCGTCCGGCTCCGCTTCCTTGCTCTACCACGCAGCCAAAGAAGTCCTCAGCAACGCGTTCAAGTACGCGCACGCCCACGACGTCACCGTCCGGCTTGCCGCCGTCTATCACGGGATCCGGCTGACCGTCACGGACAACGGCGCCGGCTTCGACAGCCAGGCCGCGGCCGCCAGCGGGAACCACGGATTCGGACTCCGCCTCATGTCCATCGCCGTCAATGAAGTGGGCGGCGAGGTCTCCATCGCCTCCAAGCCAGGCAACGGTACTTGCGTTACGGTCACACTGCCGCTCGACTGACGTTAGGTCCAGTGCCCGACGGCGGCGGGCAGCACCCGCCGTCGTCATCGGTGCCGGCGCTGCTGGTTCGCTATTCAAGTGAATCTGGTATGAAAGGCCAATGACCCCGTACAAGTCCGAGCCGCCCCTGGGCGGTTCCCGCGCTCACATCAAGTCGATTTTCCCGTCGCTCGCCCGCAGCGAACAGCGCGTAGCCCAGCTGTGCCTCGATTCCCCGGAAACCGTGGCCAGGATGTCAGTGGCGGACCTCGTCACCCAGACCGGGACGTCGCCGGCCACGATCGTGCGGGCCTGCAAGAGCATGGGCTTTGACGGATTCCAGCACTTGCGCCAGGTCCTGCTGCGAGACCTTGGCGCCGCGGCACGGGACAGCATCCAACAGGAGGATTCCGGGGCAACGGGTGAACCCGGATCCTCCGAATACCTGGTCTCGGGGATCTTTTCCCGGGCGTCCCAGGACATCCGCGGGGCTCTAGGGTCTTTGGACTTCGACGCCTTCGACGCCGCTGTGAAGGCGATTCGCCAGGGTGGTCGCCTACTGGTGGTGGCCAACGGCGCGTCCCTCGCCCCCGCACAATCGCTCGCCCTGCGCTTCCTTTCCGCTGGCGTGCAATGCGAGGCGCCATCCGACATTGTTTCGCAGCACATCTCCGCCAAACTCCTCTCCGCGGGTGACGTCTGCATCGCCGTCAGCGACAGCGGAATGAACTCCTTCACCATTGGTTCTGCCCGGATCGCGGCTGAACGCAAGGCAACGGTGATCGGGGTGACCAGCTACGCGAAATCCGAGCTCGCCGACCTGTCGACCCATACGCTCGTCGCCGGCGCGGAGTTCCATTCGTGGAACGACCAACTGCCCATCGGCAATATCGTCCAGATGCTGGTGCTGTCCGCTTTGCATGCTGCGGTGACCGCGGACTCCCCCGAGGTCGAGCGCGCCCGTTCCGCCGTGTTCGAAGAAGTCCTGCACATGGTGGAGGACCCGGAATAGCGTTCGGCACGAAACGCGGGCGGTTTCAACTGTTTCCTGTCCGCGCACGGCGAGTTCACCAACTCCGCACCGACCGTTAATAATCGAGCCTCACCCTTCAAGGGTAAGACGTTTCCTAAATAATTCGATTTAGGAAACATCGTTTCCCCGGAGGTGCTCGTGGGCCGACTTGTGCTCAACCAGCTGTCACGTTCATTCAAGAACGTGTCGGCGGTAAAGAACGTTTCGCTCACCGTTGAAGACGGTGATTTCCTGGTCCTGCTCGGCCCCAGCGGCTGCGGCAAGACCACCCTGCTCCGCATGATCGCGGGCCTGTTGGAACCGACGTCGGGGTCTCTTGAGCTGGACGGAACGGACATCACCACGGCTCCGTCCAAGAAGCGCGACCTGGCGATGGTGTTCCAGAGCTACGCCCTGTACCCGCACCTTAGCGTCGCCAAGAACCTGGCCTTCCCGCTCCACGTGCGGCGCACCGACAAGCAGGAAGTCAAGAAGCGCGTGGAAGCCGTGGCCGAAATGGTGGAAATCGGTCACTTACTGGACCGCAAGCCCAAGGAATTGTCCGGCGGCCAGCGTCAACGCGTTGCCGTGGCACGTGCCCTGGTGCGCGAGCCCAAGGCCTTCCTCATGGACGAACCCCTGTCCAACCTGGACGCCAAGCTCCGCACCGCAACCCGCCAGGAGCTGGCCGGACTGCACAAGCGCCTCGGGGCCACGTTCATCTACGTCACGCACGACCAAGTGGAAGCCATGACCATGGCGACCAAGATCGCGCTCCTCAACGGAGGCGAACTCGAGCAGCTCGGCACACCGGAAGAACTCTACGACAAGCCGGCCTCCGTGTTCGCCGCAGGCTTCCTAGGTTCCCCTGCCACCAACCTGATCGACGCCGAACTTTCCACCAGCAACGGCTCCATCACCGTCATGGCACCGTCGGTGGAAGCCGTGCTGTGGGATGGAGAAACACCCCAGCGGGACGTGGTGCTGGGCATCCGCCCTGAGCACTTGAGCATCCACGCACCCGGCTCTTCCGCAGCCGCACCCAGCTCCGGAGCAGCCCTTCGGGGCATCGTTGACCTGACCGAAAACCTCGGCAGCGAGCAAGTCATTTACTGCCGAGTAGGCGGGAACCGCGTTGCCGTCCGCGCGCCGCGGGGCCTCCACTGGGAGCCGGGCAACGCCGTCGTTCTCAGCGCCGACGCCAAGAACCTCCACCTCTTTGACCGGATAAGCGGCCGCCGTCTCGAATGGCAGGCAGACGCGAAACACGCATCCGCTACTAGCTCGGCCCAGCCCACGGCATCGGTCTAGCCTCCCTCTTCGGGACCCCAACCCGGAATCAGCACCACCACCCAACCCAGCTATCAAGGAAGTATTGTGCGCCCTCTCCGTTCAATTGCATTGACCATCGCCGCAGGCACGGCTGCCCTGGCACTCGCCGCCTGCTCCGGCACCTCCCAGGCCAGCACCGTGACCAACCAGATCCCGGAGCTGAAGTCCGATCAGCAAGTAAACATCACCTTCGAAAGCTACAACCTGGCCCAGGCGGGCGTCTGGACCGATACCGTCAAAGGCCTCGTAGCCGACTTCGAAAAGGCCAACCCGAACATCCACGTCACTGCGCAGGCACCGCAGGGTGGCGGCGCCGTCGGGTCCAACACGGTCAGCAGCGTCCAGACCCAGCTCCTTGCCGGCCACGCACCCGACGTCGCGCAGCTGACGTTCGATTCGCTGGACTTCGCCGCCACCCAACTGGGCGCCCAGCCGATCAGCGATCTCGTCGGCAAAGACGCCGTTGACCAGGCACTCGGGGGCGCCCACCCCTTCCACCCCAACGCAAAGCACCTGGCCGACTGGAACGGCAAGACCTACGGCATTCCCTACGTCTTCTCCACTCCCGTCCTCTTCTACAACGCCACCAAGCTCGCCGACGCCGGAATCACCAACCCGGATCTCTCCACGTGGGACAAGGTCGAGGAGGCCGCGAAGGCGGTTTCCTCGAAGACCGGAAAGCCGTCGCTGGACATTTCGTGCACCAGCATCGGCGGCAACTGGTGCATGCAGGGCCTCTTCAAATCCAGCGGGGCCCAGGTCCTCTCCGATGACCGCAAGACCATCGGCTTCGGCTCGGACGCGGCCGTGGACACCGTCACGAAGCTCGCACAGCTGACGAAGGACGGCGTGCTACGCAACGCAGACAGCAACGCACAATACGAAGGCCTCCCGAAGGGCGACACCGCGTTCATCCTCACCACCTCGGCACTCCAGGGCTCGTTCATGCAGGCTGCCACCAAGGGCGGCTGGCAACTCAAAGCAGCCGGGATGCCGTCCTTCGGATCCAAGCCGGCTGTCCCGACCAACTCCGGCTCGGCCCTGTTCGTCCTTTCCCAGGACCCTGCAAAGCAGCGCGCAGGGTGGGAGCTGATCAAGTTCATGACCAGCGACCACGCCTACGAGCAGATTTCCACCAAGATCGGCTACCTCCCGTTGCGCACCTCGCTGACGGCTGCAGGTGGCTCCCTCTACGACTGGGCCCAGAAGAACCCCCTCCTGGCCCCGAACCTCGCCCAGCTTGACCGGCTCCAGCCGTGGGTTTCCTACCCTGGCAACAGCTACGTGCAGGTGGACGACATCCTCGGCAAGGCCGTTGAGAACGTCGTCTACTACGGCAAGGACGCAAAAACCACCATGGCCGACGCCCAGAAGCGCGCCCAGGATTTGATCCCCCGCTAACTTTCATCCCCAAATTTCCCCGGCCATCCGGAAGGACACCAGCTGTGACAACCACTGCCGAGGACGCAGTCTTCGGAACCCGCAACCGCCCCTACCCCGTGGAGGGCACCTACAACTTCCGGAGCACGGCAGGCTACGCCGCCGCGCGCAGCCACGAGGCCGCCGTGCGGACCATCCGCGAAGGAAAGCTGTACCGCTCGGACGCACTGCACGGACTGACCGACGCCGGACGCCGCCAATTCTCGGAGCTCGGCATCCGCTTGGTGATCGATTTGCGCGACCGCACCGAGTTGGCGAAGTCGCCCAGCAAGCTCGACGGACTCGCGGTCGACACGAGGCATAACCCGATTTTCGAAGAGGGCAATGTGCCCGGCACCGCAGAGATCACCACGCTGGTGGACATCTATCGGCTCATGATCCGCAGCCACGCCCAGCGCCTTGCCGACGCTGTTCGCCTCATTGCAGACTCCGGAACGGACCCCGTACTGGTGCACTGCACCGCGGGCAAGGACCGCACCGGTGTCGTGATTGCCCTGGCCCTCCTGGCCGCGGGTGTGGACCGCGAGCAGGTGATCCTCGACTACACCGCCAGCGAGGAGAACCTGCGCGGCGAATGGAGCGAGGCCATGATGGCCGCCGCCTCCAGCCACCCGGGCCTTGCGGGCATCGGAGAGGAACTCCAGGAAATCATCTCCGCGAGCCCCGCCACCGTCCTGGAAACCACGCTGGACCTCGTCGACGAAATGTACGGCAGCGCCACCGGCCTGCTCCAGGCCCACGATTTCAGCGACGCCGACCTCGAACGGCTCAGGGACGTCCTGACCATCAGCTCCACCCGCTAAGAACAGCTACCTACAAGGAGACAAGACCGTGAACACCGAACTCCAGCACCCCGCCCCCGAGCACTTCATCCTGCACATCAGCGACACCCACTTCGTAGCCGACAACGACCTCCTGCACGGCAGCGTGGACAGCGACGAGAATCTCCGCCAGCTGTTCCGCGACTTCGTCAAGGCCCAGGTCAAGCCCGAAGCACTGGTATTCACCGGCGACCTCGCCGACACCGGCCGCCCGGACGCCTACGTCCGCCTGCGCAACATCGTGGAGCCCGTCGCCGAGGAACTCGGCGCCAAGATCATCTGGGTCATGGGCAACCACGACGCGCGCACCGCCTTCCGCTCGGGCCTCCTTGACTCCGACGCCGGCGAGGAATCCGTGGACATGGTCCACGACGTCAACGGCTTGCGCATCATCGCCCTGGACTCCACGGTTCCGGGCAAGCACCACGGCGAAATCTCGGACGAGCAACTCGCTTGGCTGTCCGATGTCCTCGCCACCCCGGCCCCGCACGGCACCCTCATCGCCCTGCACCACCCGCCGGTTCCCAGCCCGCTGGAGATGATGGCCATGTTCGAACTCCGTGAGCAGAGCCGCTTCGAGAAGGTCATCGAAGGCACCGACGTGCGCGGCATCCTGGCCGGCCACCTGCACTACTCCACGTTCAGCACCTTCGGCGGCGCTCCCGTGACGGTTGCTTCGGCCACGTGCTACACGCAGGACCTGAACGTCGCGCCGAAGTCGATGCGCGGACAGAACGGCGCGCAGGCGTTCAACCTGATCCACCTCTACCAGGACAAGATGCTCAGCACCGTGGTGCCGATCGGCGAGTTCTCCACGGTGTACTCCG
The DNA here is from genome assembly GCF_026683955.1 of Arthrobacter sp. MMS18-M83. Taxonomy (NCBI): domain Bacteria; kingdom Bacillati; phylum Actinomycetota; class Actinomycetes; order Micrococcales; family Micrococcaceae; genus Arthrobacter; species Arthrobacter sp. MMS18-M83. Next base: position 3,046,568 of record NZ_CP113343.1, on the reverse strand, counting down.
TCACGGCCGAGCAGATGGCCGCCTTCGAGAGGATGACGCTCGAAGAGGCGACCGCCGCGATGACCGCTCCCGGCGAGGCGTCCGACGTCGAGCCCTCCATCGCTGCCGAAGCGGCCGACGGCGAGCTCGCCGAAAGCGTTCGCTAACCAGCCACAGCACCGGAAGGAAGCCGAAAGAATGTTCATCGAGACCGCCGGGCCGGCAACGGGCATTGCCCCTGCCGGCCCGGCGGGGCTCCCGGCTAACCGGCGCCCCAAGCGCCGCGCCCTGAGCCCCTACCTCTACATCCTGCCCGCCGTTGTCCTGCTGCTCGTCTGGACGTACTGGCCACTGGGACAGACCGTCAACCTGTCCTTCAACGACTGGAACCTGATCCCCACCAAGCCCAAGCAGTACGTTGACGTGCAGAAGTACGCGAAGGTCCTGAGCCTGCCTGAGCTGCACCAAGCCCTGATCAACACGGGCTTGTACATCCTGGCGTTCCTGGGCATTTCCGTTGCACTGCCGCTCGTGTTCGCGCTGCTTTCCCGCAAGGTCCAGGGCAAGGCCCGCACCGCTTACCAGGCCCTGATCTTCGTCCCGTTCCTCATCACTCCCGTTGCCAGCAGCGCGATCTGGCGGTGGCTGTTCGCTCCTGAGGGCGGAACGATTCCCGCGATCGCCGCCGCCCTGGGCGCTCCGATGGGCAATGTGTTCCGTGATCCCGACGGTTCGATGATTGCGGTGATCGTAATTGTCGGCTGGCAGATGCTCGGCTTCGGCGTGCTGGTGGTTTCGGCCGGCCTGGCGGGCATCAGCCCGGATTACGCCGCAGCCGCATCGATCGACGGCGCCAGCGGCAGGCAGATCACGTGGCGGATTATTATCCCGCTGCTTTCGCCGAGCCTGGTGTTCCTCTCGCTCATGACCATCCTGCTGTCCGCGCAGTGGACATATCCCATCATTGACCTCGTGACGCAGGGCGGCCCGGGAAATTCGTCCACCAATATCTACTACCTGCTGTACCAGTTCGGCTTCAGGAACTTCGACGCCGGCCTGTCCTCCGCCGCGGGCACGCTCTTCTTCCTCGGATTCGGGCTGATCGCCCTGATCTTCGTGGAACTCTCGGAGCGACTCAGCTTCTACGACAACTAGAAAGAACCACCATGGCCTTCATCACCATCGCTCCGCCGGCCCAGCCTGGTTCCTTGGATGCTCCGCTTTCAGAGACGACGACGGCGCCTGCCGCCGAGCGCGGACGCATGCGGTCTGCGTCGCTGCGGCTCCCGTGGTTGCGGTCATTGCCCTTAAAGACCTTGCCCAGCCACGTTCTGCTGATCGCCTTGGCGATCGTCTCGATCTTCCCCATTTACTGGATGTTCGTCACGGCTTTCCGGCCGTCGTCGGACGCCCTGTCCACCAACCCGTTGCCGGGACCGCTGAGCCTGGAGAATTTCCAGTACGTCCTGAAGACCATCCCGATCGCTGGCATGCTGGCGAATACCTTCGGCATGGCACTGACGTTGGCGGTGTCCCAGTTGCTCGTGGCCATCCTGGCTTCCTACGGCTTTGCGCGTTGGGACTTTGTTGGGAAGAAGGCCTTGTACCTGTTGTTTGTGGGGTCCTGGCTGGTGCCTTTCCAGGTCACCATGATTCCCAACTACCTGCTGGTGTCCCAGATGGGCCTTCTCAACACCATCACTGGCGTGGTCATCCCGCAGTTGTGTTCGGCCTTTGCGGTGATGATGCTGCGCCAGCACCTCGAGGCCTTCCCCAAGGACCTCCTGGATGCGAGCCAGATGGATGGGCGGTCGTCGTGGAGGACGCTGTGGGAAGTGGTGGTTCCGAACCTGCGTCCAGCACTGGCGGCGCTTGGCATCATGTTGTTCATCAGTGCTTGGAACGAGTACTTGTGGCCTTCACTGATCATGCAGAAGTCCGATGCCCTCATCCAGGTCGGCATCCGCGGCTTCCTCGGCGCGGAAGGCAACAACTGGGGCGCCATCATGGCAGCATCCTCGCTCGCATGCTTGCCGATCTTCCTGATCTATATTTTCCTGCAGCGATACGTCGTGGACGCGTTTGTCCGCTCGGGTTTGAAGTAGCCCTGGCCCGAACGCTCGCTCACATACGTGGCTCCCACCCCGAACGCTCGCTCATTTGTGCCGCCGTTCCGGCCGACCCTCGCTCACATATAGGGCCAAATTCGGAAACCCTCGCTCACATCATGAACTGGTCCCCGGAAGTTCATGATCTGAGGGAGGGTTTTCGGAAAACTCCACAAAGGTGAGCGAGCGTCTTTGGCGACTTGAATGCAAGATGCCCTGCTACCTTTCATAAACAGGGCATCATGCCCCGTGATGCGTCCCACATTCAGGCATATCTTGAAGACCTCCCCAACCAACAATCCTTGGAGGTCCCGATGGCAACAGCAGTCGGCCACGATGACTATGCACTTGTACGGGTTCCCGCATCCGCACGCTTCCACTGGTTTTCAGTAGCCACTCAACGCTTCGGCCAGCTCAGTTCCTTGGCGAGCTTCCTGCTGGGCGCCACCCTCGGCTTCGGCATGGACTTCTGGAGTGCCGTCCTCGCCATCACACTCGGCTCGGTCATCCTTGAAATCGTCACCATCTTCACCGGCATCGCCGGACAGCGCGAAGGGCTATCGACGTCGGTACTCGCCCGTTGGACGGGCTTCGGCGGAGCCGGATCCTCACTGATCGGCATCGCCATCAGCCTGAGTGCCATCGGCTGGTTCGGCATCCAGAACGCCGTTTCGGCGCAAGGCCTGGCCAACTTGGTCGGCGTTCTTCCCGCGTGGGCATGGGCCCTCATATTCGGCGTGCTGGTCACCCTGATCGTCATGTTCGGCATGGCTTCCATGGCTTGGACCGCGTACGTGGCCGTACCTGCGTTCCTCCTGCTCGCAGGCTGGTCCATCATTGCCGAATTGTCCAAGCACAGCCTTGGCGATCTCCTCACGGCACCGCCCGGAGGCCCCGCACTCACGCTGATCCAAGGCACCACGATCGTAGCTGGCGGCTTCATCGTCGGCGCCGTCATTACACCGGACATGTCCCGCTTCAATCGCTCCGCCAAGGATGTGGTCAAGCAGACCGTTCTCGGTATCACCCTCGGCGAATACGTCATCGGCCTTATCGGCGTCCTCCTGGCGTTGGCTCTCAAGACCAACGACGTCGTCGCGATCGTGACATCGACGTCCGGCTTCATCGGTACGCTGATCGTCATCACGGCAACGCTCAAGATCAACGACTGGAACCTCTACGCGGCGTCCTTGGGCATCGTCAACTTCGCAGATCGCACCATGAAGCGCAAGCTGCACCGCGGTGCTGTCACCCTCACCGTCGGCCTCATCGGCACCGTCTTGGGTGCGGCCGGAATCCTGGGACACTTCACAGACTTCCTCATCCTGCTCGGCGTCGTCTTCCCGCCCATCGCGGGCATCATGGTGGCGGAGTACTTCGTGGTCCAAAAATGGCGCCCTGAACTGGAATCCAGCCGCAAGCTCGGCCGCTTGCCCGAACACGCTCCCGCTTGGGTACCCGCCACGATCGTGATCTGGGTACTCGCCTCCGTCATCGGATACTTCGTGGCTTGGGGACTGCCTTCCATCAATTCCCTCTTCATTGCCTTCATCCTCTACGCCATCGCGGGACGGATGGGCCTGATCCGGGGCATCGGCAGCACCAAGACCTACCCGGACCACGAGCCGGTGTCCGTCCCGGCGCCCGCCGCCTCCTGATGCCGGCCCCCTCAACCTAATATCAAAGGAGAATCAACCATGATGCGCATCGGCATAGATGTCGGCGGCACCAATACCGACGCCGTCCTCATGAATGGCAGCAGCGTCCTGGCTGCCACCAAGACCCACACCACGGAGGACGTCACCAGCGGGATCGTCAGCGCCCTGCGGCAACTCCGCGAAGCTGCCAGTTTCGAGGCAGGCGACGTAGCCGCCGTCATGATCGGCACGACGCACTTCATCAATGCGCTGGTGGAGGGCAAGAACCTGACCCCGACGGCAGCCATCCGCTTTGGCCTTCCGGCCACCAGGGCTCTGCCGCCCCTGGTGGACTGGCCGAGCCGCTTGGTGGATGTCCTCGGCGGACACAGCTACCTCTGCCACGGCGGCCACGAGTACGACGGCCGCCAGATCAGCCCCTTCGACGAGCGCGAGTTCCGGGAAGTCCTGGACAAGGTCGCGGATGCAGGGGCCCGCTCTATCGCCCTGTCCTCAGTGTTTTCCCCCATCAATGCCGAGTTCGAGCTGCGGGCAGCACAGATCGTGGACAGCGAATACCCGGAACTGTCCGTCAGCCTCTCCCACGAGATCGGACGGATGGGCCTGCTCGGCCGCGAGAATGCCACCATCATCAACGCGGCACTCCGCGACCTCGCGGACCACGTCACGTCGGGCCTGAGCCGCACCGTCGCCGAAGCAGGCATCAACGCCCCGGTGTACCTCAGCCAGAACGACGGCACGCTGATGGACATCGACTACGCCCGGAGGTATCCGGTGGCCACGTTCGCGTCCGGCCCCACCAACTCGATGCGCGGAGCCGCATTCCTTTCCGGGGAGCAAGACTGCGCGGTGGTCGACGTCGGGGGCACCACTACCGACGTCGGAATCCTCCAGTCTGGCTTCCCGCGCGAGGCGTCCACCGACGTCGCGGTCGCCGGGGTCCAGACGAACTTCCGCATGCCTGATGTGTTGTCCATTGGAATCGGCGGCGGCAGTTTGGTCCTCTCGCTCGACGGAAGGGTCGAGGTGGGCCCGGGCAGCGTCGGCTACGCGTTGACCGAGCGTGCCTTGCTGTTCGGCGGAGACACCCTGACGGCCACCGACGTCGCAGCGGCCGCTGGCCTGATCGAGCTCGGCGACAAGGACCGCGTGGCAGGGCTTGACCCAGCAATCGTGCGGGCCGCCCTGGAAAGCATCGCTACGCGGACGGCGGAAACCGTGGACCGAATGAGGACCTCGGCCGAACCTGTGCCCGTGGTGGTCGTCGGCGGCGGTGGATTCCTGGTTCCGGACAACCTGACCGGCGCCTCGGCAGTCCTGCGGCCCGAACATGGTTCCGTTGCCAATGCGATTGGTGCCGCCATCGCGCAGGTGGGAGGCGAAGTGGACCGGGTCTTCTCCGTGGATCCCGGCAGACGCGATTCAGTGCTCGACGCCGCGCGGCAGGAAGCCACCGACCGTGCAATTGCCGCCGGTGCGCGCCCCGATTCGGTCTCGATCGTGGACATCGAAGAAGTTCCCTTGGCGTATTTGCCCGGCAACGCCACGCGCATCCGGGTCAAGGCAGTAGGCAACCTGGCTCTTGGAGGCAACAATGCGTGAAATTGATGAAACCCACATGTCGGACATCGCCCGCGGTGCCGCGGTACTGGGCACGGGAGGCGGTGGCGATCCTTATGTGGGCCGCCTCCTGGCCGAACAGGCACTGCGCCAGCACGGTCCGGTGACCCTGCTCGACGTCGGCGAGTTGCCGGACGACGCCGTCGTCGTCCCCGTCGCGCTTATGGGCGCCCCGACCGTGATGCTGGAGAAAATGCCAGCAGGCGATGAAGCCACCAATGCCCTCCGCGCCGTCGAGCAGCTGATCGGCAAACGCGTCACACACACCGTGTCCATCGAGGCCGGCGGCCTGAACTCCGTGACGCCCTTTATCGCCGCTGCAGAACTTGGCTTGCCGCTGGTTGACGCCGACGCCATGGGGCGCGCCTTCCCGGAGTTGCAAATGGTCCTGCCCACGCTCAGCGGAGTCCACGCGAGCCCCATGACCATGGCGGATGAACGCGGAAATGCGATTACCTTGCAGACCGTCGACAATGCTTGGGCAGAACGCTTGGCCCGCGCCGTGACCGTCGAGATGGGCTGCACGGCCGCCGTCAGCCTTTACGTCTTGACCGGTAAGCAAGTCAAGGAGCTCATGGTTCCCGGAACCATCACTTTGTGCGAACGGCTGGGGACCGGCATCCGCGAAGCCCGCGAACAACACCGGGATCCGGTAGCAGTAGCGACGGAACTGCTACGCGGCCGGAAGCTGTTCACCGGCAAGATCGTGGATATCCAGCGCAAGACCGAGGCCGGCTTCGCACGCGGCGAGGCACGCTTGGATGGCGTTGGCGAAGACCTGGGCTCACGCTTCGAACTCGCTTTCCAGAACGAACACCTCGTGGCGCGGCGCGACGGCGAGGTCGTAGCCAGCGTCCCGGATCTCATCTGCGTCCTGGACACGGATTCCGGCGAGCCAGTCACCACGGAGATGCTCCGCTACGGCGTCCGGGTCACGGTCCTCGCTGCCCCGTGCGATCCGCGCTGGCGCACCGATGCGGCGCTCGAACTGGTGGGACCGGGCTACTTCGGCTACGACCACCAGTACGTGCCAATCGGCTGAATCGCCGTGCCACAATGATCAACATGAGGACCTCTCCCGTGCCGCCACAGCCGTGACACCACGATCACCGGTGGAGCGCTATCTCGGCGTGGACGATGTGTCCGCCCTGGCCGCGGGAGCGGGGCTGCTGGGTTCCGGCGGCGGCGGGGACGTCGCCGTCGGGGCCCGGCTTTTGCGTCATATGCTCCAAGGGGGAGGTCGCGTCCGCTTGGTACCTGCCGGCGGTCTGCCACCGAACACCGTCGTGGTCCACGTCGGGCTCGCTGGGGCGCCTGACGTCGTCGCGGAGCGGCCACCGGGCGGGGAAGACTTTGCCGACGCTGTTACCGCGTTGGCAGGCGCACTGCGCCAGCGCGTCGGCGCTATCGGGGTGATCGAAATCGGGGGCTTGAATGCCTTGGTCCCCATTGTTGCCGCGCAAGTGCTCCGGCTTCCCGTGGTGGACGGAGACCTCATGGGCCGAGCTTTCCCCGGATCAGCCAGACGACCCTCGCCGCCTCGGGCCATCCGGCGACGCCCATGGCGGTGGTTGGGCCCGCGGGAGATTCCGTCATTATCGAATCCGCTTCCATCGATGCGGCCGACCGGATCATGCGCGCCAACGTCGCCGCCCTGGGGGGCGCCGCAGCGGTGGCCCTCTATCCGTGCCGCGCCGACACCTTGGCAGCACTTGGTTTGCCCGGTTCGGTCAGCGGCTGCCTTGCGCTCGGACAGGCCCTGGCTGACTCCGCGGGGCGCAGCGTTTCGGACCTCGCCGCCAGGCTGGGCGGCGAGTTGTTGTGCGAAGGCAGGGTAGACGAGATCCGGCCCCGGCGCGGAGACGTCCCCGGCAGCCTCACGGTCACAGACCGTTCAGCGGGGCACATCCTGAGACTGGACATGCTGGACGAATACTTGAACGTGGCTATAGACGGCGTCTCCCGTGCGTCCGCGCCGGATGTCTTGGCAGTGTTGGACCCCGTGACCTTTGTTCCCATCCCGCCGGACAGGCTCCGCTCGGGACAATCGATCGCGTTGCTGCGTCTCCCGCCGATGCCAGGCTGGCCTGACGGCGCAGAGGAGTTGATCGGACTCACCGCTTTCGGGATCGACGCCGGACAGCCGGAGACCACCCGATGACCGCCAATTACGCGCCGGTCACCGTCCGGGAACTCCTCACCGAAACGGTACTCGCAGGTTCCGCCGTCGTCGCCGGCAAGCACGGACTCGACCGCGCAGTCCGCGACTTGAGCTGGTACAGCGGTGAGCTCCCGACGACGGCGAACGGTCACCTTGTGGTGTGCGCCGCGGCGGCGGTGACACCGTCCTACCGCTTGGAAGCCCTCGTCCGGCGGGCCGAATCGGCCGGCGTTGCAGCTCTGCTGATAACCGCCGAAGAGCAGCCACCCTTGCTCTCCACCCTGCGGTTGGCCGACCGTCTTGCCATCCCCGTGCTGTCCATTGTGGGGGCCGACCTCGTGGACCTGCTCCATCGCCTCACCATCCGGGTCCGTGCACCGGAAGTACAGCGGGCAAGGCTCATCGAGGACGTGGTCCGCCGGCTCAGTACCAAGACCACGGCGGAAGACATTCTGGCCGCGCTGAGCTTGGCATTGTCCCAAGCGGTTTGGCTGCTGTCCTCGGACGGGAGCGCGATCCACGGTGAACCCCTCGGCCTGCCTTCGACGCTCAGACTGGACCTGACCGTTCCACAGCACAGCGACCCCTCACCCGGCGGGCAGATCCTGATCCATCCCGTGACCGAGCCGGGCTCCACGCAAGCCGCCGCGTGGCTCGCTTCCCATACGGCCGGCAGCGGGGAACACCAGCGCATCGCAACGGCCAGTGCCTTGGCAGTTGCCGAACCCTTCGTCCGGGCGTGGCTCACCAGTCAGCGCGCGGCAGCCGAAAGGGATTCCGTGTTCCATGGACGTCTTCTCGCGGACCTCATCGCGGGGCAGGGTGTGGCGAGCCAAGATGTCGTGGAACGCGCGCTGTCCGCGGGCTGGCGCCTCCAGGACTGGCACGTCGGAATCCACCTGATCCGGACCGCTCGGCTTGGGGATCCCTTGCAGGATGATCCCGTGACCTCCATGCGGAAACTGCGGAGCGCCTTGGAAGCCCAAAAGCTTGTTGGACCCGTAGTGGACCGTGGTGATGGCTGGACCGTCTGGATCAGCAGCGCCACGGAACCCCCGTCGTCGGATGGCCGCCGGGTTCTGCGCTCAGTGCGCCTCATGCTGGCCCAGCTGCCCGCACACTGGGAGGTGGTGGCCGGAGTGGGACGTGTCCACCACGGCCCCGGCGGGTTGGCCAGCACGCTCTTGGAAGCGCGCGACGCGGCAACGTTGGCAAGGACGCACGACTACCGTCCTGCGGCCGAACACATCGATGAGCTGGGCGTCGCGAGACTCTTGGCTGCATGGCAGGATTCCGAGATCCTGCGGGCTTTCGCCGAGACCGCACTGGCACCTCTCAAAGGCGTCGATGGCGGGCAGCTTCTCCGCACCCTGCAGGTATACCTTGAGGCTGGCGGCTCGGTCTCCACTACTGGAATTGTCCTGGGCTTGCACCGCAACACCGTCACGGCACGCCTGCACCGACTACGCGAGCGCTTGGGCGTGGACCTCGATGATCCCAACCAGCGGCTGGCGCTGCAATTAGCCTGCAGAAGCATCGAGACCGAGCACAGCTAGAGCGCTGCCCGTGGAGATCCCGTCACTCCGGGCAGTCCGCACTGTCCTCCCGGGTTCGCAGTGCGCGCCGCCCGTTCTGGGCTTTGGATGATGCACCTAGTGTTGCCAGCACATGTACCCCTACGGAAGGATCTGTCATGCATCTTCGAGTCATAGTTCCTGTGATCGGCGACAGCTTTGCCGAGTCGGTCGCGGCTGAGATCGCCGCCTGGGTTTCCCCAGGAACCACGTTCGACATCGTTTCCCTGGCCCGCGGAACGGCAAGCATCGAGTCCGAGTACGACGAAGCCCTCGCGGCACCGGGCATCCTTGACCGGATCGACGAGGCAAGCAGCGACGGCGTTGATGCCGTGTTCGTCACTTGCTTCGGCGATCCCGGGGTGCACGCGGCGCGGGAGATCGCGGACTATCCAGTGGTTGGCGGCTTCGAACCGGCGGTCCTGCACGCCCTGAGCCTGGGCGAAAAGATTGGCATCATTACTGTGCTCCCTAACGTCTTGCCGATGCTCCGCAGCCTCACCCGGCGGTACGGCTTGAGCGAGCGGATCGCCTGCATCCGCGTTGTGGACTTGCCTGTGCTCGGCTTGGAAGACCACGAACTGCTCCTGGACCGCCTCTACGTCCAAGCGTCGGAGGCTGTTGGGCGCGGCGAGGCCGATGTCATCGTGCTCGGGTGCACAGGAATGCTCGGGGTGGCTGCTGCACTGCAGCGGCGACTGGAAGAGAACGGCACGTACGTACCGGTTGTGGATCCCACCGGCGCCGCTGTCACCTGGCTCGAAAGCAGCGTCCGTTTGGGCGTGCGACCAAGCCGCACCACGTACATGCGTCCGCCTGTGAAGGCCCGCAGCGTCTGATTCGGTGGCTGAGTCCCATGGTGAGCCTAGATCCGTGATCGGTCTAGACCCGTGCGGCCGAAAGTGCCGCGCGGGTGTCCGTCAGCTTGGCTTCGGCTCCGGACCTCAGGAAGGCGAGGTCCGAGTCGACAGCCAGCAGATCGGCGTCGCGCAACGCACCGCTCAACTGGGCTGAGCCGCTGAACGCACCCGTCAGCTTTCCAAGACGCCGGGCTACCGCCAGAACGTGGCTGATCGCATCGAGGGTGATCGGATCCGTGACGCCGCTGGCGCGTAAGGACAGTGCCAAATCGTAGGGACCAAGGAAGATCCCGTCGATGCCCTCGGTTTCGGCGATCTCCTCAGCGTTGGCCAGCCCCGCTGCGCTTTCAATCATGGCCAAGCACAGTACTTTCCCTTCGGGCTGCAGCAGCGAAGGCGCCGCGATGGCAGACCGTGAAGCCCCGGAACTGCGGACACCCTCTGGTGGAAAGGCACAGGCGGCGGCGATCGCGGCGGCTTGGACCGCGGACTCGACCATCGGGACCACGACGCCGGCCGCTCCGGCGTCGAGGGCACGGCCGATCTCCGCCGCGCTGTGCCCGGACGTGCGCACCAAAGCAGGCGTTCGGTTGATTTCGCAAGCGCGGAGCAACCCGGGGAGTCCGTCCAGGGTGGCGGTGCCGTGTTGCAGGTCGATGCCGATCCAGTCGAATCCGCTGCCGGACAGGACTTCTATGCCGTGCGCATCCAGAAAAGTGAGCCAAGCGCCAAAGCGGTTCGTCAGTTGGCTGGGCATGGGGGCCGGAGTCATGGTTTCTCCTGGTCAAGTTGGGCAGCAGGTTTCAAGGTCAGACGTGACCAAGGCAAATCTACGGCAGGAGTGCAACAGGTGCCTTGGGCAGGCCGCCCCTTCTGGGCCCGGAAACTAGGCATTCCGCCCTTCGACCCTCAACAACAAAGCCCTAACGCAGTTTCCTCGTGGAACGCGATTGACAACCAATGAACGCGCTTTCAACTTTTCCCCGTAGCTATCTGTTCGCATTCGATTTACCCATTTGAATCCACAAGTTCCATGATGAGCATCAGAATGAAAGCGCGTTCATTTGATCGCGATTGCGTCCGACCCGTTCACTCCTGGAGACACTTTGAAACGTCGAATCGTCCTGCTTGGTGCCGTACTCGCCGCCGGATCCCTGCTTTCCACCGCCTGCACACCGCCCGGCCAAGCATCGGCCTCATCCAACGAATCCCTCATCATCTACAGCAACTCAGTCTCCGATGGGCGCGGTGATTGGTTGAAGAAGGAAGCCGCGGCGGCCGGTTTCAAGATCGACTTCGTTGATCTGGGAGGTGGCGACGTGATGAACCGCCTGACGGCGGAGAAGAACAACCCTGTGGCTGACGTAACGTTCGGCTTGAACAACGTGTACTTCGAGAAGCTCAAGGCCCAGAACGTGCTCGATCCCTACACACCGTCCTGGGCAGGAGACGTCGATGCCTCCCTGGGTGACCAGTCAGGCAAGCAATTCTGGCCGATTGTGCGCGAGCCGATCATGCTCGTCTACAACAAGGCCGCCTACGCCACTCCTGCCGCCGCCCCACAGGATTGGACCGATCTCTGGACCAAGGGCCAGTTCAAAGGCAAGTACGAGGTGCCCACCGCGCTGGGAGGTGCCACAACCCAGATGGTGCTTGCCGGCATCCTGGCCCGCTACGCCGACGCCAGCGGTGAGCTCGGGATCAGCGCCGAGGGGTGGGCACAAGTAAAGGCTTACTTCGCCAACGGGAGCCGTGCCGTCACGGGCGAGGACCTGTACTCGCGCATGAAGAAGTCCCAGGTGGACGCCGGCCAGATGTGGCTCTCCGGTAAAGCGAGCCGCGAAAAGCAATACGGGATCGCGACGGAAGCCGTGAAGCCCGCCGTCGGAGTTCCTTTCGCCGTTCAGCAGGTCGGCCTGATCAAGGGCACCAAGAAGGACGAAACCGCTAAGAAGTTCATCGACTGGTTCGGTTCCGCCGACGTCCAGGCCAAGTGGTCCAAGCAGTTCTTCACGGCCCCCGCCAACAACAAGGCCGCCGCCACCGCAGATGCTCAGGCGATCCAACAGACTGCCGCGTTCAAGAACCAGGCTATCGACTGGACTTTGGTCGGGAAATACATCGACAAGTGGGTCGAGAAGATCCAGCTTGAGTACCTGAAGGGCTAGTCGATGATCACGTTTGAGAATGTCGAGATCCGCTTCGGAGATTTTGTCGCACTGCCCGAGTACCAGCTCACGGTGGAAGAAGGCGAGTTTTTCACCCTCCTGGGCCCCTCGGGCTGTGGCAAGTCCACTGCCCTCCGGGCGCTGGCCGGCTTCATCGAGCCCAGCCGCGGGGACATCCGTATCGGCGGCAAGCGTGTCACACACTTGCCCAGCCACCGCCGCGAAATCGGGATGGTCTTCCAGAGCTACGCCCTGTTTCCCACCCTGTCCGTGTGGGAAAACATCGCCTTCGGCCTCAAGGTTGCGAAGGTTTCCAAGGCCGAGACCGCAGAGCGCGTCCGCAAAATCGCCCGCGAGGTCAATCTCAGCGACGAACAACTGGGCAAGAGCGTCACGGACCTTTCCGGCGGCCAGCAACAGCGCGTTGCGATCGCCCGCGCCTTGGTGCTGCGGCCCAAGATCCTGTTGCTGGATGAACCCTTGTCCAACCTCGACGCGAAGCTACGCCACCAATTGCGGGCCCAGCTCAAGGATCTACAGCAGCAGTTCGGCATCACTACTGTCTACGTCACCCACGACCAGGACGAGGCGCTGACCATGAGCGACCGCATTGCCGTGATGAACAACGGCCGGATCGAGCAGGTAGGAACGCCCCAGGAGGTGTACACGCGGTCCGCGACCGAGTTTGTGTGCAACTTTGTGGGCGATGCCAACAGGCTGTCCCCCTCCACAGTCAAAGCAGTAATGCGCGACGGCGGGACCCACCTTGATCCCGCGAGGCCAGCTTACGTGCGGATCGAAAAGGTCAGGATCGAGGCGGCGGATACGGTCGTCTCGGCAGCGGTGCCCGCCCTCGCGGGCCGGGTGAGCTCACGGCACTATCACGGCGTCTACAGCAGCTACCGCGTCGAGACGGATCACGGAACGTTCCGCGGGATCCTGCAGGAGGATGGCAGGGGAGGCTTCCAGCCCGGAGATTCGGTCCAGATCCTAGTCAACCCGGACGACCTCCTTCAGTACGGCGTCTCCCAGTACGGGGTCGCCTCGTGAACGGCTCGTTGAAACAACTGCTTCGGTCCCCGCTGTTCCTGGTGGTGGGGGCGGTTCTGTTGTGGTTTTCCGTCACGTTCCTGATCTACCCGAACGTTAGATTGCTTGGAACGGTCTTCCTGCCGGAGGGGCAGTTTTCCTTCGATGCCGTCCGGCGGCTGATGTCTTCCCAACGCGCCATGGAATCATTGCGCAACAGCTTCCTACTTGCAGTCGTGCTCTCGGTGACCGTCAACGCCGTCGGGATCTTCATTGTCCTGGCAACACGGTACTTCGACATCAAAGGCGCCCGGGTTTTGTGGCTGGGCTACGCCAGCACGCTGGTTTACGGCGGAATCGTGCTGGTGGCCGGCTACAAGTTCATCTACGGAGATAGTGGCTTCATCACGCGCCTGCTGCTGAACGTGTTCCCGGGCATGAATGCGGGTTGGTTCACGGGCATGTTCGCCGTGGTGTTCGTCATGACGTTCGCCTGCACCGGAAACCATCTGCTGTTCCTCGGCAATGCGCTGGCGAAGGTGGACTTCCAGACCATCGAAGCCGCACGGATGATGGGCGCTTCAAGCTGGAAAGTGCTGCGCAGCATCGTCCTGCCCACTCTGATGCCGACGGTGTATGCCATCACCATCCTGACCTTCCTCGGCGGGCTGGGGGCGCTGGCCGCCCCACAAGTACTCGGCGGCCAAGACTTCCAGACCGTCACGCCGATGATTTTGACGTTCGCCAATGCTCCGTCGTCGCGGGATCTTGCCGCGACGCTCGCCATCATCCTGGGCCTATCCACTATCGTGTTGCTGGCCGTGATGAACCGTCTTGAGAAAGGCGGGACCTACTTCAGCGTGTCCAAAGTTCCTGCGTCCATGCAGAAGCAAAAGATCGAAAACCCGGTGGCAAATGTTGTGGTGTACGCCGTGGCATACGCACTTTTCGCCGTCTATGCGCTCCCGCCGGTCCTAATCGTGGTCTTCTCCTTCACCGACGCTGCCTCGATCCAGAGCGCCACCCTGAACCCCGGCACCTTCACTCTGGATAACTACCTCCGAGTCTTCACCGACTACTCGGCACTGTGGCCGTTCCTCGTGAGCATCGGCTACAGTGCCGTCGCAACGATTGTTGCGGTCTTCGGCCTGCTGTTCGTTGCCCGCCTGGTACAGAAATTCCGCAACCCCGTCACCGCTGCCATCGAATTCATCCTGCATATCCCTTGGATTCTGCCCTCCACCATGGTGGCGCTTGGATTGATCATCACTTTCGACCACTCGGAATGGCTGGTGGGCAACATTGTCCTGGCAGGCACGCTGGCGATCCTCGCGATTGCCTACGTGATCGGCAAGATCCCATTCACCCTGCGGATGCTCAAGGCAGCCTTCGCCGCGGTACCGGACCAGCTGGAAGAGGCCGCCGCGATTCTTGGTGCCGGATCCTTCACCACCTTTCGCCGGATCCTGTTGCCGATCGTCGCCCCCACGGCGGCGGCGGTAGCGGCCCTGAACTTCAACCACCTGCTCGACGACTACGACACTGCCGTCTTCCTGGCTCACCCCCTGTACCAGCCTTTGGGCATCGTCATCAAGAACGCCACCAGCAACGACACCTTGACGGACACCACAGCCCTGACCTTCGTTTACACCGTCATCCTCATGGTCATCACGGGCGTCACCATGTGGCTCGTCTACGGACGCGCGACCAGGCCCGTCGGTTCGCGGCGCCGACCTAAGTCGCCAACAAAAGTAGTCCCTGCTCCGCGGTCGACTACACCAGAAACCGTCCGCGAATACCGTGAGCTGGCCACAGCTGGCGCCGCCAACAAGCAAGAGGGATAGAAAATGTTCGGACAGCCACGATTCGTGGAGCAGAATGCCCAACTCAATGCCGCTTTTGAGCGCGCTAGGCCACTGGTGGCCGTCCACCGCGGCACCGGCCTCGGCACCATCGCGGAAAACACCCAGGCAGCCGTGGAGGCGGCTCTTCGCCAAGGTGCCGAGATGGTGGAGATCGACATCGTTGAATCGACCGATGGCGAGTTCTTTCTCTTCCACGACGGCTACGAGCCGATGCACTTCGGGATCCAGGAGAACATCAGGACACTGGATGCCGCATCGATCCGTGCCTTGGAGTACCGCTGGTGCTCCACGGCGAGCAACGAGCCCTGCAGGGTGACAACGCTCGGTGAGGTACTGGGTCAAAACCCTTGTGCCCTGTTCAACGTGGACCGCTCCTGGTGGTACTGGGAGAGGCTGCTGCCATACCTGGACCGTTACGACGTACTCGGCAGGGCCGTGCTGAAATCCCCCGTGGACCGGGAACCGCTGGAGCTGCTGGCTGCGCACCCGGTGAAATACCCCTTCGCGCCCATGGTCCGGTCCCATGAGGACGTTCTCCGCGTGCTGGAGTACACGGAGATCAACACGGTTGGGATGGAACTTCTGGCGGAAGGTCCGGACCACGATTTTGCCTCTCCCGACTATGTGGAATGGCTCCATTCGCGTGGACTTTTCGTCCTATTGAACGCCATCAACCTGAGCAACGGGGTGCCCCTGTTCTGCGGCTGGGACGACGAGATGTCCGTGCTCGGCGACCCCGATTCAGGGTGGGGACGGCTGGTAGGACTTGGTGCCGACATCATCCAGACCGACTGGCCGGGATTGCTGGTCCCCTACCGAAATGCGGTGGTTCAGGGGGCGTCCGCGGGCATGTTGGCCAGCCAGTAGAGTGGTGGCTGTGACTGAGCTGGGGCCCCCGAAGGGACGTAACGGAGGATCACCGCTGGGTGTGCGGATGGACGACGTCGCCCAGCTGGCCCAAGTATCCCGGGCCACAGTGTCCCGGGTGCTAATGGGGCATGTCTCTGTTTCCCCCAAGACCCAGGAAAAGGTCAACAGGGCCTTGAGGGAATTGGGCTACGTGCCCAACATGATTGCCAGCGGGCTGGCGGCGCGGAGTTCGGACCTGGTGGGCCTGCTTCTGCGGGATCCCAGGAATCCCGCATACGGCCTGCTCCACAGCGAGATCCAGAACGAGGCCAGCCGCTCGGGGCTTCAGCTGATCACCGTGGTCCCCACTATGACGCGGGGTGCTGAGGAAGAGCTGGCCGGGTTGCGGAGGCTCCTGGGCTTGCGGGTCGGCGGCCTCATGGTATCCACAGGGGTCATCAAGGCTCACGATCTGGAACCGTTCCTCGACTCGGTACCGGTAGTGTCCGTCGGCAGGGTGGAGGAGCATCCGGGCATTTTCGGAGTCTCCTACGACGAGGACACCAACGGTGCCATCCTGGCCGACCGTGTGGCTAGCGCGGGTCACCGCGCGGTGGCCGTCGTAGTTCCGGCGTTCTCCGTCTCCACAGCCGAAAACCGGCGAGGTCTCGCCATGGCGGCACACCTGCGCGGGCGCGGCATCGAGGTCCACCAGTTGGACACGGATCTCTTTGGGGACCCTGTGGACCGTTGTGAGGACATCGTCCGGCTAACGGCCGAAGGACGGATCACCGCAGCCATGTTCCCTTCGGATACCCGCGCCATCTCCTTCATGCCGTTCGCAAAAGCGGCAGGGCTGCGCATTCCCGAGGATCTGTCCATCACGGGGTGCGACGGCATCCTGATGGGCGCCGATCAGATCGGGATCGCCACACTCAGAATTCCGGTCCATGAAGTGGCGGTACGGGGCACTGCAGTCATGGCGGAGCTGCTCAAGAATCGCAGCTCCGCAACCGTACGGCACGAACGCTTCCCGGGAGTCTTCGTCCCGGGCCGTACCCTTGCCTCACCGGCCCACGTCCGCTGATTCTTCGTGGCCGCCGTCCTTTAGGAGAACTCCTTCAACGCCTCCGTGAGCAATCTGCCCGGGGCGCCGAGCCGTACGTGGACTCCGTGTGAAGCCACCGGTTCCCCGGCAATGACGACGGCGGTGACGTCACTCGCCGTCGCGCTGAACGCGAACTGCTGCGGCATGGAACCTGCCGTCCGCACCGAGTCCGGGGCCACAGCCATGAGGTCGCAGACTGCGCCGACTTCCAGCGCCGACGCTATGGGCGTGCCCATGGATGCCGCCGCACCGACCGTTGCGGCGCGGAGCAGTTCCTGCGGTGAAAACCTGCCCCGCTGACCGGAACCAAGGCGTTCTCCGTTCTCCAAGGTGCGCATTTCAACCCAGGGATCGATCACGGCGTGCTGGTCTGTGCCGAGCGCGATGGTCGCACCGGCGTCGGACAATGCGCGCGCCGGACCGATCCCATCGGCCAGATCGGCCTCGGTGCTTGGACACATCACCACTGTGGCCCCAGCGTCCCCGAGGAGCTTGATGTCCTCCGGGGTCAAGTGCGTGGCGTGGACGGCGGAGAGCCGTGTCGACACCAGGCCATGCCGGGCAAGGAGTCCAGCTGGGGTGACGCCATAGGCCTGCAGGCACGCCTCGTTCTCAGCCGGTTGTTCGCTCAAGTGGATGTGGAGCGGAATGTCGGCGGGCAACTGCCGGGCGACAGTCTTGAGAGCTTCCTCGGGCACGCCACGGACGGAATGCAGGGCGGCCCCCACGCTGACCAAGTCCGGCGGAAAGGTCCGCGCGATTTCGGCCCGCAGCGAGGCGAGCCGATCCAGCCAAGCCTGGGCGTCGGCGTCGCCGAACCGTGCCTGTTCCGGGCTGAGCGGCGTTCCGATGCCTCCCGCGAGATAAAGGGTGTCCAGCAAAGTGAGCCGGATCCCGGCCGCAACGGCTGCCCGTGCCAACGCCAGTTCCATGGCGTGCGGATCCGGGTACGGTGTTCCTTCGGGCTGGTGGTGGACATAGTGGAACTCCGCCACGCTGCTGAAGCCGGACACCACCATTTCAGTGAAGACTGCCGTGGCGAGCTTTTCGTATTTCTCGGGTGTGAGTTCCGCGGCGCTCCGGTACATCTGCTCCCGCCACACCCAAAAGTCGCCGCGCCCATCATGGGTCCGTCCGCGCAGGATCCGGTGGAACGCATGCGAGTGGGCGTTGGCCGCCGCCGGGAAGACGACTCCGATCAGGATCTGGTCAGAGGCTTCGGGCTGGGCCCCGGTGGTGATTCCGGAGATTCGGCCGTCGCGTACCTCCAACCTGACGCCCGTGGCCACAGCTGAACCGCCCACGCCAGCGCCGGCGTGGGCATCGGCGCTTACCAGCGCCGCCTCGCACCAGAACCCGCTCACAGGAGTCCCTCCAAAACGTCGGCGAGCGCAACGGCGCCGGCCGAGGCGTCCTCGTCAGCCACGTATTCTTCCGGGGAATGCGAGATTCCGCTGGGGTTGCGGACGAAGAGCATCGCCGAGGGGACATGTCCAGCCAGCACACCGGCGTCGTGCCCTGCGCCGGTCGCCAGAACCGGCGCCCCGGGTAGAAGCTCGGCGATGCGTCGGCTCAGGCCGGGATCGAAGTGCACGGTGTCGCTGTAGGACTCCTCCGTGAGGGTTACCGTGCATCCTTCGCTCGCCGCGATTTCCCGGGCTGCCGCGTAGATCGATTCGATCAGTTGCGCTGTGACGGCGTCGTCGGGATGGCGGGCGTCAAGCCACAGGTCCACGCGGGAGGCAATCACGTTGGTGCCACCCGGAACAGGCGTCAAGCGCCCGACGGTAGCCCTCGCATCCGGCTGCCTGGCCGCGGTGTCGCGGACGGCAACGACGATCTGCGCGGCCGCGACCATCGGATCGGCACGGTCGGCCATGAGTGTTGTTCCGGCGTGGTTGCCCTGGCCGCTGACGCTCAACTTCCAGCGGCCGTGGCCCAAGATGGAACTCCCGACGGCGATGGCCGGCCCACTCTGGCCCAGCCCCTTGCCTTGTTCCACATGGAGTTCCACGAAGTCGCCGATTCGCGCAAGCGCCTCCGGATCGTGCCCGACGTACCGGGGATCCAGTCCGCGGCTCCGCGCGACGTCAGCGAAAGTGTCGCCGTCGACGTCGCGCAGGTTCAGCGCCTTGTCGACGTGGATCGCGCCGGTCAGTATCCTCGACCCCAGGCACGCCACGCCAAAGCGGGATCCTTCCTCTTCCGGAAAGACCGTGATGGCCAGGGAGCGCCCCCGATTAAGGCTGCGGGACTTGAGGATGTCGACGGCGGCCAGTGCGGAAGCGACGCCGAGCGGCCCGTCAAAGGCCCCTCCTCCGGGGACGGAGTCGAGGTGGCTGCCGGTGACAAGCGCACCATCCTGCGGCTTTCCCCACCAAGCCCAGATGATGCCGTTGCGGTCGGTCTCGACGTCGAGACCGCGCTGCTGGGCTTGTTCGATGAACCACTGCCTGAGGTCGAGCTCGGGGGTCGAGTAGACGGCCCTGGAGTATCCTCCGCGCACCGCATCGCGGCCCACGTCCTTGATTGAGTCAAGGAGCTGATTGACGGTTTCCACGTGTTCCTCCGATTACTGAAGACTGCCACCAAGTAAAACCAGCTGGCACCCACGACAAGACCCTGAGCGTAAGAACCTCACAATAGACAGAACGAAAACTCCGCCGAAACCGCTTGTTCCCAAAAGCAGTCTCAAATCCCGGAATCTCGCGGCGATCTAACTCACGATGCTTACCGAATTCGGACACTAAGCCTGCTTAGCTATGGACTACCGCCGAGGACGAGCGTAACCTAGCGTGCAAACACCGCACTGGGGAGGTGGAGTGTTTGGACGGGCATCTGGGACCCCGTGGCGTTTCCTTATTGCGCCCTGTTCTTCTCGCGACTTTTGGCGTATTCGCGTGGCTGGTGTGGCTCGCCGGCCCGTCGCAAGCTACTGACCTCCTGCCGGCAGTTCCGTCGGTTCCGGCAGTTCCGTCGGTTCCGGCAGTTCCGTCGGTTCCGGCGGTGCCGTCGGTTCCGGCGGTTTCCATAGTCCCCGTTCCGCTTCCCGATCCCCTGCGGTCGCTGGTCGGTGACGTCCCTTCGGCCATTCCAGGTCCGAGCCAATTGGCAGAGATTCCCAAGACCTTGGTCAATCAGTTGCCGAACGACGCCGTGCCACCCGCCCTTGTTGGAATCATCGACGCCGTCGCGCCTCCCGTTGACAGCACGATCGGGGAACTCCCGCTACTGCCAGTGCCGTCTTCATTGCCGCCTGCGCCTCCAGTGCCGAGGATCGTGCCTCCTTCGGGAACAAGCGTTCCAACCATCGTCACCGTCCCGGTGCCCGCGGGGCCTCCGGCCAGCGCGCCGACCCCACCCGACCCCACCACGATTCTCCGTACCGGCGCTCTTTCACCAGCCGTCGAGACCGGACCGTCAGCCAACAAAAGTATCCTTCGCTTCCTTCCGGACAGGCCTGCCCCGGGGTTCCCTGCCGAATTGGCGATGACTAACTCATTGGTCGTTGCTGTGGATCCTCCGGAGGACACACCGGATCCTGCCGCGGCGTCACCACGCGAGTCGGGATCGACGTCGGGACCACAGGGAGGATCGGCCCATGGGGCGGCAGATCTCCCGGAACAGCGCGCGTTGGCACCGCCCTTCCACGACAGCCGCATACCTGAGGGCCGTCAAAACCCCACTGCGGAACCCGCATTCGATCCAGGGTCATCCCCCGACTGACCAGCCGCCCCTGCCCCATGGCAGGCACGACCCACCTGCGCCACACCGCGCAGTGACAAGCCTCAGTCAGGAGAAGACCATGCAGGACCACATGAGATTTATCGGAAATTGGCCCGACCCTATGCGGAAAGGAGGCAAGTAACCAGCAATGCGACAGGCGCTCAGCGCGCATAAGGAAACAACGACGCCGGCCGTGCAGTCAGACTGACCGCACGGCCGGCGTCGTTGTGCTGGAGCCGTTGAAGCCGAAGGATCGCTAGAACAAGTCAGTAACCACCGCCTGGGTGAGCTGGTGGAAAACGTCGGTGCGGGCCGGTATGTCGCTCTCGTTCTGGCCTTTGGTGTAGACCACGAACACGTAGGAGCTGGTGCCGCCGGTGAGAACGCTGGCGTCATGGAGTTCGTCGTCGAGCAGCCCGTACTTGTGAAAGACCGTGATGCCGGCCGGTACCGCGGCGGGGATGAGGGATTCATAGTTCGTGTTCTGCATGTAGGAAAGCAGTTGCGCGGTGTCCTGCTGGTTCAAGAGCTTTCCGGTGTAGAGGTCGGCCAGGATGCTGGCCATCTCGCTTGGAGTCAAGGTGTTGTTCAGAGGGTCATAGCTGACGCCGATGGAGGCGGCATATTCCTGCAGTTCCGAGTAGCCCACAGCGTCCATGATCAAGGACCACGACTCGTTATCGCTTTCTTGGATCATCTCCTTGATCTGGAGTCCGGATGTGTAATCCCCCAAGGGATCGTCAAGCGACACTTCGCCTACCTCGGCAAGGTGGTAGTAGGCGCTGGCAGCCAGGACCTTGGCAGTGCTCGCTGCCTCGAATGGTGCCTGGACCCCGTACTGGTGGCTCGAACCGTCGGACAAATCGATCAGCGTGACACCGATGTCGTATTGGCTGTTGTCGTCGAGAATGCCGTTGATCTCCGCGTCCAAGGCTGGAGTTACTCCTGCCACCGGGGCAGCGGGCACAACCGGTGCCGCCGCGGGGGCCGCCGTCGTCGGGGTCCGGGTCGCCGATGGTCTAGCACTGGCGATCGCCGACACGGCACGGGGGGCGGACGAACGCGCATGCGCGGCGGAGTAGATCGTTGCCGTAATGGCCAGCGCCAAAATAGCGGTGCAAACTGTCAGCAAGGCCGATCGATATCGGAGGGAACTCCAAAAGTTCCGCCGATTTCGCTTCCGTCCGGTCCCAAGACCGGAATCATGGGGCTCTTGCTTTTCCATAATGAACCAACAGTAGCTACGGCAGCTATGTAAGGGCTATGAAAATCCTGTCCGTCAGCCACGTGTCGCCTGGGTGAATTTCAGGCGTCGCGGAGCGGTGAGCCCAGCACGGTGAACCGACTGCCGCCCATCTCACCGGAAAGTAGCGGCATTGCCTCACCTATGG
The DNA here is from genome assembly GCF_026683955.1 of Arthrobacter sp. MMS18-M83. NCBI lineage: Bacteria > Bacillati > Actinomycetota > Actinomycetes > Micrococcales > Micrococcaceae > Arthrobacter > Arthrobacter sp. MMS18-M83. The sequence continues at coordinate 3,024,472 of NZ_CP113343.1, read as the reverse complement.
CGGCCCTCACGCTGTCCAGCTGCAGCGATCCTTGGTGCGCCTCTGCCGACTCCCACAGTTCGCAGACAAAGACCGTGTCCGGCGCTTCGTCGTTGACGCCCACCTCGTAGAGCAAGCAGCCCGCATCCCGCAGCTCCGGCTTCGGTCTGAGCAGGATGGAGACGACGGCGTCGCGTTGGCCAGGTTTCGTGCCGAGACTTCCCACGTTTGCAAAGGTCATGGCCCCATTGTGCTTCATCCCTCCGACGCTAGTGAGGACCTGCGTACCGCAGGACAAAGTTCTTGAGGATCTTCATCGGTTCGGTCGCCGTGAACTTTCGGGCGTCCGCCATCAGCTGTTCCGCGGCATCGGGCGGGAAGTATCCGGCGTAGCGGTAGGTGTCGATCCGGGTGACCAGACCCTCGGCATCGAGCTCGGGATGGAACTGTGTGGCGTAGAGGTTCCTCTTGATACGGAACATCTGCACCGGGCAGGCAGCCGAGCTGGCCAGCAATACGGCGTGTCCGGGCAGAACGGTGCACGCCTCCTTGTGACCGGTGAAGGCAATAAAGCGTTCGGACATGTTTTCGAGGAGTGGATCCAGGAGCCCCTCTGCTGTGAGTTTGATAGTCACACCGCCCAGTCCTTCACCATAGGTACGGTCAATCACCGCTCCTTGGTGGAGACCCAGGGTTCCGACCCCGTAGCAAGCTCCTAGAAATGGAAAGTCGACAGCGACAATTCTGTCCAGCAGCTGCGAAAGCTCCTTCTCCACCCGGTTCTGGACAGGACCCTTGTGCTCAGGCGGATCGCTCGAGGTAAAAGGACTGCCACCCACAATCACGCCGGAATAGTCGGAGAGCTCAAGCGCCGGCAGGGGCGCCGCTTCCAACCGGATGCGTATGAGCTGCTCGGGAGCCAGCCCTCCGAAGCGAAGATACGCCTGGTACTCTTCCTCGGCGGCGGCGTCTTCGGCACGAGATGCGAGCAGGAGAAACGGCTTCACAGGGTAAGTGTGCGCTTGGCGGCAGTGACGCGCCAGCGTTCGCCTCAAACATCCCCATTGGGGGCGGTGAGCCGCCGTTCACGTGGAAGAAATGTCCGGATTTCGGCTGTGATGGCATGATTTCACCTCCAACCGGTCCAGAATCCGCGGAAACACAACGATCCCGCACCCCCGGTCCAGGCGACCCGGCGCCCGCACGGCAGCGGAGTTAACATTCCCGAAACATGCCCGTCATGCGTTCTTCACGCCAGCCCCACTTATGTAACGTCCCCGCAATTTTTCCTCGCATTGCCTGAAACACGGAACCGGAAATATTGAGCAGGGGAAGAACGGGGCCAGCAACGGCGGCCCTCCTACGGCACTCCGATAAGAAGGGAAACGCACGTGAATATCACTGCGGAAAACGTTTGGGTGATGGTGTCGGCGGCACTTGCACTGCTTATGACTCCAGCGCTCGGCCTCTTCTACGGTGGCATGACCCGGGCCAAGGCCTCCCTCAACATGATCATGATGAGCTTCATCTCCGCAGGCATCGTAGGTGCCGTGTGGATTCTGTGGGGATACTCGATGATCAGCGGCAAGAGCGTTCTGGGGCTTTTCGGCAACCCGTTCAGCAGCTTCGGTTCGGCGGACCTGGTTGGCTCCACCGATCTCATCAAGCTTGGCTTCAGCGCCACCTTCGCCATGGTCACCGTTGCCCTCATCAGTGGGGCCATTGCCGACCGCGCCAAGTTCACTTCCTGGGTTATCTTCGTCCCCATCTGGATCACGCTGGTGTACTGCCCCTTGGCATTCATGGTCTGGGGTGCCGGCCTCCTGAGCCCCGGCGGAGCCATCAGTTCCGTCTTCGGCCAGGTGATTGACTTCGCCGGAGGCACGGTGGTGGAAATCAGCTCCGGCGCTGCCGCCTTTGTCCTGGCTTTGATCCTGGGCAAGCGCCACGGCTTCGGAAAGGACCCGAACCACCGCCCGCACAACCTCCCCTTCATCATGCTTGGCGCTGGCCTCCTGTGGTTCGGCTGGTTCGGCTTCAACGCCGGCGCCGCCACCACCGCGGAGCAGGCCGGATTGATCTGGGTCAACACCCTCGTTGCCCCCGCCGGCGCCATGCTCAGCTGGCTGGTGACGGAGAAGATCCGGCACGGCCACCCTACATCCTTGGGTGCCGCATCCGGCGTCGTTGCCGGCCTCGTGGCCATCACCCCGGCCTGCGCCAACGTCGCTCCCGCCGCAGCCCTTGGCCTGGGCCTTGTGGCCGGTGCCGCCTGTGCCGTGTTCGTGGACCTGAAGCACAAGTTCGGCTTCGATGACTCGCTCGACGTCGTGGGCGTCCACCTTGGTGGCGGGCTTGTAGGCACCCTCGCGCTCGGATTCATTGCGCTGCCGGTGAACGGCAAAGGTGGAGGACTGTTCTACGGCGGCGGCCTCCAGCAGCTCGTGGCGCAGATCGTCGCCATTCTTGTCACCCTTGCGGTGTCTGGAGTCATGACGGCGATCATTGGCCTGGTCATCCACAAGACCGTGGGATTCCGGGTCAGCCAGGAGGCCGAGCTCGCCGGCGTGGACCTGTCCGAGCACGCCGAGACCGCCTACGAGTTCGGCGGACTGTCCCGGAGCCACTTCAACGCCCTCCCCCACGCAGCTGCCGCCGTCGAACTCCAGCGCGAAAAGCAAGCCGACCCGGCATAGCGGAAACAGGCATTTCCGCGGCCGCAGCGGGCGCGTACGCTCGTTTTGTGGATATCGTCGATTTCCTGTCCGAGCGCCTGGACGAGGACGAGGCCGCCGCGCGGAAACTCCTCGGCGACCGTTCCGTCTCCGAAGCTGGCAAATGGTACGAGCGCCGCCTTCTTCTGGAATGCGCGTCAAAGCGAAGACTGCTCAGCATTGTTGAATCTGCACGGCAGACGGCCTTGGCAACCATGGTCCACCACGCGCTTGGGGATGACCCGCGGTGGATTCCAGAGTCGATCGAATGGACCACAAAATCGTTAAATGCCCTTGCACTGCCCTACTCGGACCATCCGGATTTCGATCCGGAATGGCTGGCGGGGACGTAGCGGGCGGGGTGCAGCGCTCCTTTCCACGAGCCGGGTTTCTCAACGGAAATCGGCATGATTTTGCCGAAATTAGGTTTTGGCGACCTCGCAGCAGCCAAAAAGATCGATTTCGGCAGTATCTTGCCGATTTAGGCAAAATGGTTCAGAATGGACCTAGGAAATTGCCAAATCGGCAACATCATGCCGAATTCTAGGAGGCTCGTGGAAGATCTTGCGGCCATCGCGGCGAGCATTCGGAAAGCCCGCAAAGAGGCCGGCATCACCCAAGCAGACCTTGCCGACCTTGCTGGAACCTCCGAAAGGACCGTTCGGGCGATTGAAACGGCCACGGGCAATCCTTCGCTGGCGGCAGTCGTGACGGTGGCGAACGCCGTCGGCCTTCACTTGGCGGCCAGCTGATGGCCGACGATCTCCAAGACCTGAAGTTCGTCCGCGCGGCAGATGTTCATAAGGGCGGTGCCCTCGCAGGCCACCTCGTCCGCACGGTCCATGGTGGGGTGAATTTCTCCTATACAGCCGAGTATCTGACCTCCGGATTGCCCGCGGTTGCCAGTTCTTTGCCCCTGGCAGACCTTGCCGTGGAGACTCCCGCTGGTGCTCTTCCCCCGTTCTTCGCCGGCCTGCTGCCGGAGGGGCACCGGCTGAGCGTGCTCCGGGACGCCACCAAAACCAGTCTCGACGACGAACTCACTCTCCTGCTCGCAGTTGGAGCCGATGCCCCCGGAGACGTCCAAGTGGTTCCCGCCGGGGAAACCCCCGTGGAGCCGGCGCCGCTGGCCGACACCTCCAGACCCGAGGAACTGGACTTCACGGCCCTGGCCAACGCGGTGGACCGTCATGCAATCCCTGGCGTCCAAGACAAGGCAAGCGCCTCCATGCTGACCACGCCATTGTCACTCAAGGGGCAGCGGTATCTACTCAAACTTGACCCGCCCAACCAAGCCAATTTGCTGGAGAACGAAGCGGCACACCTCTCTGCGGCCAAGGATCTCAAGATCCCGGTATCCAAGAGCCGTATCATCACGGACATGCACGGGCTGCCGGGGTTGTTGGTGGAACGCTTCGACCGCGTGCGGGACGAGGACCGCACTTGGGTGCGCTTGCCCATGGAGGACGGAGCCCAAGTCATGGGCCTGCCACCGGCTTCCAAGTATTCTGTGACATCCGAGGATGTGGCCTCTGCACTGGCCGGGATGTGCAAAGCCCCACTCGTGGCCAGCCGCAATCTGTACCTGCAGTTTGTTTTTGCATGGCTGACCGGGAACGGCGACCTGCACGCGAAGAACCTCTCGGTCCTCGGGGGCCAGCACGGCGAATTTGTCATGGCTCCGATCTACGACATTCCGTGCACGCTGTTGTATGGAAATGACTCGCTCGCGTTGCCGGTGTCCGGAAAAACAAAGAACCTCAAAGCAAGGCACTGGGCCGATTTCGCGGCGTCCATTGGCTTGCCGCAGCGCGCGGCTGCCACGGCCAATGCACTGGCACTGTCAGCTTCTGGGAGCGTCAGCTTAGAGGACCTACCGTTTACGGGGTCGCCGCTCCGAGGCGCCCTACGAGAGCTGAGATTCCGGCGCGGAGAGCTGGAGGGCTGACTGCCGCGCCCACGCTTGAGGACCTTTAGATCGACTGCCGGTATCCGAAGAACTCGTGGTCTTCGTTGTAACCGCCGAAGCCGCCACCCACCTCGGAGAAGTCGGCTACAAATTCGATGCCCTTGATCCACTTGACCATCTTGAAGCCGAGCTGCACCTCGTTGCGCAGCCGGAGCGGCGCACCGTGGCCATACGACAGCGGAGTACCGTTCATGTCGTAAGCGAGCATCGTGAGCTGATAGCCCATCTGCTCGATTGGATGCGCGTCGTAGTCGTCGCCCTTATCCGGTCCATCGCCCAACGAATAGAACACCACCCACTTTGCCTCCGGGGTCGGCTTGGCCAAGTCGAGGATGGCCTGCATCGACACCCCGCCCCACTTTGCCACTCCAGACCAGCCCTGGATGCAGAAGTGCTGTGTGATCTGCTCGTGGTAATCCATCGACCGCAGCTCGGCCAGGCTCAACTCGACCGGATTGCCCACGAGCCCATTGACGCGCAACCGGTAGTCCCGGAAATCGTTGTTGAACAGGTTCTTATACTCGTCGGATACAGGGTACTGGCCGTTGAGCCACAGGTACGGCGAAATGTCCTTGTCGGTGTACTGCCCCGGGCGTGAGTCGATGTGCTCGAATAACCGCTCTGTCGGGCCGATCAGCGCAGAACCGGCCCTCTGGATGAGGCGCGGATGCCGGAGGGTGAACGGAGTGGCGGCAACCCACCCCACGATGATGACTACCATCGACGCAGCAAAGATCCAGAACCCGATCCACGATTGGTCGTTGCGCCCCGCGTACATGTGGTTGAGGTTCTCCAGCGCCCCCGTGGTCAGCACCAACGCCATGTGAAGGACGATGAACAACAAGAACCAGCACAGCACCAGAAAGTGCAAGGACCGGGCCATCTGAACGTTGAAGACCGAGCTAATGCGACGAAAACGCGTGGAGAGCGCCGGGGACATGCCCAGCCCGGTAATCAGGGCCAAAGGTGCTGCGATGAAGATCGTGACGGAGTAAGCGATCAGTTGCAGGCTGTTGTAGTTAGTCCATCCGCTCTCGATCGGCCAGTCCAAAGAGAGGTATTGGATGACCACCGAGATCGAGTTCGGGATGACGTCCCAGCTCAACGGGACCACGCGCATCCATTGGCCCGTCGCGAACAAAAGCACAAAAAAGACGATTCCGTTGACCAGCCACAGCGTGTCGATCCCGAGGTGCCACCAGCGTGCTAGCCCGATGGAATGCCGCAGGCCAGGCAGGCCTACCTGCTGCGGCAGGCTGATCGAATCCTTCTTAGCCGTCCACATCGGATCTTCGGGCACTGGCTTCTGTACCCGGAACCAATCCCGTCCCGGCGTCGAATGCCGCGTCCAATACAGTCGCGGGTGATCCGTGAGTATCTGTGCTCCCGAACGGATGATGAAGATCAAGAGGAACATGTTGAGGAAGTGTTGCCACCCCAGCCAGGCCGGAAAGCCCACAGGCGCGCCCACCGGCAGCTTTGAGGTTCCCGGATAGGTCTTCAGGAACGACTCGACTGGAGGCAATCCCCGGATCCCCTTCGCAACGGCGACCGCAACGATGAGGATCACGAAGCCGATCGGTAGCAACCAGAGCAGATTGAACCACTTGCTGCTGCCGACCCGGATACGCGGGGCGATGCCGCGATCCTGCGGAAGCGAACCGGCGAAAGTCATCGGATCGATGACGTTCTCTCCGCGTTTCAACTCGGTCCGGAAGCTCCGCCCGGCACCGGGCTCGGCGTGCGCCGTCGGGCCCCTCGGCGCCGGGTCCTGCATCGGATCCCGCGGCGTCGATTTGTCGGCTGTCATGAGGCCGAGCCTAGACCCCGGCTGGGGTTGAAACTACCAAACCGGGTGGTTCATGGAGCAAGCAGTACCGTCCCGCCCACTTCATCAGTTCACTGACGATTTAGCTGACGGTTCCCTGTGAGTCGGGCCACCGTGTTTCAAGGCTCCTAGCTTTGGGATCATGAAATTCAAAACAATCCCGGTCATCATCGGAACATTGTCTTGTGTGCTCGTCGGCGGAGCTGCCTTTGCGGCGGTTTCCACGTTCGCCGGCCCTCACGAGGACGGAACAGCGGTCACGCCAGTGGGCATGCGCGTCACGCCAACTGGACAGCAGACCTCACTCGGAGACCTCCCGCTGAACTCCGCCATCTCCCCCGACGGCAAGAGGCTCGCCGTCACCAACAACGGTCAAGGTACCCAGTCCCTGCAACTCGTCGATCTCGCAGATCACGAGGTAGACCAGACCATCTCCTACAAGTCGCCCGAATCGCTCTACATGGGCTTGGCCTGGAGTCCGGACGGCACCAAGCTTTACGCCAGCGCGGCTGCGAACTCCAAAATCCGCACCTACAGCTACTCCGGCGGCAAGCTGGCGGAAGGCGCACCCATCCAGCTGCCCACCACGACCCCCGCGGGCAAGGCACTGAACCTCTTCCCGGCCGGATTGGCGATCACGCCCGACGGTAAGCGGCTGGTAGTTGCAGACCAGCTGGCCGACGCCGTGTCCGTCGTCGACCTCGCCACCGGCACCGTTTCGACGACGCCGGCCGGTCACCGGCCACTTTCAGTTGCCGTTTCCCCAGACGGCACGACGGCGTATGTCACCAACCAAGGCGCGTCCGACCTCTCCGCGGTGGACATCTCAGGCGCAGAACCGAAGGTTTCCCGCACCGTCACCGTGGGTCTCCACCCCAACAAGTCCGTCCTCTCGAAGGACGGACGTACCCTTTACGTCACCAATGGCGATGACGACACCGTCTCGGTGGTCGATACCGCAGCCGGCACAAGCTCGAGTATCAGCGTCGCGCCTGAGAAGGGCGCGCCGGTGGGAACCAACCCCACAGGGCTGGCCTTGGACGAAGCCGGGCACCGCCTCTTCGTGAGCAACTCCGGTAACAACGACGTCGCCGTCGTCGACCTTGCCCACAACGCGGTTGCCGGCGTGGTGCCTGTCGGCTGGTACCCAAGTTCATTGGCTTTCAGCGGTGGGACCCTGCACGTCACGAATGCGAAGGGCCTTGGCGCCGGGCCGAACAACGGCGCCGGCCACCCGAACCCTGAGTCAAGTGCCCCCACTGCCGAAAACCAGTACAGCGGATCCATGATCGCCGGCACCTTGAGCAGCTTCAGCGTTCCAGAAGGCGGGCAACTGCAGAAGGCCACCGAGCAGGTCAAAAACAACAACCGCCCGGACACCGCTGGGGGCAACATCATCCCGCGCCAACCCGGTCAAGAGAGCCCCATCAAACACGTGATCTATGTGGTCAAGGAAAACCGCACCTATGACCAGGTGCTCGGCAGCCTCGGCAAGGGCAACGGCGATCCCTCGCTGAATCTCTTCGGCGACGAGTCTGCCCCGAACATGAGGGCCCTGTCCAAGAAGTTCACCACGATTGACAACTTTTACGCCGATGCTGAAGTTAGTGCCAACGGTTGGAACTGGGTGGCCTCGGCCAACTCGAACCCCTACGCCGAGCAGATGTGGCCGGCCAACTACTCGGGCCGCAAGGCACCGTATCCCAGCGAAGGAAACGCCCCTGAAATCGCGGCCCAGCAGCCTGACAACACGTATGTCTGGCAGCGGCTGGCCAAGGCAGGCGTCAGCTTCCGCAACTACGGCTTCTACGTTTCCAACAACGCCGGCACGTTCAACGCCGCAGACCCCGTCCTGGATGCGCAGACCGACCACAACTACCACGGCTACGACCTGAACTGCCCTGATTCCGCGGGGTCGTTCGCACCGCTGAAGCCTACCTGCGGTACTCCGCGTGTTGAGGAATGGGCCAAGGACTTCCAGTCCCACGTGGCGTCCGGAACTGTTCCGACCGTCCAGTTCGTCCGGCTGCCCAATGACCACACCCAGGCCACCCGTGTTGGCGCCCCCACGCCGAAGGCATACGTCGCGGATAACGACTACGCGCTCGGCAAGCTGGTGGACACCGTGTCCCACTCTTCCGCCTGGAAGGACACTGCCATCTTCATCACCGAGGATGACGCCCAGAATGGCCCGGATCACGTGGATGCGCACCGCACCTTGGCGCTGGCCATCAGCCCCTACACCCAGACCGGGAAAGTCGATTCAACCTTCTACAGCACGGCTTCAATGGTCCGCACCATCGGACTGATCGCCGGCATCGCCCCGCTGACCCAGTTCGATGCGTTCGCCACCTCCATGAACGCGTCGTTCACGGCCAAGCCGGACAATACGCCGTACACCGCGGTCAAGCCCAGCTACGACATGACCACCGTCAACGGGGCAAATGCTCCGATGGCCCCACAGGTAGCCAGCCAGGACACCGCTACCGAAGACAAGATCGATGAGCAGCTCTACAACAAGGCCATCTGGGAGTCCGTGAACGGTGCTGACTCGAACATGCCCGAACCCCAGCACAGCATGATCGGTTCAGGCTCAGGCTCCAACGGCCAGCCGACTGCGAAGGACACTGACGGCTAACCAAATCCAGTTTGGCAGGGGCGGTCACCGGCATCGGTGGCCGCCCTCTGCTGTTCTAGCGCTGGCCCCGCCGCAAAAACGGGGCACACTTCCCCTGTCGGAGAATTAATCCAGAATCTATTCTGTTGGTGGACCGTCATATTCGCGGCCCCCAGGCCACCGGCACGTCCAGGGAAGCCCTTCCCGCTCCGGGGGCCGTCTCGATGAGGAGGCGTCCATGTCAACTCCCGATGTGCCAACCAGGGGGCCGGCAAGGCCCGGTCCATATGTTGTTGCCGGAATCTTGCTAACCATCTCCATACTGGTCCCGCTTTTCGTCCCCCTGTACTCGATCGACAAGCCGCGGTTTGCCGGTATGCCGTTCTTCTACTGGTACCAAATGCTCTGGGTTCCGATCACCGCAGGCATGATTGGCATCGCCTACCGGATAGTAGCCAAAGAGGACCGCCGCCGCCGCGAGGACGCTCGGGGCGCACGCGCTGGGGAGCAGGAACAATGAGCGGGCTCGCGGTCCCGCTGGCGACCACACCGGACAGGCCCGTCAACGGCGTCGCGCTCACCGTCGTCGTCGTCCTCTTTATCCTGGTGGCGGTGTTGGGCTTCTTCGCTGCACGCTGGCGCGCGGGCAAAGAGACCGGCTTGCACAGCCTCGATGAGTGGGGCCTCGGTGGCCGCGGGTTTGGAACCTGGGTGACGTGGTTCCTTCTCGGTGGGGACCTCTACACGGCCTACACGTTCGTGGCCGTCCCGGCGGCAATGTGGGCCACCGGAGCCGTGAGTGGCTTCTTCGCAGTGCCGTACACGATTGTGCTGTACCCGATTGTGTTCCTGCTGATGAGCCGGTTGTGGTCGGTCTCGCACAGGCATGGGTTCGTCACTCCTGCGGACTTCGTTGGCGGGCGCTATGGCAGCAGGGCGCTGACGGTTGCCGTGGCCCTCACCGGCATCGTGGCAACCATGCCGTACATCGCGCTGCAATTGGTTGGCATCAAAGCCGTGCTCACGGTGCTGGGCCTCGGCAGCGCAGAGAATGTGTTGCTGACTGACTTGCCGCTGATCATCGCGTTCGTGGTCCTGGCCGCCTACACCTACACTTCGGGCCTTCGCGCTCCGGCGCTGATCGCCGTCGTGAAGGATCTCCTGATCTATCTGGCGGTCATCGTTGCGGTGATCTACCTGCCTATCAAGTTCGGAGGCTGGGACAACATCTTTGGTGCAGCCCAGACGAAACTCGACGCCATCAGCCCGGCCACAGGCAAGCCAACCGGCGTCTTCATCCCGGGCGCGGCCAGCTACTCGGCTTACTGGACACTGGCTCTTGGCTCTGCGCTGGCCCTGTTCATGTACCCGCACTCGATCACCGGGGTCCTGGCGACCAAGAGCAGGAACACGATCCGCAAGAATGCCGCGGTGCTCCCGCTGTACTCGCTGATGCTTGGATTCCTTGCCCTCCTCGGCTACGCGGCCATCTCCGCGGGAACCAAGCCGATCGACCTGAACGGTGCCGTCAACCCGCAACTGGTGGTTCCGCAGTTGTTCCTTGACAACTTCCCCGCGTGGTTTGCAGGGATCGCTTTGGCGGCTATCGCCATCGGCGCCTTGGTCCCGGCCGCCATCATGTCAATCGCTGCCGCCAACCTGTTCACCCGCAACATCTACCGGGACCTGATCCGGCCCGACGCCGACCCGCGGCAGGAAGCGAAGGTCTCCAAAATCGCCTCGCTCGTGGTGAAGTTCGGGGCACTGATCTTCGTCATTGCGATGGACCAGTCGGCCGCCATCAACATGCAGCTCCTCGGTGGTATCTGGATCCTGCAGACCTTCCCGGCGATCGTGGCCGGGCTCTACACCAGGTGGTTCCACCGCTGGGCGCTCTTCGCAGGCTGGGCCGCCGGAATCATCTACGGCACCATCGCGGCATACAACGTGGTCAACCCGGTCACGAAGGCCAACTTCGGCGGCTCCATCGCGGCCATCCCGGGCACCAATGTGCAGGTCTACATCGCCGTGGTGGCGTTCGCAATCAACCTCATCGTTGCTGCAGTCCTGTCCCTGGTCTTCCGCGCGATGAAGCTCCCCGATGGAAAGGACATCACCCGAAACTCGGACTACGGAGCTGACGAGGACGATCCCAAGGTCGCCCAGCTCCAGCGCGAGTACCCATTGGGCGAAACGGGAGGGCCGGTGTTCTGAAGCCCCCGACGGCGGAGGCCGGTCACGGTGGAAGGTTCCGACGGCGGGCGCCGGATCACGAGCGTCGCGGACGATGAACACACCCTCGCCGGAAAGCTGCCTGCCGCCGTCGCACACCGATCGGGCACCCGGCCAATCATCGCCGTCCCGGGCCGCTCGCCGCTGCCGCAGGAACGGTGGTCCGAGATGTCGCTCTCGCGTGTGTACGCCCTGGCGGACTACCACAGGCGTCACTCGCCGCTTCTGTGGTTCTTTGATGCCTTGACACCGCGCAGGAATTTCCAAAGCGAAGCCAGTGAAGCGGCTACGAGAACCATTCCGGAAACGATGGCCCACAATGAGTCCCCGCTTGCGGAGGAAAAGATGTAGATGGAGTAGAAACCAAAAATAAGAGTCAATAGAAGCCAAATGGTCTGGTTACGCTTCACAGTAAATTCCCTAATGAACGGTAAATGGTTAAGTCAGGTCGCGCTTTAAAAACACCCAATATGCCCCGCCGAGCGAGCAGGCAAGCCAGATAACTGCCCCTGCAAAGGAATCGAGCTTCACGCTTCCCAACGCCCATTGGTTCACCCAATCCGTGACCATGTTCGGGAAGAGAAGATCGGCAATTTGTCCGAGCCGGCTGGCGAGAGCTGCCGGCAGAACAAGGCTCAGCGGTACAACAAAGAGGCTCAGAAAATGGTTGCGGATGAGGGAACCGATCGCGAAACCCCAGAGCGAACCGATTCCGGCCATCGCGGCGAAAGCCAGCACGGCGGGGGCGCTGACATGCCACAGGTTTGCCACCAGTTCCCCTGATAGCCCGAAAAGCACCCCTACGATTGCGCCCGTCACGAGTGCAGCGACTGTGATGGAGGCCGCCCGTCCGGTGAATGCCGCTCCACGCTGGAACATCAAGATGCGTCGATGAAACGATCTCGTGTCAAAGTCCGACGTGAATGAGAAGGAACCCACCACGGCCGCTGCCGTGAGCATCAGCGACAAGCCGGCTTCCAAGAGAGTTCGATCCACGCCTGTCATCGCCTGCCCGCCGTCTTCTTTTGAACTGATTGCCGCGGCCACCACAAGTGCACCGATCAGACCAGCCACAAGCAAGGCGCAGACGGCTGATCCTTTCCACAGCCACGGGCGCTGCATGTCCGAAAGGAAGGCAGGTGCATAGTTGTCCAACTAGACCCCCCTTCTCCGCAGCACCCACATCGCGCCTGCTCCTCCGGCAATCAGCCATCCCAGAGAGACCGGGCATGCGTGGAGCGGTCCGAACAGGCCCTCAATCGGCAGGTTTGCGATCCCTGCCAAGGCTCCCGACGGCAGCCATCGGGCAATTTCAGGAAAGTTCGCCATAAGGGGGAGTTCCAAAGCGAGGGGAATCAGCATGGTGGCGATCGTGGTTGCGTAGTAGTGCCTGATGATCCAGCCGAGCGAACAACCCCACAAGCACCCGGCAACTGAGGCGACGACGACGCCGAGCAAAGCTTGCCAGGAGGCGCCTTCCACAAGTTCAGTGCGCACTTCCGGGGACACTGCGAGCGCGGTACTGCCGCTCCAGAGAGCCAGGCCTGAAGTTGCCGTGAAAAGACCGACAACCAGCGAGGCTGCGTATTTGGTCTTCACAAGTTGACTCATCCCGGAGATGGCAACGCTTCGTCGAAGAGTCCCGAAGTAGGCTTCCCGGGTTACGAGGTAGCTTCCTGCGAAAGTGGCAACGATTGCGATCGTCGTGGCGAGGGCCCAAAACGTCTCGACGTTTTGGGCCGATGAGAGCTTGTCCGCATGATCGGGCCAGCCCAGGAAATTCGCCACGAACCAAGGCACCAGTCCACTGAAGGCCAGGATGCCGAGGACGGAGTAGCCGCTGAAGTATCTCAGCAGCTCGGACCGGAGCCCGCCGGCGAAAGCCGCATTGACTTCGTAGTTCATCGGGCTCCCTCCAGAATCCTGAAATATGCAGCTTCCAGGTTCCCGCCACCAACGGCAGTGGCGTCCTCAACGGACCCACGGAACAACATCCGCCGCTTCAGGATGACAACGTCGTCGGCTATCTGTTCCAGCTCCGTCAGCTGATGGCTGGAGATCAGCACGCTTCCCCCGGACTTGGCGAAGTCCCTGAGGAACGATCGCAGCCATTGAATGCCATCCGGGTCGAGCCCGTTGGCCGGTTCGTCGAGGACCAGGAGCTTGGGGCCACCGATGATTGCCGAGGCGATGCCCAGACGCTGCCTCATCCCGAGGGAGTAGTCCCGGACCTTCTTGTTCGCTTGGGCGGTCAAATCGACCAGTTCCAGGACACGATCGACGCTCTCGGGCGGGGTCCCGGCAGCAAACCGACAGATCTGCAGGTGACGCCGGCCGGTGAGCCCAGGCTCGACGTCCATTCCGTCCAGGTTTACCCCTACTTTGGTGACGGGCCTGTGCAGGGTCCGGTAGTCAGTTCCAAAGACCGTGGCACGCCCGGACGTCGCCTCCAACAGGCCGGTCAAGCCAGCCAGGGCCGTGCTCTTTCCGGCGCCATTGGGTCCTATCAGTCCGACGATTCGCCCGGCGGGTACATCGAACGTCAAGTCTTCGACGGCGAAACTTGTGCCTCGTTTCTTGCTGAACCCGTCAAAGCTGGCATGGATTTTCACTGTTGCCCTTCCGTCGAGACTTTGGTGGGTTGTCCGAAGTTCCCTGGCCATAGCGGAGAATTCGAGGCGGCATCCCAGAGCCACTCCCACAGCCGCATCTCCCTGTGGCTCGTCACCTCGGCTCGTCCCGAGACCGGGAGGTAGACCGAACCTTCAAGGCGTCCCGGGTACGCCCGCACAGGGACATTCGTGCCCGGAAACGTCACCGGGACGATGGTTTCCACAGGTGCAATCGAATTCGACGGCGGTTCTGTGCCGATGGTGGCTTGTGCCAGTTCTTCATGAACCACCATTCCTTGGGACTTCAAAGTCACCCTGTCTCCCGGGACGATCGCTTGAGCGGTCGATTCGATGGGGGTCACGATCTTTAGTTCTCCGTTGATGTAGGTGTAACCGGCCACGACGACAGACCTGATCGGAATCACGATGAGGAGTCCCGCCGCGACAGCCGTTCCGAGTAGCAAGAAACCAATCCGCCGCCACGTCGGGCTGCCGCTCTTTGAGGCCGAATGGAAAAACTGGATGATTCCCTTGAGGGCCAACACAAGCAAAAGGCCAAGGACAACGAGGACCACTATGTGTCCCGCGAAGCCGAGTTGCAGGACGATGGGCGCAAATCTTTGGAAACCAATGACCATGAAAGCGATGCCTGACACGAAGCTTGCAAAGCCGAACCAGGCTAGGAGACCTTGGCTGCCCGTGTTGATACGTGAACCAAGAAACCTAGAGCTGACCGCGTCTGACAATGCGGCGATGGATTTTCGACGTAGGTGCGGAATATCCACAGCTGACATCAACGCGACGTAGCCATCCAGCTTGATGAACGGAAAGAGGTTCAAGACGGCTATTGCGTAGCAAATGATTCCGTAGAGGATGGCGGCGTCTTTCAGGGACGTCGCCGGAAGAATGCCCTGAACCACAAGCGCAATGCTCCCAAGGCCGAGGTGAACGAAGGGTCCGGCCAGCGCGACCAGCACCCTTTGTTTGGGCGAACTGAGTCGCCAGCCGTCCGTCACGTCGCAAAAGAACGCTGGGGCCAGATAAAAGATCATGATTCCGATACGTCTGGGCATGCCACCGAAATAGGCGAGCGCCATTCCATGACCGAGCTCGTGCAGCAAAGTGGAGGCGAACATCGCGATGGCGACGTGAATATAGGCCTCCAAGGGAAGTGGCGTTGCCAATACCCGCCAAACGTTTGGGCCCGCCATGAAAGCGCCGATGATGCCGCCGACGACGAGAACACCCGCCGCAGCGATGAACCCGGGACGGGCCATGGCGGCAACCGCCGGGCGGAAGAAGTTGAGGAGCGGCGCGGGCTTGAACAACGTAACCTGCAGGGTGAGGGGCGCGCGGAACTGGACTCGCCGAGTTTCCGCCTGGTTTGCCGTCACATCGAAGACACCCGTGTGGACTAACTGGCGAGCGACCCCCATGACGTCCTCCGCAGTCCATGGACTGCCAAGGTGGTGAGCCACTTGGGCAGGTTCCTTTTTGCCGTCCAAAACTTTGAGCACATTGGCCACGTCCGCAGAGACCCTGGCTTTTGGCACACCGTTCAGAGCCACGATCCATGGCCCGCCGGCCTGTAGGGGCTCGTCAATCGACGCAGTTGGAGCCAGCTGTGCGGGCCATTGAATCGGAGTTCGAGCGTGGGAAGGTCCTGTCACCGTTTCGCCGTTCCTGTAGGGGCTCATATCAACGGATGTGGTGTTGAAGCGAAAGCGTTCCGACGTGGCGGGCCGTCAAAGCTGTTCGGCACCAAGGACAGTCGCTTGGATTCGTCCATGGTGAGTGGGAACGCACCCGGACAGATTGCCTTGCCCGCTTCCCAGCCGATCTCTTGTATCGCCGCAGGAAGCCTGTGGGTGAGGCTTACCCAGTGCGAAGTGATTCCTTTCCGAGCCAGATGCTGCACCAAGTCGTCCACGTCGGGTTGGGGGTGGGCACGAGGCAGTGGCGCCTTCGAGAACGACTGCACCCATGCGCTAAGTTCATCGATTGCTGGGCGCGTCATCCAGAAGTCCGCTCTCGACTCGTCGTTTGTCACCGCTTCGTGGCTTGTAACCGGGGACGGCGATCTGGACAGGAGGAGTTCACGGATTTGAAGCCCTTCCTGGAGGGCGCCCTTCAATGCCGAAATGGGGTCTGCGGAAGCCTTGATTCCGACCGCACCGAACTGTCCATGCTTCGTGTCACCGATGATGACGCTGACCGCGATTTCCAATGGCCCGTCGTCGTTGGGGACAAAAGCAAGATTGGCGTGGATACCGGAGTCGAGGGCGGTTCTGAAGAGCCGCGTGAGACTACGAGTGTCCGGATTACCAGACAGTTCTGCTGGCAAGTCTTCGATGATGATTTTCTTGAGCTGTGTCCTGTTGTGCCAAGCCCACAAGAAGGCATCACGCTAAATGACTTCAGCCACGGCGGAAGTCATGGCGAAGTGTTCCGAGGGTCCGGCGGCGGCTCCGTTGGGAGATGGATCGAAGAACTGACCAGCAAGACCTTCTTCCGGGAATTCGCCGGGGTTGTAGTCCACAACACCGGCTGGAACATGTGACTCAGTCCCGGAAACCAGGTCCGTCGCCCGATACCACGGGAACTCAAGGCCAAGGGCCGAGGGGTGCCCTAGTCCTGCTTCCACGAAATCGATCCTCCTTTCGTGGGAAGGGTTGGTCACAAGGAGGTGTTCCGAATCGGCCGGCACTGGAACGAGCGCGAAGCGCTCTACCGCCTCGCCGGATCCCCTGGTCACCGAGGATCGCCTGTTGACGTCGAATGCTCCGACAGCGGAAGAAAGCCTGGGATGTTCCCCGTCCCACGGGGCGTTGGCCAAATACGCCACCGTGCGCCATAGACCAACCTCATTCGGGACGTAGACCTGCGCATCAGAAACCAGGCCGAGGGAGGGATCCAAGGTCCGTGCGGGGTCGATCATTATTTGCCGCATACCCACATCTCAACCTTGTTAAGGGAAGGGACCGGCGAGGCGATCCGGACAGCTCCTCTTTCGAGAACATGCAAGCCCTCAGCGGAGAGCTCGGCTTCAATAACCTCGTTCCGGACGTAAGCCACATCGCTGACATAGGCGGCCGTCCGGTATGACTTTCCCTCATCGAAATCGATCTTGATCATGGTCACGTGCCTCGCTCCGCCATCCGGATCCCGGCGCTCAATATTGAAGAGGATGGAGTTGGCGTCGAGCACCGAGAATCCAGTAATCGAGCCCTCGTCATGGTCCGGCGACTGGTCAGATAAGTCGGCATCGAGGACTGTGAGCACCAAGCGGGATTCAGGGGCCAGGGAATCGCGGACCCGGCCGAAGAGCGCTCGTCGCTGGTCATGAGTCAGAAGAGTCACTGAGCTGGCACCCAGTACGACGCAGCCGTACTTGCCGCCAACAGGCAGTTGGGACATGTCCGCCTCGACGAGTTCCACTGCGACTCCCCGAGGATTAAAGGACCGGGTCGCAGCCCTTTGCCTGAGCATTTCCAGCATTTCCGGCGAAGAGTCAACGGCTGTCAGGGGACGCCCCAGAGCCAGAAGCGCCCGGGTAATCCTGCCGGACCCCGCCGCTAATTCGAGGATGGGTCCTGCTGTTTTCCGAACAGCGCCAAGAATCTCGGGAAGCTCGGACAGATCGTCAGAAGTCAGCCTGTCGTAAAGGCGGGACCCTTCAATGCCGTACAGATCCCCAGGAGGACTCCCGTGGCCAATGGCGCGCAGGATGTCGGCAGCAGTCTTGTCAGTTGCGGTTCTCATCAACTCGTACTCTCGGGAGTCAGACGTGGGGAGGGGAGTACACGCGGGTGGCGAACGCTAGCGCTTCCCCACCCGCGCGCACTTGCTAGGTCGCAGCGATGCCGACGACGATGCCGGCGATAATGATGACGTCACCAACGCGGATGTACCACGGTGTGTCGTCAGGTGTATCGAGGTTCTCCAGTTCTTCAATGGTCAGCTGAAGGTTTGATGTTGCGATCATTGCCCCTCCTCTCGATCGTCTTGTTCTTGGACAGTCGGCCGGGCTTCCGCCTAGGTGATGCTGACGGCAATGATGCCGATAGCCACCCCTTGGGACACGCCAATGAACCAATTGTTGAAGTCCGGTGTATCCATGGACTCAATTTCCTGGATTGAGATATTGAGCTGTTCCTGCATCGCTTTCACCTCCCCCTGTGTCGATCGACTGGTCTTTCGGTCGGCTTCTCGTCACGTGATGGTGACGGCGATTCCGACCAAAGCAAGCCCTACGGTGATTCCGTGGATACGTTCGCTCCAGTCGTCCGGAACTTCGATGCTTTCCAGCTCCTGGATTTCGAGATCCAGAAGCCTTGGCGCGACGGTGTTGTTCATATGCTCACCCCCTCTCCCTTGCCGCTCGTTGGTCGCCCAATGGGCCTGGCAAGACTGGCTGTTTCTTGACTGATTTCAGGAGAATGTGCTGGATTTGCGCGTGGTCAATGCCACGCAGCATGGGCAGCACTCCACCCCAGCGGCCGACCGCCGATTTGGCTGTTTTCACGGCAGTTTGTTCGCTCAGGTCATCGAGCCCTTGGACGCCCCATTGGTGCAGCAACTCCCTGATGCCGGAAGCGGCAGAGCGGCCGAGCGAAGGGTCAATTTCTGCCACCACGGACCATAGTTCGGACAAACGATGAGGGTTGCCCCAGGCCGGGGCGCCGTTTTCGATCTCATCCCATATGGGCCCGATGACGGTGGCAGTTGCGGTCATCTTTCTCTCGCCTGTCAGGTATGCCAATTCGTTCGCGACATACCAGTGCTTCGCCCCGTAAGGGTTTCGAGCCATGAGCGACCATCCGGTGTGGGTTTCCATGCTGAGCCGGGCTGCAGCAAGCCGCAGCTCAGCGGAATCTTCGTGCTGCAGGCGATGCCCCAGCCGCACGATCCGCGCCAGAAGTGAGAGCGCGTCGTCGTCGAAAGTGCTCCGGCTGCTGCCGATCATCGTTCCGGCCACCCGGAGAAACGCTTCGAGCAGCCCTTCGAACACAAGGGTCCCGGGGAGGCTCGCGAAATGTGCGGCGTCGAGCACCGCTATGTCACCCGACAGGTGCGGTGAGGCGATCAGGTGGCGTCCGACGTCGGTGTCCAGGCATGCTACAGCGCTGACTTCGGCGCCGGTCCCCACAGTGGACGGCATCAGGATGGTTCTAGGGCGCTCGTTTGGTTCGGTCCCGAAAGGTATGACGACGAGGCCCGATCGCTTGGCATGGCGCGCCGCAAATTCAGCGAAGCACGGATCGGCGAAGAACAGGGCAGAGAGTTTCACCGCGTCAAGGACGGAGCCGCCGCCGAGTGCCACAACGGTCTCGAGACCGTGTGCTCGAGTGAAGTCGGCAACAACCGCCAGGGTCGCGAATGACACGGGTCGGGCGTCGAGTTCCAAGACGGGCGCTCCGTTGAGGCCGCCGTCCAAGAGCCGATCTCGGTGCTCGGTGAGCGCACTGTCCACCACGAGTCCGGCCCGTCCACGAATCAGTGTGCCGAGGTAATTGGCAGGCAGCTCCCCATCGACAACGACGCAGCGGGTCTTCCAGGTCCGGTCTGCGATCACGTGAAGACCCCGTCCCGGCGGGCTGCGCTGAGCCCCCCTGCGATGGCCGCGTGGAGTTCCTCAAAGTTTTCCTTCGTGAATACCAAGGCCGGCAGGAGCTGGATCCTGCTTGGGCCGGGCTGCACGATCGCTCCGGCCTCGTGAATACGTCTGACGACGGCCAAGACACCGCTCGGTGACAATGGCAATCCGTCCGCTATCTCCAGCTTGATGGCCCGCATGCAGCCCCGACCGGTGGCCGTACCGACGCCGGGAATGCATTGGAGTCGGCCGATGAGATCATCGAGTCCGGCCGAGACTGCCGCTGTGAGGCTGCCATGATCCAGCCTTTTCATTTCGTCGATGGTCGAAAGAATGGCGGCGCACGTGGCCGGAGTTCCTGCTTGCGTCTCTCCATGGACAAAGACAGATTCCGTGGAATCGAACTTCTCCGTTACCCGCGCTCCGACCAGAGGTGCGGCGCACGCGCTGGTGCCGTTCGTCATCGCCTTCGACGTCACGATGACGTCCGGAGCCGACGGCCACTCATCAGAAACGAACCAGGAGTTCACCCGCCCGAATCCGGTGGCCACCTCGTCCGCGACAACCAGAAAGCCGTGCTCCTCCCGGAGTTTCAACAATGAGTCCAGGAAGCTTTCCGGCACAACGTCAGCACCGGACCCGAGGACCGGTTCGACGATGACCGCGGCGACCCTGCGCCCTTCCCTGAGCATCAATTGCGCCAGTTCCGCGCCCCCGTCATCGAATCTGATGTGTCGGATATTGCGCCGGTCGACACCATAGACAGCCTGACCGAGGTCGTCACCGCTGAGGGCCTGGCTCCCGTAGGTGAGCCCGTGATAGCTGCCGGTCAGGCCCACGATGATTTTTCGCTCGGGTTGTCCGTCCAGGACGAAGTATTGGCGCGCGAGCTTCATGCCGGCGTCGTTGGCAGCTCCCCCGGAGGTGGAGAAGACCACCCGTTGAAAGCGGTGGGCAGGGAGTGAGAGCAGTGCGTTGGCCGCCTCGATTGCTTTGCGATGCGCCGTCCTGAACAACGGAAGGTAGGATGCAGCTTCAAGTTCCGTAGCGATTGCCTCGGCGATACGTGGGTTGCCGTAACCGAGGTTGGCGTTCCACAGTCCACTCTTTGCGCAAAGGCGGCGTCGACCGTCTTCAAAAGCTACGTGGACGCCGCGGGCGCTGACAGCGGTGTAGGTCGCGACAGGGAAATCGTGCTGCGCAATCAGGGGAATCCAGAGCGGGAGTTGGGTGCTGGGTGTGGCACGGTCGGGTGCTGCAGTCATCGGTTGTTAGTCCTTTGAGTTCGACGGGTGGCCGGCAAAATGAAGGTTCGGAATTCAGCTGGCGCCGAAAACGTCCACGCCTGCCTGTTCGAACTGTGTGAGAATCACTCGTGCGGATTCCTCGGCAACCGCTGCGGAAATGCCCAGCGGGGCTGCCACGGCGGACGCAGCGGCCTTGACATCCCGCAGATTCGAGAGTGCCTCGATGATCGCGGCGGCATCAGGTCCGAGTCTGAAAGTGCGTCCGGACGCAGTGTCTAGGAGCGTGTGCTCTCCTGCCCTGTGGATGATGAAGGGTGCGCGTGGTGACGGGAGATCATCAGTGGGCGATGCGCCGTAAAGACTGGCACCGAAACCGACCAGCGTGGTGTCTGCGCGATTGCCCTGGGGAATGAACTTCCAGGCATCCAATGCAGCCAAATAGCGGGGAATCCAAGGCCTGGCGTCAAGGGACTTACGAATCACCTCAACGTCACAGACAGAAGCGAGCGAAGACTCCGGTTGGAGCACGAGGCACCTCTTGTGAATGTCGGCCAAGGAGTCTCCGGCCCAACCGATCTGGGTTCCGTAGGGTCCGCTGAGTACCCTTCCGTCTCGTGTGATGTGGAGCCTTGCCAGCGAGGAACCGATAGCTGGGCTGCCGTCCAAAAGGCCCCGCTCGGCAAGAACGGCGTTCACTTCGGTGAGCTGTCGCACGAAGTAACCCGACCGTCGGGATTCTTCTGCGTCATCGAAGAAGGCCTGCCAGTCTTCGGCCGTGATAATCCTGACTACCGTGACGCCGATGAGATTGACGAACGGAATGGCCACATAGTCCTGGATCTCCAGACTGAGGGTTCCACCAACCAAGAGTTCTTCACCTGCGACATTGAAGAACCCGGAGACTGGGATGACCGCGTCATCTTCCCCGCCGCCGTCAAGCACAAGGACGATCGACTGCTCGCCGGCAAGTTCCTTTGCAAACGACTCATGTCCGGGGTTCTCAACGAAGATGGCATGATCTGGTATTCGCCCGGGAATGCCCGTAATCCACTGGTCCACAGCTGCTGCAATGGTCTGTTGCTGACTCAGCTTCAATTCCCAACCCCCAATAGTTGTCCGCTGCGTGCGTTCGTCTGGGCGGCCCGCAGACATTCGGTCTGACGGGGTCCGTCCTCGTTGAGGAGACTATGACGCCAAAACGGGCCTAGGTGGTGAGATGGGTGAAACTAGGTGCCCGGAGACCGGAATTAGGGGTGGGATCGCCCAATCTAGGTGTGGCTGGAGGCGGGCCTAGGTGTAAATCGACGGTTTACACCTAGATGGGTTTTTCATCCGATCGTGCTGGCCGCGTTTCCCTGGGAGCAAGTGGCGCACCCCCGTGAATTTGTAAGCCGCTCTCAAACTTCCCATTGCCGACGCCTAGAGACGATTGACGGATTTGCTTTGAGCCGACTCGGCATCCACGACGATCGCCACGGTTCCGATACACATCCCGCAAATCATGAATAGGACAGCATCGCGCTTCGGACTTCGTTTTGTAGCGAGCACTACCAGCAGGGCGACCGCACCGGCGGCCAAGGATGTCCACGCAAGCACAGGAGTCTTCGGTTCGCTATGGAGCCCGACGACGATGCTGCCCGCGATGCACGCGAGCACAGAGACAGCTGCGATAGTTCGGACCGTTGATGAGTAAATCAATATCAGACCTCTTCTAGGTTTCAGAGAGCCAGAGAAAAGGCTGCGGTTGCGAGAGTCATCGCCTTCTTCGAGGGGCGCATCATTCCTCCTTGGAGCTGGGTTGACTGGGACTGGATGTACCCGATCCGTGAGCAATCCAAAGGCCTGTCATGCTCGTCTAGGTGGTGAGTCCAGGCAAAATAGGTGGTCGTCGCACCTCATCTAGGTGTCAGCAGAGGCGAAATAGGTGGTCACTGAGTTGCGTCTAGGTGCAGGGGCCTTACCCAAGCCCGGTGCACACGTTTGGATTGAGCGCCTTCCTCAGCTTGACCTCCAGGACGTGTTTGGTATCCCAAACCCCATTCCGCCCCACACCCCCTTGACTCCCACCCCCTCCTTCCCTAAACTTTTCATAAAGCAGAATCTAAATTCCACAAAGCGGAAACTTGCCAAGGCGATCGAGGTAAGCAACCAAGAGCCAAGCGGAACATAGATCCCAAGCCCTCCCCCGGAAGGACACCTACGATGACGTACACAGTGAACTGCTCCATCCTCCTGACGGAGCTGCCCCTGCTCGAGCGCCCCGCGGCCGCGAAGGCTGCCGGCTTTGACGCCGTCGAATTCTGGTGGCCCTTTGAAACCTCCGTCCCGTCGGACGCCCAGATAACCGAGTTCGAGGACGCCATCAAGGACGCTGGCGTTCAGCTCACCGGCCTGAACTTCAACGCCGGCAACATGCCCGGCGGCGACCGGGGGCTGGTTTCCTGGCCCGCCCGCTCCTCCGAATTCCTGGACAACATCGACGTTGTCGCAGGCATCGGCGAGCGGCTCGGCTGCAAGGCCTTCAACGCCCTCTACGGCAACCGCGTGGACGGCGAATCCGCTGAGAAGCAGGACGCCATCGGCGCCGAAAACCTGGCCAGCGCCGCAGAAGGCGTCGCACGCATCGGCGGCACCGTCCTCCTCGAACCGGTCAGCGGCGCCCCCAAGTACCCGCTCCTCAAGGCCGCCGACGCCCTCAAGGTGATCGCCCGCGTCAAGGAAGAATCCGGCGCAGAAAACGTAAAGCTCCTCGCAGACTTCTACCACCTGGCAGTCAACGGGGACGACGTCGCAGCCGTCATCGAGAAACACGCCAAGGACTTCGGCCACATCCAGATCGCCGACAACCCCGGCCGCGGGGCTCCCGGAACCGGCGAGCTTCCCCTCGGCGAATGGATCGCCCGCAGCCGCGAACTCGGCTACGCCGGCTACATCGGCCTCGAATACAAGGAACCGCGGGAAACGGCCTTCAGCTGGGCCATCCGCCAGCGCGTCACCTCCCACTAGCAAACCCCCAGTTGGCAAGCGCACGACGGCGGCACTCACCAGAGCGGCCAGCGAACCAGCAATCAGCACACCTGAGCTAAAAAGACTTCAGTAAGGAAAATCATGAGCAACGTTGCAGTTATCGGACTCGGAATCATGGGCCTCCCCATGGCCATCAACCTGGTCAAGGCCGGCCACACTGTCACCGGTTTCAACCGCAGCCAGGACAAGATCGACAAGCTCGTCTCCGAAGGCGGCAAGGGTGCCACGAACATCGCCGACGCCGTCAAGGACGCCGACGTCGTCATCACCATGGTGCCGGACTCCCCCGACGTCGAAGGTGTGGTCAGCGGTCCGGACGGTGTCTTCGCCAACGCGAAGAAGGGCACCCTCTGGATCGACGCGAGCAGCATCCGCCCGGACGTCGCAGCCCGCCTGTCGGCAGACGCCGTCGCAGCCGGCATCCGTCCGCTCGACGCCCCGGTTTCCGGTGGCGAACAGGGCGCCATCGACGCCGTCCTTTCGATCATGGTTGGCGGCGACGCAGCCGACTTCGAGGCAGCCCAGCCGGTCCTCACCGCCGTCGGCAAAACGATCGTCCACGTCGGCCCCTCCGGCTCCGGCCAGACCGTCAAGGCAGCCAACCAGCTGATCGTGGCCGTCAACATCGAAGTCCTCGGCGAGGCCATCGCCTTCCTTGAGGCCTACGGCGTGGACACCGACGCAGCCCTCAAGGTCCTCGGCGGCGGCTTGGCCGGCTCCAAGGTCCTCGACCAGAAGGGCCAGAAGATGCTCGACCGCAACTTCGACCCTGGCTTCCGCCTGGCCCTCCACAACAAGGACCTCGGTATCGTCACCTCCGCAGCCCGCGAAGCCAACGTCGCAATCCCGCTCGGCGCCGTCGTCGCACAGCTCGTCGCCGCCACTGTCAACCAGGGCGACGGCGGACTCGACCACTCCGGCCTCTTCAAGCAGGTCCTCCAGCTCAGCGGCCGCAAGTAAGCCGCCCGCCCCAAAAGGCGGAAACAAGCAAAACCAGCAGCCGGCGTCGGGCACTTCCGACGCGCCTGCTCCCCCAGACACACCCAAAAACCGCCCGCAGCGGGCAAAACAGACTTTTCAAGGAGCACACCATGACGAAGATGCGCACTGTAGACGCAGCCGTCGCCATCTTGGCAAAGGAAGGCGCCATCGAGGCGTTCGGCCTGCCAGGCGCGGCAATCAACCCCTTCTATTCCGCGATGCGGGCCCATGGCGGAATCCGCCACACCCTGGCCCGCCACGTTGAAGGCGCCAGCCACATGGCTGACGGCTACTCCCGAGCGGCGGACGGAAACATCGGTATCTGCATCGGCACCTCGGGCCCCGCAGGAACGGACATGATCACCGGCCTGTACGCGGCTTGGGCAGATTCCATCCCCATGCTCTGCATCACCGGCCAGGCTCCCGTTGCCAAGCTGCACAAGGAAGACTTCCAGGCCGTGGACATCGAGTCCATCGCCAAGCCGGTCACCAAGATGGCCATGACCATCATGGAACCGGGCCAGGTTCCGGGTGCCTTCCAGAAGGCCTTCCAGCTCATGCGCTCCGGCCGTCCGGGCCCGGTCCTGCTGGACCTGCCGTTCGACGTGCAGATGGCCGAGATCGAGTTCGACATCGACGCTTACGAGCCAATCGCCGTCGAGAAGCCGAAGGCCAGCCGCAAGCAGCTGGAAAAGGCACTGGACATGCTCACCGCGGCCGAGCGGCCGCTGATCGTTGCAGGCGGCGGCATCATAAACGCCGGCGCTTCCGCGCAGCTGGTTGAGCTGGCCGAACTGCTGAACGTTCCGGTCATCCCCACCCTGATGGGCTGGGGCACCATCCCTGACGACCACCCCCTGATGGCCGGCATGGTGGGACTGCAGACCTCGCACCGCTACGGCAACGAGACCATGCTGGCCTCTGACTTCGTGATCGGCATCGGCAACCGCTGGGCCAACCGCCACACCGGCGGCCTGGACACCTACACGGCCGGCCGTAAGTTCGTGCACATCGACATCGAGCCGACGCAGATCGGCCGTGTGTTCTCGCCGGACTTCGGCATCGCGTCCGACGCCGGTGCGGCGCTGGACGGGCTGATCGAGCTGGCCCGCGAGCGCCAGGCAGCCAAGTCCCTGCCGGACTACTCCGCTTGGGTTGCCGAGTGCATCGCCCGCAAGGGTTCCCTGCAGCGCAAGACCCACTTCGAGAACGTGCCGATCAAGCCGCAGCGCGTATACGAGGAGATGAACAAGGCCTTCGGCAAGGACACCACTTACGTGTCCACCATCGGCCTGTCGCAGATCGCCGGCGCACAGCTGCTGCATGTCTTCGGCCCGCGCAAGTGGATCAACGCCGGCCAGGCAGGCCCCTTGGGCTGGACCGCACCGGCCGCCCTGGGCGTTGTCCGCGGCAAGCCGGACGAGACCGTTGTTGCCCTGTCCGGTGACTACGACTTCCAGTTCATGATCGAAGAACTGGCCGTGGGCGCACAGTTCAACCTGCCGTACATCCACGTGGTGGTGAACAACTCGTACCTGGGCTTGATCCGCCAGTCCCAGCGCGGTTTCAACATGGAACAGAACGTGTCCCTGGCGTTCGAGAACATCAACTCCCCGGAGACCAACGGTTACGGCGTGGACCACGTCAAGGTGGCCGAAGGCCTGGGCTGCAAGGCCATCCGCGTGGAAAACCCGTCCGACCTGCCCGCCGCCTTCGACAAGGCCAAGGCACTCATGGGCGAGTTCAAGGTTCCCGTGGTGGTTGAAGTGATCCTGGAAAAGGTCACCAACATCTCCATGGGTGTTGAAATCAACGGCGTGAACGAGTTCGAAGAGCTGGCCGAGCGCGGCGCGGACGCCCCCACGTCGATCATCGCCCTGCTGGACTAGTAAGTACTGAAGGAGGTACGGAATGCGTGTGGTCATAGCCCCGGACAAGTTCAAGGGATCGCTGTCCGCCCCCGAGGTCGCCAGCCGCTTGAGCACCGGACTGCGGGCTGGATTTGCGGCCAGCCGCCCGGGCGAGGACTTTGAGACCACGCTGATTCCAGTGGCCGACGGCGGCGAAGGGACTCTCGACGCCGCCGTCGGCTCCGGCTTCACCCGCCGCTGCGCCACGGTCACCGGCCCCATGGGCCAGCCGATCAGGGCAGAGTTCGCGGTCCGCGGCGAGGAAGCGGTCATTGAAATGGCGGCGGCCTCCGGGCTCGCGATGCTGCCAGGCTTCGGCGACGGCAGCGCCCCGAACTCCGAAACTGCCAAAAGCTCAACGAGCCTGGGCACGGGCGAACTCATCCGCGCCGCCCTGGACCTCGGCTGCCGGCACATCATCCTCGGCGTCGGCGGCAGCGCCAATACCGACGGCGGCGCCGGCGTCCTGCAGGGCCTCGGTGCGGTCCTCCTCGACGCCGACGGCAACGAACTCCCCGGCGGCGGCGCAGCACTCGCCCGGCTCGACCGGATCGACTTCTCGAACCTGGACGTCCGCTTGGAGGTCACCGAGTTCGTCCTCGCGTCCGACGTCGACAATCCCCTTTTGGGCCGCACCGGCGCCGCCGCGATCTTCGGACCGCAGAAGGGCGCGACGCCGGACGATGTCGCCTCGCTCGATGCGGCCTTGGCCCATTTCGTGCAAGTTCTCGCCAGCGAGATCGGTCTCGAAGCCCAGGACGCCGCACAGGCTCCGGGCGCAGGTGCGGCAGGCGGCGTCGGCTACATTGCCATCGCCGCGCTGGGCGCGGCACGCAGGCCGGGCATCGACGTCGTCCTCGAATTCACCGAACTCGAGCAGCGACTGACGGGCGCGGACCTGGTGATCACCGGCGAAGGCAGCCTCGACGAACAGAGCCTGCTCGGCAAAACGCCCATGGGCGTGGCGCGGGCCGCGGCGCGTTCCGGGATCCCTGTGATTGCCGTCTGCGGCCGCAGTACGCTGAGCCCGGAACAAGTTTCGGAGTCCGGTTTCGAGTCGGTCCATGCGTTGACCGGGCTCGAATCCAATGTAGAGAAATGTATAGCTGAAGCAGGGCCGCTGCTTGAAGAATTGGGTAAGCACATCGGCGTGCGCCTATCCGAAAAATCGGCACTCACCCAAGATGCAGCGCGAACCGAGACCAAGGAGCAACTCCATGTCTGAAGAAACCACCACAGCACACGGCCCGTTTGACCTGGTCATCCGCGGCCAGCGCATCCTTACCACCGCAGGCATCACCGCCCGCGAAGTTGGTGTCCGCAACGGCGTGATCGTCGCGATCGAACCTTTGGGCAACGGCCTGCAGGGCACCGAGATCATTGAACTCGCCGACGACGAAACCCTCATTCCCGGCCTGGTGGACACCCACGTGCACGTCAACGAGCCCGGCCGCACCGAATGGGAGGGCTTCGCCTCCGCCACCCGCGCCGCAGCAGCCGGCGGCGTCACCACCATCATCGACATGCCGTTGAACTCCATTCCGCCCACCACCAACGTGGACGGCCTCAAGCTCAAGCGCGAAGTGGCCGAGGACCAGGCGTTCGTGGACGTCGGATTTTGGGGCGGTGCCATTCCGGGCAACAAGAAGGACCTCCGTCCACTGCACGACGAGGGCGTCTTCGGCTTCAAGTGCTTCCTCCTCCACTCCGGCGTGGACGAGTTCCCGCACCTGGACGCGGACGAGATGGAAGAGGACATGGCCGAGCTCAAGTCCTTCGACTCCCTCATGATCGTCCACGCCGAGGACTCCCACTCTATCGACCACGCACCCCACCCCGGCGGCGCACACTACTCCACTTTCCTTGCCTCCCGCCCACGCGGCGCCGAGAACAAAGCCATCGCCGAGGTGATCGAACGCGCCCGCTGGACCGGTGCGCGTGCGCACATCCTGCACCTCTCGTCGTCGGACGCGCTGCCCATGATCGCCACGGCAAAGCGCGACGGCGTGCACCTCACCGTGGAGACCTGCCCGCACTACCTGACGCTCATGGCCGAGGAGATCCCCGACGGCGCCACCGCGTACAAGTGCTGCCCACCCATCCGCGAGGCCTCCAACCGCGAGCTGCTCTGGCAGGGCCTGCAGGACGGCACCATCGACTGCATCGTCTCGGACCATTCCCCCTCTACCCTTGACCTGAAGGACCTGGAAAACGGCGACTTCGCCGTGGCCTGGGGCGGCGTCTCCTCGTTGCAGCTGGGGCTCTCGTTGATCTGGACTGAAGCACGGCACCGCGGAATCTCCCTGGAGCAGGTGGTGTCCTGGATGTCCGAGAAGCCTGCAGCCTTGGCCCGCCTGCACAACAAAGGCCAGCTGGCGCTCGGCTACGACGCCGATTTCTCCATCTTCGCGCCGGACGACGCGTTCGTCGTCGACGTCAAGAAACTCAAGCACAAGAACCCGATCACGCCGTACGACGGCAAGGCGCTCTCCGGCGTCGTACGCAAAACGTACCTGCGCGGGAACGAGATCGACGGCCGGACGCCCAGCGGCAAGCTGATTCGCCGCGGCGGCGTGTAAGGCCACGGCCATGGCCGTCAACGTCCATGCCCCGTACGGGCAACTGCCCGCACGGCTCAACGCCTCGCGGCACCAGGCCGCCCGGCCTTCCGCGCTTCGGCCCGGCCTGCACCCGCGTGGCCTGGCCCTGTGGGTACAGCCCGGCGAAGGCCGCGAGATCGATCCCGAGGTTTGGGCCCGGGCCGCTGAAGCGGTCCTGGCCCGAGCCCGCAAACTTGCTCCGGGAGCGGAAGTCCTCCTTTGGCCCGCCGCCGGAGCCGCAACGTCCGGTGATTCCGGCGCTTCCGACGGCGGCACTCCGCCGGAAGCGTCCGACGCCGGAACCCGCCCCGCCGCGCCGTCGCCTGTCTCCCTGGCTGGCCGGCGCAGCAGCGTGGCAGTGGACCTGGCCGCGCACACCGTTCTCCTGGACGGTGTCCCGGTCAGCTTCACGGCGATGGAACACAGCCTTCTTCGCTACCTCGTGGAAAACCTGTCCCGAGCCATCCCACGTGAAGAATTGCAACGTTTTTTGGAGTCACTTGACTGCCCCGGCGCGGCATTCCGGTCGATCGACGTGTATGTTGGACGCGTCCGGCGCAAGCTGGGCTCAGCCCGCCATGTCATCGCCACAGTGCGTGGAGGCGGCTACCAGTTCGTGCCCGGACCAGGCTCCACAGTCCGCGGACCCGCGGAATACTGCATCTAGGTAGCCCGTTACATCTTTAGATTGATCGCCGGCCACGGCGGTTGCCCGACAAGTCAAGGATCGAAACATGACCCAGAAACTCCTCGCCGGAACCCAGGCCCCCGATTTTGCGCTGCTTAACTCCGAAGGCCAGAAGGTCTCCCTGTCCGATTACCGCGGACGCAACGTCATCGTGTACTTCTACCCCGAAGCCGCCACCCCTGGCTGCACCACCGAGGCCTGCGACTTCCGCGACAGCCTGTCCAGCCTGCAGTCCTCGGGCTACGAAGTCCTGGGCATCTCCCCCGACGCTCCGGAAAAGATCGCACGCTTCGTCGGCGACTTCTCGCTGACTTTCCCGCTCCTCTCCGACGAAGACCACGCTGTGGCGCTGGCTTACGGTGCCTGGGGCGAGAAGCTCGTGAACGGCGAAGTGGTGGACGGCCTGGTCCGCTCCACCGTAGTGCTCGACGGCGAAGGCAAGGTCAAGCTGACCCAATACCAGGTCAAGGCCCAGGGCCACGTAGCCGCGCTGAAGGCGGAACTGGGGCTGTAGGCTTCCCAGGTCTGTAAGCGCCGGGCCGCGACGCTCCCTCACATATAAGGCCCGCCCGCGCGACGCCCCCTCACATATAAGCCCAAACGACGGAATCCTCCTGCAGATGATCTGCAGGAGGATTCCGAACTTTCTGCCCATAGGTGAGCGAGCGTCCGGGCTAGTTACCGCCAGCGGTGTTCCATGCCTCTTCGGACACGGGGATCCACCACTCGCGTGTTTTGCCTTCCCCGATATATTCGGGCCAGCGGAAATCCGTCGGCGCAGTGAAATCGGCAGGAAGCAGAGGTGCCACGGCGCCACGGCGGCGCTTCTCGGCTTCGAACTCTGTCTTCGCCTCCGCCAGCACCTCCGGCGAGGTGAGCAGGTCCAGCACCATCCCGGCAATCATCTTGCCCGTCGCTGTGATGGTGGGGTCGATCGTCTCCGGGATTCCACCCATCGCGGTCATGGCCCAGCCCGGGTATGCGGTGCCTTTCGCGTCGGGCGCCAACGTAGGCCGTGCCGTGTAGAAGCGGATAGTGGGCGCGTACCAGGTCATCTCTACGTAGTCGTCGCTGGTCCAGTTCTGCTGGGTCGCCGGGATGTGCCTGCGCAGCTCCGCCTCGGCTTCCTGCGGACTGATAAGCTCCGCCGTTGCCGGGTGGAACGGATTGTCCATGGGTTCCACCCCGCAGGAGGCTTGGATTTCACGTCCGATCCCCCGGGCCTTCTCATCCAAAACCGGTGCGCCGACAGCGGCGATGTTCTCCCACGCCAGTTGCGCGACTGTGTGGTTGGCGATGCCCGGCCGGTTGCGAGCCACCCAGCGGGAACTAACGCTGCAATGCGAAGCGGCCGCCGCAAGTTCCGCATTGCGATCGAGGACGGCGAGTACTGAATCGGATTCGGCGAGGCTCGGACAACGCCAGGAGTACTGGATCTGGGCCAGTCCCGCAGGCTGATTGTCCGCCGTCGCCTGCCCAGCGGTGAGGATCGCTTCTGACAGCGACCATCCGCCCGCCTGCGGGAGCATGGAATCCTGCGTGGTTTTGGTCAGCGAAAACATCGTGAACAGCGCAGCGTCAGCTCCCGGTGCCCGGGCTGCGGAGTGCGACGAAGGGATGGGACTATCGCCGTACGTATTGTTCCAGCCCTCGGGGTTGTCGCATGTGAAGGTGTAGATCTTGCTGTAGTACGAGCCGCAGTGAGTGTCCCAACGCGCGGTGTTGCAGAGGGGCATCATGTAGAACGGGTGGTACGAGATGATCGCGTCCAGGTTGTCGTAGTAGCCGCGCAGGCCGTGGACCACCTTGGATCCCTGGACTTTTTCGGCTGGCTCACCCGTATAGACCAAGGTGCCCGGTAGGTTGTGGCGTTCGATGGTGTCTTTAGCGGCGAGGAATCCCGCGAGTGTCGAGATGCCCAGAGCCGAATGCGGATCCGTGTGGCCCGGCGCGAAGCGTGACATACCGGCACGGGGCTCCCGTTTAGTTGATGCGGCTTGGCAATTTCCCGGGATTGCATCGTATTCAGCGTAGCCAAGGATCCTCGCGCCGGGTCCGGCGGGACTTGTCCACTCGGCGGCGAACGCGGTGGGCATGCCCCCACTGCCCTCCTCGACCGTGAAGCCATATTCGCGAAGCGTTCTCACATACCAAGCGCAGGACTCGTATTCGCGCCAGGCCGGTTCGGCCAATTCCCAAATATTCGTGTGCCAGGCGGAAAGCTGCTCCTTCTGCTGGTCCACCCACCCCCATGCCGTGGCCTTCAATTCGAAGTTTTTGATCGTCCCGCTCATCGTGTTCCTTCCTAAAGTCGTACAGTCCAAAACCGTTCCCAGACACACCGCCCTCGCCCGGCTGACCCTCGCTCACGTATAGGGGCTTTTCGTCGGACGCTCCATCACTTGCTCCTAGAAAGTGAGCCGCACAGCCGAAGGGCCGCCACAAGTGAGCGAGCGTCGGCCGAAGGGCCGCCACAAGCGAGCCGCACGGCCAAAAACCAGCCATAAGTGAGCGAGAGTCGGGGGAGGGATCGGGGGCGGGGCAGTTACTGGATGCTCACGTGGATGAGGCTCGGTCCCTTGACGGCAAGCGCCTTGGTGACAACGCCGGCAAGCTCGTCGAGGGACTCAACGTTGAACGCAGTCAGCCCGAAGCCTTCGGCCAGGCGCACCCAGTCCGGTTGCGTGAGGTTCACGCCGACCGGAGCCAGGTCGCGGTCCTCCATGTTCTGCCGGATTTCGCCGTAGCCTCCGTTGTTGATGCAGATGATGGGCAGGTCCACGCCCTGTTCCACGGCGGTGATGAATTCCTGAACGGCAAACATGAGCGCCCCGTCGCCGATCAGCCCCACCACCGGACGGTCCGGAGCCGCTATTTTGGCCCCGATCGCGGCCGGCAGTCCATAACCCAGCGTTGCGTATGCGGGCGTGTACAGGAGCTGGTGCGGCTGCTGCATGGGGAAGAAGGACGTGGTCCCGAAGTATGTGATCTGCGAGGAATCACCCGCAATGACGGTGTCCGCCGGCAGCGCGGCCGCGAGGATCTGGTTGATTTGTGCGAGCACGGGCGCCATGGAGCGGGCTTCTTCCTGCAGCTCGCGGCGCAAAGGGTCCAGTTCCGGAGCGGAGGCCGGCCCATGCCCTGCGAGCGCCGCGAGCAGTTGGCGTACGACGGCGGACGCGTTGCCCAGGAGCTCGACGTCCGGCGCAAGATTGCATTGCAATTGGGACGGATCGATGTCAATGCGGATGCAACTCCCCTGCGGCACAATCTTGCCGCCCCATAGCTCCGACTCGCCCACCTTCGAGCCGATCACCAGCAGCGCGTCCGAGGAATTGCAAAGATCCTGTGCCGCTGCGAGCCGGATTTCCGAACCAAGGGACAACGGATGGGCTTCCGGAACAGCACCCTTGCCATTGATTGTGGTCACCACGGGTGCTTGCAGGAGTTCTGCAAGTTCGAGGAGCGCGCCGCCGGTTCCGAGCGAACCGCCCCCGGCCAGGATCACCGGATTCGACGCCCGGCGGAGGATGTCCGCCGCGGCGGCAACGGCGTCGTCGGCTGCCGCTTTCGGCGCACCCAAGGGGCGGGCTTCCAGGGCGGAAGGGTCGACGTCGGACGCGCCCTCCAGCACGTCCAGCGGGATCTCGATGTGGACGGGACGCGGCCGCCCGTGTGTGAAGAAGGCGAAGGCTTCGTGAATCAGCTCAACGGCTTCGCTGCCGCTGGATACACGCGTGCTGCGCCCGATCAGGGCGCGGACCGCACCGGTGGGGTCCTTGGTTTCGTGCAGCAGCCCGATGTCCGAGAATTCACTGCCTCGTGGCGCGCCCGGGGACAGGATGATCATCGGCCGGGACTCGCAATAGGAAGTGGCCGCAGCGGACATCGCGTTGAGCAGGCCGGGTCCGGAAGTGGTGATCACGACGCCGGGAAGCCCCTTGAGCTGGCTCCATCCGTCGGAGCCGTACCCGGCTCCTTGCTCGTGGCGGGTGGTTACGGGATGGATGCCGAGCGGCTCCAGGTGCCGGTAGAACTCGAGGTTGTGGGTGCCGGGAATCCCGAAGATGGCGTCGATCCCATAGTTCCGCAGCGTGGTCATGACGGCGAGGCCGACGTTGTTGGTGGGGATGGAACTGGTCAAGGTTGGATCCTTTGATTGTGGCCTAGAGGACTTTGGAGAGGAACGCCTTTGTTCGCTCGTGCTGGGGGCGGGTGATGATCTCGTTGGGATCGCCGGCTTCGACGATGACGCCGCCGTCCATGAACGCCACGACGTCGGCCACTTCGCGGGCAAAGCCCATCTCGTGCGTCACGACGATCATGGTCATGCCGTCGCGAGCCAGCGCTTTCATGACGTCCAGGACTTCGCCCACAAGTTCGGGATCAAGCGCTGAGGTTGGCTCGTCGAAAAGCATGAGGTCGGGCTTCATGGACAGGGCCCGGGCAATGGCCACACGCTGTTGTTGGCCGCCGGAGAGCTGGGCCGGGTAGTGCCCCGTGCGGTCGGCGAGGCCCACTTTGGCCAGGAGCCCGCGGGCTTCGGCCTCGGCTTGGGCCTTGGGAATCTTGAGGAGCTTCACCGGGCCCATCATCACGTTTTCGAGGGCCGTCATGTGGCCGAAGAGGTTGAAGGACTGGAACACCATGCCAATCCGGGAGCGGCGCTTGTTGATGTCCCTCTGGTGTGCCTCGATCAGCCTGTCGCCGTGGACCTCGTAGCCGATCATGCGGCCACCCACCAGGATGGTTCCGGAACTGGTGGTTTCGAGGTGGTTGACGCAGCGGAGCAGGGTGGACTTGCCCGAGCCTGAGGGGCCGATCAAGCATGCCACTTGTCCCGATTCGACCGTGAAGTTGATGCCTTTGAGGACCTCCATGCCGGAGAAATCCTTGTGCACGTTGAGGAACTGGACTTCAGACATTGCTGTTAAGCCTTTCGTGCCTGGATGTTGTTGCCGCGGGAGTACCGCTTCTCAATGCGCGCCTGGACGAGCGAGAGGATGGTGGTGAGCAGGATGTACCAGAGGCTCGCCACGATCAGCAGCGGGATCTGCTGGAGGTTGCGCGCGTAGATCTGCTGGGTGTTGTAGAGCAGGTCCCCGACGCCGATCACGATCACCAACGACGTGGTCTTGAGCATGGAGATGGTCTCGTTGCCCACGGGCGGAAGGATGATTTTCATGGCTTGCGGGATGACCACGTGGCGCAGGGTTTCCATCCGGCTGAAGCCCATGGCGTGGGAAGCCTCGGACTGTCCCGCGGGAACACCCATCAGGCCGGCCCGCACGATTTCTGCCATATAGGCGCCCTCGTTCAAGCCCAGGCCAAGGATGCCGGCCACGAACAGCGGCAGGACGTCGTTCGTGTTCCATTCCACCAACATAGGACCGCCGGGGATGCCGACGCCGATGGTGGGAAACAGTACGGCAGCGAAGCCCCAGAAAAGCATCTGCACCAAGAGCGGAGTGCCACGGAAGAACCAGATATAGGCACCCGCCACGCCACGGAGGAGCGCGTTGTCCGACATCCTCATGACCGCGATCACCAGACCGATCACGAGTCCGAGGACCATGGCGATCACCGTGAGTTCGATGGTGGTCAGAAGGCCGTTGAGGATGCGGATATCGAACAAGTACTTGGCCACGGTGGGCCAGCCGAAGCCGGGGTTGGTGACGATGACGTAGGCGCCCATGAGCGCGAACAGTCCCACCAACACCATCGCGACCAGTTGCCCTGGCCGCTTGCGCTTGAGGACAGGCCGCGAGGCCAGCTCCGCGAAATCATGCCGTGCCTCGGCGGTGATGGGCCGGTCAGACACGGTCATGACCCCGCCGGCGGGTTGATCTCAGACTTGGTGACAATGCCGGACTTGAGGTTCCAAGCCTCCATGATCTTGGCGTACGTTCCATCGTCCATGAGGGACTGGACCGCGGCCTGGAATGCTTTGGACAGGCCGCCGTCGTCCTTGGGGCTCACCACGCCGGACAGGGACGGTTCCACGAGGATGGAGTCCACGGAGGTAAACGCGTCCGGCTGCAGCTGGGCGTAGTAACCGGTGAGGGCGTTGTCCGCCACTAGTGCCTGGGCACGGCCCGAGGCTAAAGCCTGGTTGACGTTGTCCTGCTGGGGCAGCAGCAAGGAAACAGGCTTGTCCTTACCTGCGTCCGCACATTTCTTGTCGAATGACGGCAGCAAGCTCAGCGCCTGGGTGGTCCCGGTCTGGGCAGCCACGGTCTTGCCGCAGAGGTCCAGCTCCGATTTGATGCCCAGCGGATTGCCCTTTTTGACCATGACGGACGTTCCTCCGCGCATGTAGCTGACCATGTTGACCTTGTCCTTGCGCTCCTCCGTGATGGAGAAAGCTGCCCAGGAAGCGTCGTACCGCCGGGCCTCGATGCCGGCCAGGATGCCATTGAAGTCGGCCTTTTCGATGTTGATGGTGATGCCCATCTTCTTCGCGACGGCCAGCGCCATGTCCGGCTCAAGTCCGACGATCTTGCCCTGGTCGTCGGTGAAGTCGATGGGGGCGTAGGTGGGGTCCGTCACGAGGGTCAGCGACCCCTTGCTCTTGATGGCGGCCGGAAGCAGCGCCTGAACCTTGGAATCGGGCTTCACGGCCTGCGCGAGTTCCTGGCCGCTCTGGCTGCTTTGGCCGCTGGCCGACGCATTGCCGGATGCGGTAGCGGCCGCACCTTCGGTATTGGAGCAAGCCGTCGTCAACGCCAAAAAACTGATGGCTGCCGCTGCCACGAGCGGGCTTTTCACGCCTTTGCGCATCATTTGTGGATCTCCGGTTCGGGTCGGGTTGAAATAACAATATGTTCAACTTATTGTGAGATGAGTAACAACGCGTGTCAAGGGACCATGGCAACATCATGGAGAGATGACTAAGGGCACCCACAAGGCGCCCGCCGGATCAGCGCGACCAGTCAAACGAAGGAGCAACGGCATGAGCGAGACAAACCCGGGCCGCCGCACACGAAGCGTCACGGCCGAAGCCATGGCCGAACGCCGGCAGAACATCCTGCACCATGCCTCGCAGGTGATCGCCCGCCAAGGCGTGGAGGGTTGCTCCTTCGCCGAACTCTCCGAGGCCTCGGGCTTCAGCATCGGCATGATCCAGCACTACTTCCGGCACCGGGAGAGGTTGATCGGCGCGGCGGTGGAGTACCGCATCGACGAATCCCTCGCCGAATGGCAGCGCATCTACGATCAGGGCACCAACGCAGTGGAACGCCTGCACGATCTCCTGACCTTCTCCATCCAAAGCGACACCCCCTTCGAAGAAGCCTGGGGTTTCTGGTTGCAGATCTACGCTGCAGCCCACAAGAACTCCGAGATCCGGGACAGCGTCGCAGCAGTCTGGACCTCATGGCGCGGCCTGTTCGTCCGGGCGCTCGAGGAGGCCGTGGACGAGAAATTGATCCAGCCAGCCATCGATATTGACGAAGTGGCCACCCTGCTTCTGGCCACGATCGATGGACTCGCGATCCAGTCCCTGAACGGGGTCCACAGCTTCACGCCCGCCGAAATGATCGAAACGCTGCACCGCTTTGCTGCCCGGGAGTTCGGCATCGACGCCGGAGAATTCATCTTCGCGAAGCGCTCCAAGCTCGTGGACGCGCACTAGGACACGCGCCAACTCGCGCCCTGGAACGGGGCGCCACAACAACACAAAGGACCACCATGACCACCACTGCGGAACTTTCACATACAAGCCGGATGGCCAAGCGGGCGGCCGGCTTCCAGCCCTCCCCCGTCCGCGCCGTCTTCGATGTGTCCATGCAGCCAAGCATGATCTCCCTAGCCGGCGGCAACCCCTACCTACCTGCGCTGCCGATGGAGCGCATCGCCGCCATGGCGTCCGACGTCGTAACTCGCCGCGGGCTGGAGGCCCTGCAGTATGGCTCGGGGGCTGGAACCGAGGAACTGCAAGCCCTGATCTGCCAGGTCATGGAGCTCGAGGGTATAAAGACGTCCCCCGAAAACGTGCAAGTCACCGCAGGCTCGCAGATGGCGCTGGAGCTCGTCACCAAGCTCTTCTGCGACCCGGGAGACGTCGTAATCGCGGAGGGACCAAGCTACGTGGGGGCGCTCGGCGTGTTCGAAGGCTTCCAGGCCGAGGTGGCACATGTGGCGATGGACAACGACGGCGTCGATCCCGACCGCCTCCAAGACGTCATTTCCGGGCTCAAAGCCGACGGCAAGACCATCAAGTTCTTCTACACGGTCCCCAACTTCAACAACCCCTCCGGCATCAGCCTTTCCCTGGAGCGTAGGCAGCGTGTGGTGGACATTTGCCGCGCCGAGGGCGTGCTGATCGTCGAGGACAACCCCTACGGCCTGTTGAGCTTCGACGGCACGCTCAAGCCGGCCATGCACACGCTGGACCCTGACAACGTGTTCTACCTTGGTTCGTTTTCCAAGATCTTCGCCCCCGGCTTGCGCGTCGGTTGGGTAGTGGCTCCCCATGATGTGCGCAGCCGCCTCCAGATCGCCTCCGAGGCAACCACTATCTGCCCCTCGGTCTTGAGCCAGCTGGTGGTGGAGCAATACATCAGCAGCTTCGATTGGCAGGACCAGATTGCCGCATACAGTGCCGTCTACTCCTCCCGTTGCAAGGCAACCCTGGACGCCCTGGCTGCTTACATGCCCGAAGGAACCAAGTGGACCACGCCCACCGGTGGCTTCTTCACCTGGGTCACGCTGCCTGAGGGCATCGACACCGAGCACGTCCTCACCGCAGCCATCGAGGCAGGAGTCGTGTTTGTGCCGGGCAGCGCCTTCTACGCCGACGGCGGTGGCAGCAACCAGCTCCGCATCGCCTTCTCGTACGCCCCGGAAGAGCAGCTCACCGAGGGTGTCAAGCGCCTCGCGGAGGTCATCCGCCGGGTCTGAACCTTCGCCAAGCAGCACGAAACCCCGACGGCGGCACTCACCTGGGTGCCCGGTTGCTGGCAGAAATCGGGCAAAAGACCGGCATGGGACGGTCATTCCGCGGTATGCTTGGGAATCTAGGGGTAGGAGTCCGACATGTCAATTGGGCCAGGAGGGCCGCGGCATCGAGCCAGGTCCGTCTTCATGAAGACCTCGGAGGTCGTTCAGGAACTTTGCGATGTCCTGACATCCAAGCTGGTGGCGGCCCTCGCCGGAGTCAAGGATTCGGGCCAGGTCCGCAAATGGGCCCGCGGAGAGCTGGAACCGACCCAACCCGCTGAGCAGCGTCTCCGTTTTACCCTCGACGTCATTCAGGAAATAGGGGGAACCCACGGACAGAAAGTGGCTCAGGCCTGGGCCCTGTCCATCAACCCGCGTCTGGACTACCAATCGCCCATCCAGGCGATCCGGGAGGATCGGTTCCAGGAAGTGGCAGCGTCCGCCAAGGCACTTCTGGAAGATGCCTACGACGCATGATCCGCCGACAATGCACGAAGACGGGCCTTTCCATTGTGGAGGGGCCCGTCACCATGTTCCGGGTCTCAGTTTCCAAAGCCGGGCGTGGGCCGCTGAACCCGCTCGAACGCCCGTTTGACCCGGCTATTGATCGTCGGGGCTGGAGCCGGTTCGACACCCCCGGGCTGACCATCTACGGCGCTGACCTCCGAGTTACCGCGTTCACTGAGTCCCTCGCCTTTAAGGCACCTTCGGCGCGGAACTACGCCGCGTTGGCCGAAATCGCCGGATTCCTTGGCGTTGAACTTAATGAGCTCTTGGACGAGCTGCGCAACAAGGGCCTACCTGTGGACGGTATGGACTCCGATTGGCGTCTTGACCGTGAGATCTACAGTCTCAGTTTCCCGACCCTCCCATGGGTCGACCTAACCCACCCCGACTCCGTCGTCGCCATCAAGGCTTCCGGTATTGCCGCCGCAGACCGTATGACTGTCGCTGACCTGACCGGCGACGATAGGACGCTTACGACCGCCGTGGCCCAATGGATCCTGGCCCAACGCCTGGATGACGGCAGCCAGCCGGCCGGGCTAAGGTATCCGTCAAAATTCGGTTTCACCGACGGCGACTACTGCTACGCCGGCTTCATCGCGGAGCCAAATAGCGGCTGTGAGTGCCGTGGATCGGCGTTCGCCGTGAATGACCCCGACCTGATCGAAGCCGTCAGGCGCACTGGAGTCCAGGTCAGCTGAGTCTTCGAAACCCCGACGGCGGCACTCACCTGGGTGCCGACGTCGGGGTTTAACCGTGTTTGCCTCTGCCGTCCTGACCCTCTTTGATTCTCAAACCGGCTCGACACGCCGGAATGAGGGTGTGTCGAGCGGGTTGCCGGTCTCAAACAAGGTCAGGACGGGAGCCCGCCAACCCGGCAGGCCTCGTTAGCCTGCGTACACCCGCACTCCGTTGACCCAGGTCTCCACAACCTCGATGCTGCTGATGTCCCCCTCGGGCGCCTCCAACGGATCCCCGGCGAGGATCACGAAGTCGGCCAGCTTGTCCGGCTCCAGGGAACCGAGGTCCTTCTCACGCCCCATGGCCCGTGCACCGTTGATGGTGTGGGCGCGGAGGGCTTCGACGACGTCGATCTTAAGATCATCCGAGCCCAACTGGACGCCGGAGCGGGTCTTGCGGGTCACGGAGGTCTGGATGGCTTCCAGCGGCCGGGGATCGGCCACCGGCGCATCGGAGCTCATGGTCACAGGAACTGCTGCGGCCACGAATTCGCCGAGGGGGTTGAATCGCTCGCCCGGGGAGCCGATGGCATCCGTGACGCCTGGACCCCAGTTGTAGTAATGCTGGGGCTGGTTGACCGGCATGATGCCCAGCTGGGCCATCTTGTCGATCTGCTCCAGCGTTGGCAGCCCGCAGTGCTCAATCCGGTGCCGGTGGTCTGCCCGCGGGCTCTCCGCAAGAGCTTCGGTAACCGCGTCCAGCACCAATTGGATGGCAGTGGGCGACTGCGCGTGGGTTGCCGTCTGCAGCCCGGCACTGTGCGCCTTGGCCACGAGGGCCCGGTACTCGGCAGGCTCGTGGTAAAGCGAACCGGTGCGGCAGGGGTCGTCCCGGTAGCCCTCCGGGAAGTACGCAGTCCAGCCGCCGAGGGTGCCGTCCGCATAAAGCTTGATGCCGGCGAAGGAGAGGAGGGAATCGCCGAACTTGTCCACGAGACCCAGTTCCAGCACCTCGTCCAGGAGGCTCGAGAGGAAGTAGGCGTTGATGCGCGTCACCAATTCGCCCCGCTCCACGAGGTCCAGGTAGGCGCCGAATTCACGCTTGGTCACCTGGGCATCGCCGATAGTGGTCACGCCGTGGCTGAGGAACTCGCGCTGGGCGCGCAGCAGCTGGGCGCGGTGGTGCTCCTTGCTGTCTCCGAGGTGGAAGTTGGGACCGTGGTGCCCGAGTTTGACGCCTTCGTCCCCGGTGAGGATGTCGCAGGCGGCGTCAGAAAGTTCACCGGTGAGCTCGCCGTCGGAATCACGGAAGAACGTGCCGCCCGGGGGGTTGGGAGTGTTGCGGTCCACTCTGGCCTTCGCAAGCACGTACGAGTTCACCACTCCGCCGTGGCCGCTCGCGTTCATGACGTACACCTCGCGCGTGGTGGAGACGGTGTCGAATTCCTGCCGCGTGGGGTGGCGCTGTTCGGCCAGGTTGCGGTGCTCGTAGCCGTAGCCCCGAATCGGAGTGTCCCCCGGGTTGTCAGCGGCGGCCTTGGCCAGCAGTTCCAGCATGGTGGGGATGTCCGGCGCCGCTTCGGGCCCGCAATCCACCCAGGACAGCAGCTGGCCATACATCAGAGGGTGCGCGTGCGGATCGATGAAGCCGGGCACCAGCGTGCGGCCCCGGAGGTCGACGACGTCGGGCACCGCCGTCGTGAGCTTAAGCGCCGCGTCGCGGCACTCCTTTGGCGTCCCGACGGCGGCAACACGGTTGCCGATGACCAACATCGCCTCCGCGACGGAGTTCAGGGCGTCAACGGTCCGGATGCGGCCGCCGGAGAACAGCGTCGCGGCGGGAGCGATCGGGGAAATTTCATGAGATGCCAGGAATGACATGGGAATGACCTTTGCGTGTTGAAGTTTGCTGTACCGCTGGGACAGCCGGCACTCAGCCTGCGGGTTCCAGCTCGAACAACGGAGTGTCCGGGGTGTCGGTGCGGGCTTGGGAAATGACGTTTTGCGCCTGGATCCTGACGTATTCGGACAGCGTGAACTCCGAAAGGAAGCCGACATGCGGTGTCACCAGGATCCGCGGGTGGCCCATGAGCGGGTGGTCGGCGGGTGCCGGTTCGACGTCGAGCACGTCCAGCGCCGCTCCACGGATGTGGCCGGAGTCGACGGCGGCACGCAGGGCTCGGTCGTCGATCAGCTGCCCGCGGCTAACGTTCACGAGGTAGCTGCCCGGCCGCATCGCCGCGAGGCTTCCAGCGTTGATGATGTGGTGGGTTTCGTCCGAGAGAGGCATGTGCAAGGACACGACGGCGGACTCCGCCAGCACTTCTTCAAGACCGGCCCGGCGGATGCCCGCCTTCGCCAGCGTTTCCCTGGTGGCGGGAGTGTCCGGAAGGTAGGGATCGTAGCCGATAACCTCGCCGAAGACCCCGCAGGCCAGCTCTCCGAGACGGCTGCCGATCCGCCCGAGTCCGATCAACCCGAGCCGCTCCTGGCTGAGCCGGAACACCCTGCTGTCCGGGCGGCCGTTCCAGTCCCCCTCGGCCACGCGTTCCTGGAAGAACGGAATTTCGCGCGTGACAGCCAAGGCAAGCGCCAATGCGTGGGAGGCGACCTCCTCCGTGGCGACCCCGGGAAGGTTACTGACCCAAATACCGCGCTCCTTGGCGGCATCGAGGTCAACGTTGTCGAATCCCATTGAGACCAGGGCGATGATTTTCAAGCCCGGGATGGCGTCCATGACTTCCGCGGTGACGGTCGCGTAGCCCACCAGCAAGGCTGCTGCGTCTTTCGCTTGCTCCGCGATGACCGCGGGGTCCTGGGTGCCGAGGTATCGGACGTCGTAACCGTTGTCTTCCAGGAGGGCGACGCCGGCGGAGTAATCGAGGTCTTCCATGTCCGTGTAGACGGCGAGAGGGCGATGGCGCTTTTGCTCCGGCGTCGCCCTCTCCGGCGTAGCGGACTGCGCGTTAGTGGACATGACTCAAGAACTTCCTGGTCCGTTGATGCTGGGGGTTGTCGAAAAACTCGTCCGGGGTGCCTTGTTCCACGATCACGCCGCTGTCGAACAAGGTCACTTCATCGGCCACCCGGCGCGCGAAACGGACCTCGTGGGTGACCACGATCATGGTCATGCCATCGTTGGCCAGGCTCTCCATGACGTCCAGGACTTCGCCCACCAGTTCGGGATCCAAGGCGGAGGTTGGCTCGTCGAAGAGGAGGACGTCGGGGTTCATCACCAAGGCGCGGGCGATGGCTACGCGCTGCTGCTGGCCACCGGAAAGCTCTGAGGGGAAGTGCCCGGAACGATGCGAAAGCCCCACCCGTTGGAGCATGGCCATGGCCTGTTCTTCGGCTTCCTTGTGGTGGATGCCCTTGACGGAGGTCAGCCCGAGCATCACGTTGCGGCAGGCCGTCAGGTGCGGGAACAGGTTGAATTTCTGGAAGACCATACCTACGTTCCGGCGCTCCTTGGCGAGCTCGCGCTCAGGCAGGACAACGGCTCCGCTTGCTTTCTCGCGGACACCGGTGCGCCGCCCGCGGAGGAAGATCCCGCCGTCGTCGGCTGGCTCGAGTAGCGCCATCAGGCGCAACATGGTGGATTTGCCGGATCCGGAGGGACCGAGCACTGCCTTGACCTGTCCCTGATGGATATCGAATTCGACCCCGCGCAGGACGTGCTGGTCCTGGTATTTCTTGTGGAGATTCCGCACGCTGAGTACGGGATCGTTGGTGGACCAAATTTCCTGTTTGAGTTCCGGGCCCCTGTGGGTCATGACTGCACTCCTTGGCCGACTGGTTCCAGGACGGAAGGCTTCTTGGATTTGGACCGCGAGGTCCAGACGAACTTCTTCTCCACATAGCTTTGGAGAAGCGTCAGTAGGCTCACGATGATGAGGTAGTAGACGATTGCCGCGGCGTAGTACTCGGCATAGCGGAACGTGATGTTCACGCCCACCTGGGCCGTGGTGAGGAGTTCCTGCAGGGAAATCACCGAGGCCAGCGAGGAAAACTTAACCAAGCCGATGAACTCATTGCCCGTGGGAGGCAGCGCCGTGCGGATGGCCTGCGGCAGGACAACCTTGAGCATGACCTTGACCGGCGACATTCCGAGCGCCCGGCCGGCCAATGCCTGGCCTTCGTCGATGCTGAGCAGTGCCGAGCGGATGATCT
Organism: Arthrobacter sp. MMS18-M83; assembly: GCF_026683955.1. Lineage (NCBI taxonomy): Bacteria > Bacillati > Actinomycetota > Actinomycetes > Micrococcales > Micrococcaceae > Arthrobacter > Arthrobacter sp. MMS18-M83. The sequence continues at coordinate 2,980,178 of NZ_CP113343.1, read as the reverse complement.
CTGCCATGAAGGCGGCTTCCACGATGCCCAGGCCGATGAACGCGGCAATGAACGGGGAGAACCAATCCTGACGCAGGACGGGGAACAGTTGGGGCAAGGCGTTCCAGATGATGAGCAGGACCAGCAGTGCCGGGATGGCCCGGAAGAACCAGGTGTACAGGCCTGCCACACCCTGGGCGATCCGGCTGCGGGACGTGCGGCCCAGGGCAACGGCAAAGCCGATCGCCGTGGCCAAGACCAGTGAAAGCACCGCGACGGCGACGGACAGGAAAGCCCCGGACACGTAGCTCGGATTCACGAGTTGTTGGACGAAGATGTTGACATCGAACTCCATCACCAACTCCTTTCGCGTTAGGGGGCGGGGACCGCAGCGTTGGTGTGGCCCCCGCGGGGAGGATGGCGGCTAGGGGACGTCGACGATCGTGGCGTCCAGCTTGTTGTCCTTCGCGATCTTGCCCAGGGTGCCGTCCTGGTGAAGTTCCTTCAGTGCCTGCGCGATGGCAGGAGACAGAGGATCGTTCTTGCGGGTGAATACGCCGAACGTGGTGTCCGCGGGGAAGACTCCCGGAGCCACTGCGAGTTTGCCTTCGTTCTGGGCGGCCATGTAGGCGGCCGCCACGTTGGTCTCGATCAGGGCCTCGGACTTGCCGTTGAGGACTGCCAGAACGGTTTCAGCGGTCTTGGGGTATTCGGTGAGCTTGGGCTCGTCCTTGCCAGCCTTCTTACACTCGTCTTTAAGTGCGGTGATGCGCGCGGCGTTGGCGGAAGCACTCTGCGCTGCGACGGAATGGCCGCACAGATCCAGCGAGGTCTTGTAATTCCCGGCGCTGCCTGGGGCGGCCAGGATCGCAGGTCCGGCGTTCATGACGGCTGAGGCGTCGGCGACGTCCAGTCGGGCTTTGCTCATATAGAGGCCCCCGAAAATGGCATCGCAGCGACGGGTCTGGAGCCCCGGCATGAGGCCATCGAATGTGGTCACTTCGAACTTGGCATCCACGCCCCAGTGCTTGGCGAGCGCGCGGGCGGCATCGGCGTCGAACCCTACGATGTCACCGCTGGAGCCGTTGGCGTAGTACTCCAGCGGGGCGTATTCGGGGTCGATACACAGGGTGAGCTTGCCGCTCGTGGCGAGTCCCTTCGGCGCGGTGGCCGGTGCTTGCCCCGTTGAGCTGGTGGAAGCTGCGGCGGAGCAGCCGCTCAACAACAGGGCCAGCGCAGCGGCCGCCAAGGCGGGCTTCGTGAACTTGAGCATGTGCGATCTCCAATGAACTGTTGGGGTCGCGCCGAAACGCGAGTCGGAGGGCGCCGATGTGGCGCTGATCACGATGCTAACGAAAATGCCAGTCAAATCAAGCGAATCCGTCGTTTAATACTGATATCACACAGTTTTTGTACGTTCAAGATGCTTTACTTATCCAAATCGCTTGCCTATGGCTTGGCTTGTGAAAGTATTGACTAGGACGGCGGAGCTCGGCGCGCCGCGGCGCCGCACCTCTGTTGAGCACCTGTTTCCCGCGGCCCGAAGACAAGGCAGTTATTGTGAAGACCATGCATGATCTGGACGACAGGCTGATCCGCCTGCTGCAGGCCGATGGCCGCGCCTCGTTCAGCGAGCTGTCCAAGCAGCTGGGCGTGACGCGCTCCGCGGTGACAGCCAAGGTCAATGAACTCACGTCATCCGGCGAACTGCGGATTGTCGCTGCGGTCCATCCGCGCTTACTGGGCCTGACCGCCGTCGCGCATATTTCCATCCAGCTCAACGGTTCCGCGCGCGCTGCCCTGGACAAGTTGAGCCAGCTGGACGGCGCAGTCTTCGCTTCCCTCACCACGGGCAGGTATGGCATCATCGCCGAGCTCCGCCTGCCGACAGTGGAAAGGCTCTACGAGGACGTCGAGGCCATCCGTCTCTGCGACGGCGTGGCTGCCGTGGATGTCCTGATGTACAAGGAGGTGGTTCGCAGCCTCTTCCTCGGCAAAGAGCCACCGGATCCCCGGCTTGAACTGGACCAGACGGACCTCCTCGTCATGAGCGAGTTGCAGGTGGACGGCCGTCTCGGTTTCGAAGCCCTCGGTGAACGGATCGGACTCTCGGCCAGCGCCGCCAGGATCCGGGTCCTTCGCCTGCTCGAAGCCCGCGTCATGCAGATCGGGCCTATCCGGAGCCGCTCCGGCTCCTCCAGGTCTATGGCCTTTGGCTTCGGGATCTCGACGGCGGCCGGAACTGAGGAAGCAATCGACTTTTTCGCGGCGACACCCGGCGTGGAGTTCATCGCCAGTTGCCTTGGCCGGCACGACCTCGTGGCCACTGTGGGCGTCAGCTCCCTGGATGAAATGTACGAGGTCCTGGACAAGGCGCGGGCCATGAAATCCGTGGCAAGCGTGGAGTGCTGGCTGCACCTGAAGATCGTCCAAGAGCGATACGCCAAGCCCCTCGACAAGATGCTGGCGACAAAGGCCCAAGCCAACGGGCACTAGCCCCGGCTTCCGACCCCTTCCCCCGGCCGCCCCCTCCCCGACGCTCCCTCACATATAGCGCCTCCCGGCGTGACGCCCGCTCACATATGAACCCCTTCCGGGCCGACGCCCGATCACATTTGATGTCAAATGACGGAACCCTCCTGCAGATCATGATCTGCAGGAGGGTTCCGTGTTCCCCTGTAGGTGAGCGAGCGTCCGGTTTAGGACGTCTATAGGTGAGCGTCAGGCCTTCGCGATCGCTTCTTCCAACGCGCTAAGGATCAGCTTCACCGAGGCCCTGTTTGCATTCGGGCCCATCATGCCGATTCGCCAAACAGTCGACGTGAACGCACCGGCTCCGGAGCCGATTTCCATACTGAAGTTCTCCAGAAGGTAAGCGCGAACGGCAGCCGAGTCCACGCCGTCGGGCACTTTGACCGTGGTGAGGCTCGGCAATCGCGAGCCCTCGGCGGCAAACAACTCGAGCCCCATCGCTTCAAGGCCATCCCGCAACTCGGCCCCGGCTGCACGGTGCCGCGCCTGAACGGCCGTGAGCCCCTCGGCGAGGATGCGGTCCAGTCCAGCCTCGAGCCCGGCGATCATGGTCACCGGCGCAGTGTGGTGATAGGTCCGGCTGCCGCTCGCCGCCCCCACATACCCGCCGAGAAGACCGATATCCAGGTACCAAGAACGCGGCTCCTTGATGCGCCGATCAAACGCACGCTCGGATACCGTGAATGGCGACAAGCCGGGGGCGCTCCGAGGCACTTCTGCGTGCCGGCATAGCCGACGTCGATCCCCCACTCGTCGGCCAACAGCTCCAGCCCGCCGATGGACGTCACCGCGTCGACGATCAGGAGAGCATCGCCTTTGCCGGCGCCGAGGGGCGCGACGTCGGACAGGACACCTGTGGAGGTCTCGGCATGGACGGCGGCTATCACCTTGGGATGGGGGTGCGCGGCAAGGACCCGCTCCGCATCCACGGGCTGGCCCCATTCGTGGTCGACGCGTACCACCGTGGCCCCGCAGCGCCGAGCAACCTCGCACATGCGCTCCCCGAAAAGGCCATTGACGGCAATCACCGCGACGTCGCCGTCGGACACTGTATTAACAAAGGCCGCTTCCATCCCGCCGGAGCCGGTGGCGCTCAGCGGCAACGTGCGGGCGTTCCGGGTCCCCCACACTGTCCGAAGCCCCCCGCATGTCCGATCAAGTCGCTCGATGAACACAGGATCCAGATGCCCGATCACCGGATAGGCCAGCGCCGCAGTCACTTCCGGATAGCAATTGCTGGGACCCGGTCCGAAGAGATACCGGGAAGTCAGGACCTCGGGCATCGCAGAACTCCTTTGGCTCGTTGCTGACATTGTCCACCAGACAGCAAAGGTGAGCGAGCGTTTCCGTAGAAGGCACCAAAGGTGAGCGAGCGTCGGAGGGCGGGAGGGGCGTACCTGCGGTATTCTCTTGACACCACGGCGGTCTTTGGATTCACTATTACGTATGCTGAAATAACAGTTCCATGATGTGGAAGGTCTGAGGTGCGGAGGCGCGCAGGCCCATCCGGCAGGAATCACCGGAGTTCCGCATAGCCAACACCATGGATGCCAGCACTCGCACGAGGAATGAACAAGCATGCAGCTTGAAGTTTTCAACAGTGTGGGCCGTGCGGACGCCATCAACGTCCTCCGCCCATGCCTCGACATCCAGCGCTGGGTGGAGCACATCGCCGATGCGCGCCCTTTCAGGAGCCTGGACTCCCTGCTCCACTTCGCCCGGGAAACCGCCGAGCCGTTCACGCCGGACGAAGTGGCCGCCGCCATGGCCCATCACCCCCGGATCGGTGAACGGCCCAAGGCTCGGACCACCGAGGCCGCGATGTCCCGCTCCGAACAAGCCGGCGTCGACCCCAGCGACGACGGCGTCGTCACCGCTTTGGCCGAAGGCAACCGTGAGTACGAGGCCAAGTTCGGCCGCGTCTTCCTGATCCGCGCCGCGGGCCGGACTGCCGGGGAAATCCTGGCGTCCCTCCACGAACGATTGGCCCACACCGTGGAAGAAGAGGACATCATCGTGGCAGGACAGTTGCGCGAAATCGCGTTGCTGCGGATTGCCGGCGTGATCAATGAGTCCAGCGCGATCAGCGAAGGAGTGCCCAACAAATGAGCGTTTCCCAGATAACCACCCACATCCTGGACACCGGCTCCGGCCGCCCGGCGGCGGGCGTCGCCGTCGTTCTCTCAGTGCGCGATGGCGACGACTGGAGGCGCGTAGCTAGTGGCACCACCGATGCGGATGGTCGGATCAAGGATCTGGGCCCGGAAAGGGTCGACGGCGGCAGCTACCGCTTGAACTTTGCGACCGGTCCGTATTACAAGGCACAAGGCGTGGACACCTTTTTCCCGGAAGTGGACTTGAGCTTCACGGTGTCCGACGCCGGCGAGCACTACCACGTGCCGTTGCTGCTCAGCCCCTTCGCGTTCTCCACGTACCGGGGCAGCTAACAACTCCGCATGGCTGCCCAACTAGCTCGCAGTTGTTGTCGTTATAGCGGCTCAAAACGACACCTAATGCGAGCTAGTTGGGTCGGCGGAGCCAGGCATGCCTCGAAACGGTAGGCTGGAAGGCATGATTTCCGACGACTCGAACACCGCCAGCGGCACGCCAAACAACGGCACGGCGCAGAATGGCACGGCACACGACGGCGGGCCCGAACGCCGCGGAATCACGGTCCGCCGCGCTCCCAAGTTCGTTCCGTTCCTGGCGCTGGGCGGGGTTGTCGGCATCATCGCAGCCGCCTTCGTGGCCTATGGACTCCCCGGCGACCCCAGCTTTGACCGCGGCGCAGTCTTCGGCTTCTTCCTCGTGGCCTTCGCTGGCGGCGGCGTGCTCCTGGGTTCCATCGCCGCGCTCGTCCTGGACAAGGTCAGCGTGCGGCGTTCCCAGCGCGCCGTCGTCGAGTCCGTGCCGGACTCAAACGAGGACGACGCCGAAGCATAGGATCCGGGTCACAAAGACGCGTGAGGGAAAATACCACGCCAACATCATGCGACAATTGACCAGTGGCACGTGGCGACGGAAAACTTTCTCATGATCTTCTCCCCGACGAAAAAGGACCTCAGGACGCTTGTGGCGTCTTCGGGGTCTGGGCGCCGGGCGAAGAAGTAGCAAAACTCACCTATTACGGGCTGTATGCGCTGCAGCACCGCGGACAAGAATCGGCCGGTATTGCTACCAGTGACGGCAAGCGCATCAATGTCTACAAGGACATGGGCCTCGTGTCCCAGGTCTTCGACGAGACGACGCTGAACACCCTCACCGGGCACCTCGCCGTCGGCCACTGCCGCTACTCCACCACCGGAGCGAGCCACTGGGCCAACGCACAGCCCACCCTCGGCGCAACTTCCACTGGGACCGTGGCCCTCGCCCACAACGGCAACCTGACCAACACCGCCGAACTCAGGGAAATGATCCTCGAGCTCAATGGCGGCCAGTTGACCGGCGAAATGAAGCAGGGCAACACCTCGGATACCGCTCTGGTCACCGCCCTCCTCGAAGGCGAAGAAGGCAAGACCCTCGAACAGACCGCCCTTGAGCTGTTGCCCAAGATCCGCGGCGGTTTCTGTTTCGTCTTCATGGACGAAGGCACGCTCTACGCGGCCCGCGACACCTACGGCATCCGCCCCTTGTGCTTGGGGCGCCTCGAACGCGGCTGGGTTGTCGCCTCCGAGCAGTCTGCCCTGGCCACGGTCGGCGCGAGCTTCATCCGCGAGATCGAGCCCGGCGAGTTCATCGCGATCGATGAGAACGGCGTCCGCTCCCAGCGCTTCGCGGACGCGACGCCGGCCGGTTGCGTTTTCGAGTACGTCTACCTTGCGCGCCCCGACGCTTCCATTGCCGGGCGCTCCGTGTACGAGTCCCGGGTGGAAATGGGCCGCCAGCTGGCCCGCGAAAACACCCAGGCAGCGGACATCGTCATCCCGGTCCCGGAATCCGGCACCCCTGCCGCAGTCGGCTACGCCGAGGAGTCCGGTATCCCGTTCGCCCATGGCTTCGTCAAGAACTCCTACGTAGGCCGTACGTTCATCCAGCCCTCGCAGACCCTGCGCCAGCTCGGCATCCGGCTCAAGCTCAACGCCCTCGAATCCGTGATCCGCGGCAAGCGCGTGGTGGTTGTGGATGACTCGATCGTCCGCGGCAACACCCAGCGCGCCATCGTCCGGATGCTCCGCGAGGCCGGCGCCGCGGCCGTCCACATCAAGATCTCCTCCCCGCCGGTCCAGTGGCCCTGCTTCTACGGCATCGATTTCGCCTCCCGCGCTGAACTGATCGCCAACGGTGCCACCATCGAGGAAATCTCCCACGCCATTGGCGCTGACTCCCTCGCCTACATTTCCGAAGACGGCATGATCGGCGCCACCCAGCAGCCCCGCGAACGCCTCTGTACGGCCTGCTTCACGGGCCAGTACCCCATCGAACTTCCGGGCTCGGACAAACTGGGCAAGAACCTGCTGGAGCGCACCGACCTCGGCGGGCTGCCGACGTCGGGCATTTCTGGCGGAACCGACAGCGCAGACTTGGACGACCCGGCCAACAAGCCCGGCGCCACGGGCTGCGATCCCGGACCCGACGCCGAGTTTGAGAACCTGCTGACCGACGCCGATAAGAAAGAGTCTGTATGACCTCCGCATCCTCCGCCGCTGAGAACACAACCGGCATCACCTACGCGTCCGCGGGCGTCGACGTCGAAGCGGGCGACCGCGCCGTCGAACTCATGAAGGACGCCGTCAAGGCGACCCACAACAGCTCGGTGCTCGGCGGCGTCGGCGGTTTCGCCGGCCTGTACGACGTCTCCAAGCTGCTCACGTACAAGAGGCCCCTGCTGGCCACGTCCACTGACGGCGTCGGCACCAAGGTGGCTATCGCCCAGGCCATGGACATCCACGACACCATCGGCTTCGACCTGGTCGGCATGGTAGTGGACGACATCGTGGTGGTGGGTGCCGAGCCGCTCTTCATGACCGACTACATCGCTTGCGGCAAGGTTGTCCCCGAGCGCATCGCGGACATCGTCCGAGGCATCGCAGCCGCCTGTTCCGTTGCCGGAACCGCACTGGTGGGCGGCGAAACCGCTGAGCACCCTGGCCTGCTGGGTGAGCACGAGTACGACGTCGCCGGTGCAGCTACCGGTGTTGTCGAAGCCGACGCTTTGCTCGGCCCGGACCGCGTCCGCGCCGGCGACGTCGTGATCGGCATGGCGTCCTCCGGCCTGCACTCCAACGGCTACTCCCTGGTCCGCCGCGTCATCAACCACGCTGGTTGGGCCTTGGACCGCCAGGTCTCCGAACTCGGCCGCACCTTGGGTGAAGAGCTGCTGGAGCCGACCCGCGTCTACGCCGCCGATTGCCTGGACCTCACCCGCACCTTCCCGGTTTCCGGCCTCGGCACAGCGGTTGGTGCAGTGCATGGCTTCAGCCACGTCACCGGCGGCGGCTTGGCAGCCAACCTGGCCCGCGTCCTGCCACAGGGCCTCGTGGCCACGGTTGACCGCGCCACGTGGGAACTGCCGGCCATCTTCAAGCTGGTGTCCGAGCTCGGCAATGTGCCCCTGGCCGATCTCGAGCGCACACTCAACCTGGGCGTCGGCATGGTGGCCATCGTGTCGCCGGAGATCGCCGACGCCGCTGTTTCCCGCCTCAACGAGCGCGGCCTGCCGTCCTGGGTCATGGGTACTGTTGCCGCGGATTCCGCATCCGTGGACAAGAGCGGCCCGGACTACGTCCAGGGTGCCAAGGGCGTCGATGGCGGCGCGGTCCGCCTGGTCAACGCTTACGCCTAAGGGTTCTTACCCAAAACGAGTGCCCATCCAATTGCCGATCTGGCGGTTGGGTGGGCACTCGTTTGTTTAAGGCCTAGCTGCTTTCGCCGGCCATCACGCTGAAGGCCGCTCCGGCGGGATCACCGAGAACTGCCATGCGGCCGATGCCGGGAACGTCGAAGGCAGGAGCGAAGACCTGGGCCCCGAGTTCCACGGCCTTCGCCACGGATTCATTGACGTCGGCCACATTGAAGTACGTCATCCAGAACGGCGGCACACCTTCCATGGGCTGCTTCATGGCTCCGGCCACGGACGTTCCATCTACGACGAACTGCGTGTACTCCTGCAGATCACCGGCCGCGGCCGTCTCGGTGGAGCACCCCGTCACGGCCTCATAGAAGGCCACCGCCTTGGAGACGTCGTTTGTCTGCAGCTCGCTCCAGACCACCGTGCCCGGCTCATTGACCAACCCGGCGCCGTGGTGGCTTCCGGCTTCCCAGAAACCAATCTGCGCACCCGTTGGATCGGCGGCGAAGAACATCCGGCCGCTCCCGTTGGGGACGCTGTCCGGCGGGAAGAGGATGTTGCCGCCGGCCGCCGCCGCTCGCTCAGCTGCATCGTCGACCGAATCGACGGCGAGGTAGTTGGCCCAGTAGGACGGCGCACCTGCCGCAGCCATGTCCGGCATCTGCTGCATCATGCCCGCTACGTAGCGGTCCTGCAGCTTGGCCATGTAGTAGGTCACGCCGTTGCCGGCATCCATCGCGTCCAATTCCCAGCCGAACAGATCACCGTAGAAGGCCTTGGAAGCCTCGATGTCCGACGACGACAGGTCCACCCAACACGGAGTTCCCTGCTTGTAGCTATCAACCTGCGGCATTGCTATCCCTTCGTTGAAGATGCCGGCATACGCCAGCGGATACCACGTTCAAACTAGTACGGGGGTCCGACACTGACAACAGCCAGCGCGGGCGGACCCGCTTGGAGCCCCTCGTAGTCCTCTATGCGTGAACTGCCCGGCCCGTGAATGCGACCAAGCGGTCCAGGCTGGATGCCGACTCTGCGACTTCCTGGGCAGGAGCGAAGCTGCCGCTTGCGCGGACCTGCTCGCTGATGGTGTTCTGCGCGAGGACCTCGACGTAATCGGTGAGTTCATCTGCCACCGACACCTCAAGGCCCAGGGCCTTGGAGAAGTCCCAGGCGTGGACCAGGAACTCGAGGTTGAGGATGGAAGCTACCATCGGAGCCGGCAGTTCGGCGAAGCCCATGTCGATGGTGCCCTCGAGCCCGCGGCGGTAGAAGGCTTCCAGTGTGGGCTGCGCGAGATCTGCGATGCGCACCTCAGGCGACTTTCCGGCGTCGTCGGCTACGTCGGCACCCAGGGCCTTGGCGATGCCGGAAATCGAGCCGGCGAGGTGGTCAAGCAACTGCGACACGTTGAAATCGGCGCACGGAGTCTGGGTCTGTGCGTCAGCTTCGGTGACGTGCGCCAGCACGCGCTGCACGATGGCAAGCGTTGCGTCCGCACTGGTGAGCTCGTTGAGATCGGCAGGGGCCGCTGCCCATTCGTCGGCACCGGCGTCGCCCGTGGATGCCGCGGCGAGGAGACGATCGAGGTAGTGGTTCCAGCCCTCGGAGTGGGCTGCGACGGCTTCGGGCGTCGGAAGTCCTTCGTGCACAAAGCGGACCGTGGTGCCGCCGTCGGCCGGCTCAAGGGTGATGGCTACGGTGGAGACGTTGTCCGCCGGCGCTTCAGGCTGCTCCCAGGCCCAGGTGAAGACGACGCGCTTGCCCGGTTCGATTTCGGTGAAGGTTCCGGCCGCGTGGTGGCCCGGAGTGACGGTCCAGCGGTACGCGCCGCCTACCTGCAGGTCGACGCGGGCGGCAACGGTCTGCCAGCGGCGGAGGCGTGCGGGCTGGGTGATGAGTTCGAACGCCTGGTCGACGTTGAGGGGAAGAAGAACGGTCTTGTCATAAATCATGATGATTCCTCTGTTGTTTGAAGGCGGTCGGTGGTGAAGTTTTGGGCGTCAGCAAGGAGCATGTCCAGCTCCGTGGTCCAGAACTGCTCAAAAAGCATCCGGAGTTCTCTCATGCCAGCGTTGTCCAAACGATAGAAGCGGTTGCGTCCCTCTTTGCGGGCCGCAACGAGGCCTACCTGCTCCAGCAGCAACAAGTGCTGCGAAACGGCGGACCTGCTCACCGTGAATTCGCCAGCCAGCTCCGTCACGGTGCGCTCGCCCGCCGCAAGCATTTGCAGCAGGCGCCGCCTGTTCGGCTCCGCGGCGACTTCCAGTGGGTCGAGCATGATTAATACGTTAGCCGTCACTAACGCATTCTGTCAACGGCTTTCGAGAGCGCACTACCAACGACTACAGCACGGCGGACACGCCTCATCGACAAGGGAACGAAAAAAGCCCGTGGGGCACGCCAATCATGGCGGGCCCCACGGGCTCAATCGCTTGCGTGGCATCCGGGGATGCCAAATGACCTAGTGTACGACGGCGGTACGCAACTCGATGCCGGAAGGCACCTGATGGTCGCGACAGCTATCCGATGCGGCGGGTGTCTACCTCGTCGTCATCGTCTTCCAAGTCCTGTGCGTACTTGTCCTCATAAGCCGAGTAGTCCGGCTCCGGCGGATCATCCGCGAATCGGCTCGTCGCACGACTTGATGGACCCGTCAGCTCGCGCTGAAGGGCCGAATAGTCAGTGTTCGGGGAGTAGTACTTAATGTCCCGAGCCTGCTTGGTAGCTTTTGCCTTTTGACGGCCGCGCCCCATGGCGTGACCCCCTTTTGTACTTGGACCGGAGGTGGTCACCTTGGCGATCGGTGAGGCCCCGGAATGTTTGGTCAATTTGTCGTATGTCTAGATTACATGCTTTCCGGAGCAACTGCTTGCCACGACGTTCACGAAAGCAGCGTCACAGTCCCACCCGGCAGCCTCAACATTCATCGGCATGAAAAACTTGGGTAGAGTCGCCCTAATATCGGGCCACACGCAGGAGAGGCGCAAAACCAGACATGGGCCAGGACAACACCTTCCCGGGCAACAACGGTACAAGGGACGATGAGTCGCCGGTAGACCCGGATTCAGGGGCCGAGGAACCGGGGATTACGGGCGTTGATCCGGAGAACGCCGAACCTGCCCACTATGAGCCGGAGTTCACCGGTCCCGCCGGAAAAGAGTCCCGGCAGCGGACCACACTGGATACCATGACGCGGCAACGGCTCATCCTTGGCGGCATCGTGCTGGGTGTGTTGGTCCTCATCGGCGTAGTGATCTGGGTCCTCGTTGGAGCCTTGGCCAACCGTCCGGTGGCCGATGTCACTCCCGAACCCGCCACGTCCACCAGCCGCGGGCCCCTTCCGGCGGACGTGGAGGCCAAGGACTACCAGTTGGGCGATTGCTTCGCTGACTTCGACTCCAACGCAAGCAAGGCGAGGGTCGTGGAATGCAACACCGACCATTCCGCCCAGCTCGGCGCCATTTTCCGCTACAAAGCCGAGGACTCTTTTCCCGGCGCTACAGCACTGCGGGACAAAGGCCGCGAAATCTGCCGGACGATGATGCTCAACGAGGCATCCAGCAAGTACGTGCTGCTCCAACAAAACGTCTATCCGAGCTCCGCCAGCTGGGACAAGGGCGACCGCCGCGTGGACTGCTTCATTGTGGTGGACTCGGGTAACACGCTCAAGGAATCAGTACTTCAGAAGTAGCCCTGCTAGCCCTTCCGCCTCACCGTGAGGCCGCTACCTGCCGGAGCGCCGCCGTCGGGACCTGACAGAGCCTCGAGCCCCTCGATGGTGAGTTCGTCGACGTCGGCCGCTGTGTCCACCAGCACGGTGTCGCCGTCCGCGATCTCCCCGGCGAGGATTTCCTTGGCCAGGCGGTCTCCGATCTCTCGTTGAACCAGCCTGCGCAACGGACGGGCGCCGTAGGCGAGATCGTAACCGGACATCGCGAGCCAGGCACGGGCGCCGTCGGTGACCTCGAGGATGAGCCGGCGGTCGTGCAGCCTCTTGGTCAGCTCGTCCACGTGCAGCTCAACGATCTTGGCCAGCTCGTCTACGGTGAGGGCATCAAACAAGACGATCTCATCGAGCCGGTTGAGGAATTCCGGCTTGAACGAAGCGTTGACCACGGCCATGACCGCATTTCGCTTCGACGCGGCGTCCAAGGTTGGATCCACGAGGAACTGGCTGCCATGGTTTGAGGTCAGCACCAGGATGGTGTTCCGGAAGTCCACAGTGCGGCCTTGACCGTCGGTGAGGCGGCCGTCGTCGAGCACTTGGAGGAGGATGTCGAAGACTTCCGGGTGGGCCTTCTCTACCTCGTCGAGCAGGATCACGGAGTACGGGCGGCGCCGGACGGCTTCCGTGAGCTGACCGCCTTCCTCGTAGCCGACATATCCGGGAGGAGCACCGACCAGGCGGGCCACGGAGTGCTTCTCCCCGTACTCGGACATGTCGATCCGCACCATGGCGCGTTCATCATCGAAGAGGAAGTCGGCCAGCGCTTTGGCCAGTTCGGTCTTCCCGACGCCGGTGGGGCCGAGGAACAAGAACGAACCCGTGGGGCGGTTGGGGTCGCTGATACCCGCGCGGGCGCGGCGGACGGCGTCGGAAACGGCGGCCACGGCCTTGGATTGGCCGATCAGCCGCTTGCCGATCTCCTCTTCCATGTGCAGCAGCTTCTGGGATTCGCCTTGCAGCATGCGGCCTGCGGGGATGCCGGTCCAGGCGGAAATGACTTCGGCAATATCGTCCGCCGTGACTTCGTCGGCGACCATCAACGCAGGCTTTGCTTCGCCCCGCGCCTCCCTGGCGGATTCCTCCTCGGCTGCCGCACTGAGCTCGCGCTCCAACGCCGGCAGCTCGCCGTAGAGAATGCGCGAGGCAGCCTCAAGGTCGCCTTCGCGCTGGTACTTTTCGGCGGCGGATCGCAATTCGTCGATTTTCGCTTTGAGGTCACCAACCCGGTTGAGCCCGGCCTTCTCAGATTCCCAGCGGGCGTTCAATGCCGCCAGGGTTTCCTTCTTGTCCGCCTTGTCAGCGCGGAGGGCTGCGAGACGCTCCACCGAGGCGGCATCAGTCTCGCGGGCGAGGGCCAACTCTTCCATGGTGAGGCGGTCTACGGCCCGGCGAAGCTGGTCGATTTCCTCGGGAGCGGAATCGATCTCCATACGCAACCGTGACGCGGCCTCGTCCACGAGGTCGATCGCCTTGTCCGGCAACTGGCGGCCCGAGATGTACCGGTTTGAGAGCGTGGCGGCGGCTACCAGGGCAGAGTCTGCGATAGCCACTTTGTGGTGGGCCTCGTAGCGTTCCTTGAGGCCCCGGAGGATCCCGATGGTGTCCTCCACGCTCGGCTCACCGACGTAGACCTGCTGGAATCGGCGTTCCAGGGCCGGATCCTTCTCGACGTTCTCGCGGTACTCGTCCAGCGTGGTGGCGCCGATGAGCCGGAGCTCGCCGCGGGCCAGCATCGGCTTGAGCATATTGCCGGCGTCCATTGCACTTTCGCCCGTGGCCCCGGCGCCCACAACGGTGTGGATTTCGTCGATAAACGTGACGATCTGACCGTTGGAGTTCTTGATCTCCTCCAGTACGGCCTTGAGGCGTTCCTCGAACTCGCCGCGGTACTTGGCTCCGGCCACCATCGAAGCGAGGTCCAATGCGATCAGGGTCTTGCCGCGCAGGCTTTCCGGGACGTCCCCGGCCACCATACGCTGGGCGAGGCCTTCGACCACGGCCGTCTTACCCACGCCGGGTTCACCGATCAGCACCGGGTTGTTCTTGGTGCGGCGGCTTAGGACCTGGACGACTCGCCGAATTTCACTGTCCCGCCCGATCACGGGATCCAGCTTGCCGGAGCGCGCCACGGCGGTGAGGTCCATACCGTATTTCTCCAGCGCTTGGAAGGTGTTTTCGGGGTCCGCGGAGGTTACCTTCCGGTCTCCGCGGACACCCGGCAAGGCGGCGAGGAGCGCTTCATGGGAGGCGCCGGCGTCGCGCAGTAGTTTCCCTACGGCGTCGCTTCCGGCAGAAAGTCCCAAAAGGAGGTGCTCGGTGGACACGAAGGAATCACCGAGTTTCTCGGCCTCGTGCTGGGCGGCCTGGATGGCTTGCATGGAGGGGCGGGAGAGCTGCGCTTGCTGCACGGAACTGCCCGACGACGACGGCAGGGCCTTGATCACAGAACTCGCCTGCACGCTCACCGCGTCCGGGTCCGCTCCCGTCGCGCGCAAAAGCGCGACGGCGACGCCCTCGCGCTGGTCCATGAGCGCCTTGAGCAGGTGGGCCGGCTCCAATTGCGGATTTCCGGCGGTGGAGGCGTTCATGGCCGCTGCGGAAAGAGCCTCCTGGCTCTTGGTGGTGAATTTGACGTCCATTGAAGAGCTCCTTTCGGGAAGATGACTGTTTCTCAAAGTTGAGTCTACTATGCTCAACTTTGAGAAACCGGCCCTCCCGCTCCATGTTTGCCGACGGCGAAACTACTGTCCATAGTCCACCCCACTTATGTGGAAAAGCCCCTCGCCGTTTGCGGCTCCGAGCCCTAGGATCGGTTCTGACTGGGTGGATCACCCGCCCGGCAAGCTGAGAAAAAGGACGCGCAATGAAGAAGTTCGTTGTTCTCTACAATGCCCCGCAATCGGCCGAATCGGCCATGGCCGACAGCACTCCCGAGGCAGCAGCCGAAGGCATGAAGCTGTGGACGGACTGGGCCACGCGGGCTGGTGACGGGATTGTTGATCTCGGCACACCCCTCGGCGCAGGCAAGATCGTTGGGAATTCCGGAGTGTCCGATGCCGAGACCGGCGTAGGCGGCTACAGCGTCCTGCAAGCGGAGGACATGGACGGAGCACTGAAGCTCCTCGAAGGCCACCCGCATTTCCTCATGGCACCGGAAGCCTCCATCCACATCTACGAACAACTCGACATCCCGGGCATGTAACGCTCGCGACAACGTGGGTCCGGGCCGAGCGCCGCATTCAGAACGCAGCGCTCGGCCCGGACCCACTGACCCGACATCAGCCGTACGATATGCACATGGCACCCTTCACAGTCACCCGCAATGCACTCATCCCCGCGGCTCCCGCGGACATCTTCCCGCTCGTCAACAACTTCCACGAATGGACCAAATGGTCTCCGTGGGAGGCGGTTGACCCCAAGCTAAGCCGCAGCTACTCGGGCACCGAATCCGGCGTCGGAGCAAAGTATGCCTGGAGCGGCAACAACAAGGCCGGCACCGGAAACATGGAGATCGTCGGCTCCGAAGAGCCCGGCAAGATCGACATCCGCCTGGAATTCACCAAGCCGATGAAGGCCGTCAACCCCACAGAATTCACCTTCGTGCCGGAAGGCGACGGCACCCGTGTCACGTGGACAATGACGGGCGAGAACAAAGGCATCGGCAAGATCTTCGCGCTGTTCATGAACATGGACAAGATGGTGGGCGGCGATTTCGAAAAGGGCCTGACCTCGCTCTCTGCGGCAGCAACCCAGAAGAACTCGTAGTCCGTCCGGGCGCAGGCCATGGCCGTCTACGTTGATCCGCCGCTGTGGCCCGCGCACGGGACAGTGTTTTCCCATCTGGTCTCGGACACATCGCTCGACGAACTGCATGCCTTTGCCAAGGCCGCGGGGATCCCTGAACGAGCCTTCGACGGCGACCACTACGACGTCCCCGAGCGCCGCTACCAGGATCTCCTGTCCGCCGGGGCCGTCCCCGTTGAGGCCCGAATTTTGGTGCGCAAGCTGATCGCGAGCGGCCTGCGCATCCCTGCCCGGGAGCGGAGCAAGGCTCTCACGGTGCCCCTGCTGGAGCGCTGGAATTCGACGCTTCCAGGACATGAAGAGCTGGGTTTCGAACTCCTGGAGCGCTGGGGTGAGGAGCACCGGAAGTACCACAGCCGCACGCATTTGCTGGCGGTCCTCGAAGCCCTGGACGTCCTCACCGACCCCGCGCTTCCGGCGCGCTCGGTTACCCTCGCCGCGTGGTTCCACGACGCCGTCTATGAAGGAGTCGCCGGACAGGACGAGGAAGAATCAGCCAAGTTGGCCGAGGACCGCCTCGCCATCGCGGGCCTTCCCGAGTCAGTCGCGGACGAAGTTGCCCGGCTCGTCAGGCTGACCTCCACGCACAGCCCCGCGCCGGACGATCATGCCGGCGCCCTCCTGTGCGACGCCGATCTCTCAATCCTCGGCGCGGAACCCGCCGCTTACGCGCGCTACCTGACGGCTGTCCGCGATGACTATGCCCACGTCAGCGATCCCGACTTTGCCGCCGGCCGGGCCGCAGTAGTCCGCCAATTGCTCGCCCTGGATCCGCTCTTCCACAGCGAGCGGGCGAAAAGCCTTTGGTTGGATGCCGCCCGACGCAACCTGGAGGCCGAACTGTCATGACCACGGCGGCGATGGTGCACCGGCAGCTCCCGTTCGCGGTGAGGTTTGAGTGGGGGCTCGACGGCGCCCGCGCCATATCGTCCGGAGCCGACCTTGCCGTTGTGGTTGACGTCCTGTCCTTCACCACGTGCGTGAGCGTCGCCGTCGACCGCGGCGCCACGGTGTTCCCTTACCCGTGGATGGATGCGAGTGCAGAGGACTTCGCAGCCCACCATGATGCCCTGTTGGCGGGTCCGAGGGGTGGCGGCGGACTGAGCCTCTCGCCGTCGAGCCTTCGCGACGCACCGGCCTTGAGTCGCGTGGTCCTGCCTTCGCCGAACGGTTCCGCGCTTGCCCATGAGCTCGCCCAGGAAGTGCCGCTCATCGCAGCAGTGTCATTGCGTAACGCTGCCGCCACCGCGGATTGGGTGGCGTCCGAACTGCCCCCTGACGCCATAGTCGCGGTGATCGCGGCCGGTGAGCGATGGCCCGGCGGTCCGCTCCGGCCCGCCGTGGAGGATCAGATCGGGGCCGGGGCCTTCATCGCCGGGCTTGCAGCCGCGGGCAGGGGTGGCTTCACCCCAGAGGACGGCAGGGAAGGTTTCTCGCCGGAGGCTGAGGCCGCGATGGCAGTATTCAACGCTGCCGAGCCCCGGCTCCGCGACGCCCTGCAAGGCTGTTCAAGCGGCCGGGAGCTGATCGGCGCAGGGTACGTCAACGACGTCGAGATCGCCGCCGAACTTGATGCCGGATTCGCTGTGGCCCTGTTGAGGGATGGTGCGTTTGGGCGGCCCTGAGGCCCACCAAGCCTGTGTGCCGGTCAGCCCCGTGTGGCTAGCCCTTGTCCTTGATCCATCCCAGGATCACGGCTTCAAGCGCCGGCTTCTTTGCCTCGAAGTCGGCGTTGTCCACGAAACGCGCAACGCGGGAGACTTCGCCGTCACCCTCGAGCAGGCCCAGTTCATCGGCGATCGACGCGCCCTGGTGGAACATCAGGGTGACGTTTTTCTTTGATCGCGGAAAGAACGAGGCAATGTTTCCCTTGTAAATGAAGGTGGGTGCCTGCCATTTGATGGCTTCGGACAAGCGGGGGTCCACGGAGAGGATGAATTCCCTGATCTGACCGACCAATTCGCGGTGCGGGTTGTCGTACTGCTGAAGCCAGGTGTCCACTTCTGGATTTCTATTGCCCATGGCAGTAACCATAAGCCTGGCCGCGGCTGCTGGAGCCCAAGACGACACCTCGTATCATGGAGGTGTGACCTCCTACCTCCAACGCAACGGTGCCGCACTCCCCCAAGCCCATCCCGACGTCGAGCATGTCCTGGCTGTACGCGGCACGGGAGGCTACCGGCAGTACCGCATCCCCGCGCTGGCCGTCTCCACGGCCGGAACAGTGCTCGCCGCGTATGACGGCCGACCGAACCTGGACGACCTGCCCAATCCGATCGACCTCCTGCTCCGGCGCAGCACGGACAACGGCCATAGCTGGGAGGAGCAGCGGGTGGTCCGCAGAGGCTCGGGACTCAACGGCTACGGCGATCCCAGCCTCCTGGTGGACGTCGTGACCGGACGGATTTTCATGTTCCACGCCGCCGGGACGCATGCCGGATTCTTCGAGGCAGTGGCCGGGCTCGAACCGGACGACGACGTGCAGCACTGCGATGTCAGCATTTCCGACGACGACGGCGTCACCTGGCAGCACCGGCGGCTCACCGCCCAGCTCAAGATAGGCCGCGGTGCCGGCGCACGCGACCCCGGCATCACGGGGATTTTCGCCGCTGCCGGGCAGGGAATCCAGGTGCACGCGGGTCCGTTCGCCGGACGCCTGGTGCAGCAGTTCGTAGTGCTCGTGGACGGCGAGATCATGGCGGCTTCCGCGTACAGCGACGACCACGGCGAGAAGTGGACGCTCGGCTCGCTGATCGGAACGGGGCCGGACGGAATCGGCCCCAACGAGAACAAAGTGGCTTGCCTCGACGACGGCGGCCTCCTGCTGCACTCGCGGGCGACACCTCGGCGCCTCATGGCCGTCTCCGACGACGGCGGCGACACGTGGAGCCCGCTGGAACCGGTGGAGGACCTCCCCGACCCGAGCGACAATGGCTCCCTTGTCCGATTCGACGGATTGCCGAGCGTAACGTCCTTAGCCGCCCCGGCCACGAACAGCTGGCTGCTCGCGAGCAACAACCAGGACACCTCGCTGCGCCGCAACACGATCCTCAGCCTGTCCAAAGACAATGGGTCCAGCTGGCCCGCCAAGCTTGTCCTGTGCGAGGGCAGCTCGGCATACTCGACCGCTGCGCGGCTTCCGGATGGCAACATCGGCGTGCTGTATGAACGGCAGGGATACCGCGAGATTGTGTTCTTATCCGTACCGGTGGAGCAGCTGACGGGGCAGCTCACCGGCGTGGCTACCGCGGCGCCCGAAGCCCAGTTCCGGCGCCAGTCTCAGCCCCAGGGCCTCGAGTTTCACATGGAACTGCGCTCCATCACCCCCGGCCGGCCCGCTGTTTGGCAGAACGCCGGCGAATTCCATGTCATATCACCTGACAACGACGGCGATTGGGACGTGCAGACCTGGAAGGAAGTCGGCCAGGGCTACTCAGCGGAGCAGGCGCAGGTCCTCGGTACGCGCGAAGCCCAGGACCTCAACTACGGGCCCATCATTCCGGGCTACAAAGCCGGGGACATCCTCGCTTTCACCGGACGGGCCCGCAACCTAGGCACCCAAGCGGCGTCCGGCGTCGTACTCTTGGGACCGCACTCCAACCCGGAGGACTTCCCGACCGCCGATCTGGCGCCGGGCGCGGAGGCGCTCTACTTCACGCCCGTGTACACGGTCACCGAGGAGGACCTGGCGCTGGACTCGCTCGAGCTGACTTTCGCCGCAACGTACGACGGCGGCACGCGGGCCGTGGAGCGCAGCTTCAGTTTCGATCTGCGCACCGGAGCTGTGACGGCTCGCTAGCGTGGCGGTTCCACCTAGAAAATCTGGCGGATGTTGGTCTTCGCGAGGTCGATCAGCTGGTCGCCACGGCCGGAGAGTACAGTCCGGATCGCGTAGAGCGTGAACCCCTTGACTTGTTCGGCGCTGATTGCAGGTGGAATGGACAGTTCTTGCCGGGCCGTGCGGACGTCGATGAGGGCCGGGCCGTCGTGCGCGAAAGCTTCAGCCAATCCCGCTTTCAGCCCGGAGGAGTCGTCCACGCGGATGCCGCGGATGCCCAGGGAGTCGGCGAGTTTAGCGAAATCCGGGTTCTCCAAGTCCGTGCCGTAGTTGACGAAGCCCGCGGCCTTCATTTCGAGCTCCACGAAGTTCAGCGAGGAGTTGTTGAAGACCACCACTTTGACCGGGAGCTTGTTCTGCACCAAGGTGATCAGCTCGCCGAGCAGCATGGTCAGCCCGCCGTCGCCGGCCAGGGCAACCACTTGGCGCCCGGGATACGCAGCCGCCGCTCCGATGCCGTGCGACAGGGCGTTGGCCATGGTTCCGTGGTTGAACGAGCCGAGAAGCCGGCGTCGGCCGTTCATGGTCAGATAGCGGGCGGCCCACACCGTCGGGGATCCGACGTCGCACGTGAATACCGCATCCGGGGCCGCCAACTCATCGACTAGCCTCCCAACGTACTGCGGATGGATGGGCTGGCCGTCCTTCGCCGGAGAGGCGAGGTCATCGAGCTTGGCGCGCGACTTCGCGTAGTGCTTGAGCGAAGCTTGGAGGTGTGTTCGTTTCGTCTTGCGCTTGATCGAAGGCAGGAGCGAGGCCGCCGTGTCCTTGACCGTGCCCACGAGTCCAAGATCGATCCTGGCGCGCCTGCCGAGCTGCTCGCCCCTGATGTCCACTTGGATGATCTTCGCGTTCTCCGGGTAGAACTGCTGGTACGGAAAGTCGGTGCCCAGCATGAGCAAGGCCTCACAGCTCTCCATAGCGCGGTAGCCGGAACTGAACCCCAAAAGGCCGGTCATGCCGACGTCGAACGGGTTGTCGTATTCGATGTGTTCCTTGCCCCGCATCGCGTGGACGATCGGCGCCCCCAACCCGTCCGCCAACGCCATGACCTCCGCGTGCGCACCCGCGGTGCCGGCACCCGCGAGGATCGTGACTTTGCCGGCCGTGTTGAGCATGTCTGCCGCCTCGACGAGCTCCTGTGGGTTGGGGCGGATCTCCGGGCGGGCGGCCCGGACCACCGCGGTCCGGTCGCTTTGCGCCTCCGCGAGGGCAACATCACCGGGAATCACGACGACGGCGACGCCCCGCTTCTCGACCGCGGTCCGCATGGCGATTTCCAGGATCCTGGGCATCTGGCTGGGATGTGCGACGTGCTCGACGTAAACGCTGCATTCCCGGAACAACTCCTGGGGATGCGTCTCCTGGAAGTACTGGCTGCCGATCTCTTCGCTCGGAATGTGCGCGGCGATGGCCAACACGGGGACCCTGGACTTGTTGGCATCGTAGAGCCCATTGATCAGATGGAGATTGCCAGGGCCGCAGGAACCGGCGCACACAGCCAACTCGTCCGTGAGACCCGCCTCGGCCGCGGCTGCCAGCGCGGCCGCTTCCTCGTGCCGGACATGGACCCACCGGATGCTCTCTTCCTCCCTCAGCGCGTCCGTGAATCCGTTCAGCGAATCTCCGGGTATCCCGTAGACGCGCTGGACATTGTTGGCTTTGAGGGTGGCGACGATGTTCTTGGCAACGGTGTTCCTGGCGGCGGACATGGACTGTTCCTTTCGAGGGGAGGCAGTGCAGACACGGCCTACGCTACTCCGGAACAGTTCGTGGTGCCTTATGCGGGGAGGCTAGCGGTAGGTGCTGACGAACGGGCGGTTGCTGGGCACGATCTGCTTGCCCAGCGGCATGAGCGATACCGGAATGAGCTTCAGGTTGGCGATGGCCAGCGGGATCCCGATAATGGTGATGGCCATGGCGAAAGCTGTAACCACGTGGCCGATCGCGATCCAAATGCCCGCAACCAGCAGCCAGATGACGTTGCCGATGAGCGGGAAGACTCCCCCGCCTCCCGGCTTGTCGACAACCATCCGTCCAAAAGGCCACAGCGTGTACGAGGCTATCCGGAACGACGCGATGCCCCACGGGATGGTGACAATCAACAAGCAGCAGACAATTCCGGCCATGAAGTACCCCAAGGCCAGAACGAAGCCGCCGAAGACGAGCCAAATGATGTTAAGCAGCGTTTTCATGTCTTCCATTGTCCCTTGCGGGATGCGGCCAAGGCCTAGGGGTTCGCCCTGAAATCCCCCTGATCTTCCGATCCCCGCTCACATATATGGCCCTTTCCCCCGACGCTCACTCACATATGAGCCCAAACGGCGGCACCCTCCTGCAGATCATCTGAAGGCGGGCGCTCTACTTTTAGCCCAAAGGTGAGCGAGCGTCACGCCGCCGCAACGCTCACTCACCTATGTTGACCTTTTGGCTGACGCTCGCTCACCTACGCGGCCCTCTTCACTGACGCCCGCTCACCTACGAGCGCCAGGGCAGGCCTTCCCCGCGGGGGCTGCGGGCCAGGGCCTACTTGCAGTTGGCGCCCAGCCAGGTTGTAACGGGAGCCATCGCTTTTTCGAACTTGCCGCTCGAGTACACGGTTTGGTCCTTCAAACCTGCGATCGCGATGTCCTTCAGGTTGGTGAAATCGGCTTTGAGCGCATCTGGGACGCGCTGAGCCGTCGCGGCGAGCTCGGCTTTGTATTGCTCCAGTTCAGCGGTCTTTCCCTGCGCCGCAGACATAGGCAGCAACGAAGCTCCCGTGGCCTGTTGCGAAATGGTGGAGCACATCTCGGCCGCCGAAGCGAAGCCTCCAAAGGGCCCCGACGACGGCGTTGGGCTTGCAGATGCGGAATCGCTCACGGAAGAGGGCGACGGCGTGCCCGCCGAGGCGGTGCCTGCCTGCGAAGAGCAGCCAGATAATGCCAAAGCGGCAAAAAAGGCGACTGGCAGGTAGCGGATAGGGCCGTTAACCCAGATTTTTCATCTGCCGCTGGTGGGCCGGCCGGGGGCGGCGTTGATCGCTGATCGGCTGTGATCTGGATTTTGGCGGGGCTGGAGTGGCCCTGGTGCCGCCGGGATCGGCGCGGATTTCCACTTCTCCGTTGGGTGTTTGTTCTGTGTCGTGGCGGTTGGAACCTTGGACCTGGCTACGTAGGCTTTGCCGGGGCGCTTTTCAGTCGCGCTGGGAGGTCTTTGATCCGGTCCAGCAGGACGGTGATGAGCTGTTTCTCCGGTGCCCTGTCTGGCAGGAGCAAGGTCCTCCGGCGGGCGCGGGTGATGATTTTCCCGGCGGTCGCGAAGAGCCGGTAGCGCCAGCGTTTGATGTCCCAGGACCTGGCGTGGTGGCCTTCCGGGAGGGCGGTGAGCTGCAGCCAGGAGGTGAGGTTCAATGCCAGGGCGGCGATGTTGGCCCAGGCCTGGTTCGCGGCGAAATCGTAGAACGGCAGCTTGCCCAGGCCGGTGTTCTTCAGGGTCTTGATCCGGTTCTCGCACCGGCCCCGGGCCCGGTGCCGGGCATCCAGGAACGGTCCGTGCCAGCGCGGTGCGTTCGTCAGGAACGCGGTGATGCGGTGCCCGTCCAGATCCAGCAGGGTCGGGGCCGCGCCGGGGTGCAGCGGCTCGGCCCGCAGGTAGATGTTCGTGCCCGGCGGGTAGTCCTTCAGCGGGATCACTTCGGTGGCGTTGATGACCCACGCGTTCGTGCGGTCGGTCCCGTGCTGGTCCAGGGCCGGTTGCCAGTACTGTTTGTCGTTGATCCAGTCGATCATGTGGGCTTTGGCTGCCGGGACCGGATACGAGACGGAGAACTGCACGCCCAAGGAGTGCAGGTGCCAGAGGAACTTCCGCGAGGCGCCGGCACTGTCGGTGCGGACCAGGATCCTCTGCCCGTCCAGCTTCCCATCGGGGAAGAAGCTCTCGGGCAACTGGGCCGTGGCGGTCTCGAAGACACGGATATGGTCATCGGCGCTGTTCGCCCCCGCGCTGCCGGGCCGCAACACGCAGGCGAGGATTTCCCCGGTGCCGTTGCCCGTGCCGTAATCGATGCTGGCGATGAACGGGGAGAAACCGTACCCGCCTTTGTACGTGCCCGCGGCCAGTTCCTTGTCACTGTGCGAGGTCACCAACGTGGCATCCAAGTCAACGATCAAGGGATCGGCGGCGGTTGCCTGGCCGCCGGGTTCGAAGTTCCCTGCAGCGTCCCAGGCCCTGGACCGCAGTTCCCGGGTCAGGGTCTCGAAGCCGTAGCTGAACAGTTCGGGGTTGGCGACGGTGCGTTCGAAAAACCGGGACACGGTCGCGTTCGAGGGCACCGGCCCGAAGATCCCGGGCGAGGAACGCAGCATGTCCAGGTCGCTGACGTGCTCGCCGCCGCCAGCGAGCATCAGGGCCAGGGAAGCGATGAGCCGGCCGGGCCGGTGTCGGGCGCCGGAAGGAGCGAACTGGCCAAGCCGGTCCTCGCAGAGTCCGCGGAAACCCAGCGCGTCGATCAATTCCGTCAGAATCTTCGTTCCGGCGTGGGACACCAGTGACTGGCCGGTGAAGCCAACCGCTGCAGCAGGGAAAAGCCGGGTAAAATGATGCATCGAAAGGGTGCTCCTCACGATCAGGAAAATATGGCGTCGAATACCACTATTTTCCCAGCTCAGAGCACCCTTTCACTGCTTTAACGCGCCACTCGCGCCAGCTGGCCACGAAAACCCCGGGTTAAAAGGTTTCACAAGGATTTTCAAAGGTCGCATTCTGCTTGATCGTCTGTCTCCGGAACCGTTCGGTCTCCAGAGTCAATGGCATTCTGTCCCCGCCGTGGAGTGTAGCCCGAACGGTCCCCGACCTTCCAAGTTGACTTCTGGCGCCCTTTGGCCCGCTTCCCTAATCCCGCACCAGCAGGGTGTCCAGCTTGGTGAACGAGGTACCCCACCCCTCGCGGGTCATTTCAACCCATTCGTCGGAGTCAAAGGGCCCTTGGGTGAGATGAAGCAGAGTGCGGTCGCCCTCCAACACCTCGAACTCAAGGCGCATTTCCAGCAGAAGCGTGATCCCGGCGTCGGGCTCTGCTTTTTGCGTGGCGACCAGCAAGGCGGGCGGATCGTAAGCGGTGATGACAGCGTCAATAGGCGATTCCTTGGGGGCGCCGTCCTCATTCCAGGTCATGACGAGCTGCCAGACGCCGCCCACCCTGGGTTCCACGACAATCCGGTCGCGCGGCGAAGCAACACCCACGGGCCCGAACCATGCGGCGAGCTGATCGGGATCCATGAATGCCTCGAAGACGAGCTCCCGTGGGGCATCGAACTCGCGGGTCATGGTGAGGATGTGCTGTTCCTTGTTCATTGCTTGACTCCTGGATCCTTTGAATCGTGCTGAATCTTGCGTAGGTGGGCATCGAGGCGGGTAAAGCTCGCATCCCAGAATCGCCTGTATGTGTCCATCCATTCGGTGGCTTCGCGCAGTGGTTCCGCTTCCAATTTGGAAGATCTCCATTGCGCATTCCGGCTCCGGCTGATCAGCCCTGCGATTTCCAGGACTTTGAGGTGCCGCGAGACGGCGGGAAGGCTGATGTCGAACGGTTCGGCGAGCTCGTTCACGGTGGCTTCACCCTCCGAAAGCCGGGCCAGAATTGCCCTTCGGGTGGGGTCGGCGAGGGCCGAGAAGATGAGACTGAGCCGATCTGTGGACATGTTTGGGGCCTCTGGATTTAACCATGCCGCTAATTAATTGATATGTTAAATATGCGACGCCGAACGACGGCTGTCAAAGGTTTCTTGCGACGCTCGCTCACTTTTGGGGGCCAATCCTCGAACCCTCGATCACATCATCTGCAGGAGCATCGCGCCAAAGGCGCTCTATAGGTGAGCGAGCGTCCAAAACGCACCAAAGGTGAGCGAGCGTTTGGGTGGGGGGCGTCAGGCTTTCGCGGCCTTGACGAAGGCACGCACGAGGTCGAGGTCCTTCACGCCACGGGACGACTCCACTCCGCTGGACACGTCAACGCCCCAGGCTTCGGCTTCCCGCGCTGCCGCTCCGACATTGGACGGGGTCAACCCTCCGGCCAACAACCATTGGCGCTCACCCAGGCCCAGTTTCCGGACTGATGAATAGTCCCACGACTCCCCCGAGCCGGGCACGGCGGCGTCGATCAGGAGCAGTTCCTCGCCCCACTCCTCGAACTCCTCCGGAGCGGCACCCATGGTGACGGCCCTGACCAGCCGCATCCCGGCGTCGTGCACGGCCTTAATATCTTCCGGCGTGCGGCTTCCGTGCAACTGGACCCATTCGAGACCGGCCTCGCGGGCGGTTGCGACGGCGTCGGCGGCGGTCTCGTGGCGGAAGACTCCGACGGCGGCGACACCTTCCGGTACATGGACCAGCAAGTCTCGGGCACGGTCGGGCGATACCTCGCGCGGACTCTTCGTCAGTACGAAACCCACGGCGTCTGCGCCGGACTCGACGGCGGCCTGCACGGATTCAGGCGTGCTCAAGCCACACACTTTGACGAACATTCCGTGCCTCCAACCGTTTATCTCCCTACGACGTTAGCAAGGGCCCCAGCGATTGTTGAACCGTGCCAAGATTGCGCCGATGTTACGCGAGCGTTCAGCCGGCCAAAGGCGGGCTCGGGCTAGGCTGGAGCATATGGAGATCATCCGTTTTGCCGAGCTCAGACCTGAACCGTGGCGCAACGGCGGCGGGGTGACCCGCGAACTGGCCAGCCATCCGAAAGCAGCATCGGCGCAGGACGGCGCGTGGGACTGGCGCGTCAGCATCGCCGACGTCGGATCGGCCGGCGATTTCTCGACGTTCCCCGGCATGGAGCGCGTCATCACAGTGATCGACGGCGAGTTGCTGCTGCTCACGGTGGCCGGCGAAGAGCACCCGTTGGAAAAGTATCGGCCCTTCCGGTTCTCGGGTGAGGCAGCCTCTTCCAGCTCACTCCCCACCGGCGACATCCGGGACCTCAACGTGATTGCCCGGGCGGGCGAATTCAAGGGTTACACGTCCATCATCGAGCTCTCGAAGAAGCGCGCGCACCCGGTGTTCGAAGGTCAGATGGCCGTCCTCTTGGAGGGCAAGGCTTCTGTCACACCCGGGGCGGAGCCTGCCGACGCCGCGGACGGTGAAGCTGAGGCCGCGCTTACCGCGTCCGAGCCAGTCGAACTCGCCCGCTACGACGCCGTAGTAGGTTCGGACACCCGCAGCCCCGAAATCCTGGGCCGTGGGTTCCTGGCCGTTATCTCGATCGACCGCGTGGAGCATGTGCACTCCTAGGTCCCAGCACTGGACATAATGCCAACGTGTGCAT
Organism: Arthrobacter sp. MMS18-M83; assembly: GCF_026683955.1. Lineage (NCBI taxonomy): Bacteria > Bacillati > Actinomycetota > Actinomycetes > Micrococcales > Micrococcaceae > Arthrobacter > Arthrobacter sp. MMS18-M83. The sequence continues at coordinate 2,953,204 of NZ_CP113343.1, read as the reverse complement.
CCGCTGAGCCCAGCGCTGGACATGTCCCTCATGGTGACCACAACATGCCCACTCGCTGAGCCCAGCGCTGGACATGTCCCTTGGCAATGCTCGCGACTGGACATGTCCCCCCGGCAAGCCTCGCGACCGGGTGAGCCTCGCCTCCAAGCTGGCCGCCCGGCGTCGGGATTTGCTAGCCTAGAAGGAAGGCCCGCACAGGGACCTCCGGACGACGGTTCAGTACCCGGCACGCGACAAGACTGGCCAAAGGATCTGTCATGTCGTGGTTAATCCTCATTCTGTCCGGTGCCCTCGAGGCCGTCTGGGCCGCAGCCCTCCACCGTTCCAACGGCTTCCGCAAGCCGCTCCCCTCCACCATCTTCCTGGTCACCGTGATTGCGAGCACCGCGGGCCTGGCTTTCGCGATGCAATCCATCCCGACCGGCACCGCCTACGCGGTGTGGGTGGGAGTCGGTGTCGTTCTTACAGCGGCTTACGCGATGATCACCAAAGTTGAGCGCCCGACGGCGGCACGGCTGCTCCTGCTCGCCGGGATCGGTGTGTGCGTGGTCGGCTTGAAGGTGGTGGCGTAGCCATGACCCCTAAGTTTGCATGGGCCATTTTGCTGGCCTCCGCCGTACTCGAAGCTGTGTGGGCGACTGCCCTCGGACTGTCCGACGGGTTCAGCCAGGCCGCGCCCACCGTGGTCTTCACCGTGACGGCGGCCCTCAGCATGATCGGCCTCGGCCTCGCGGTGAAGCGCATTCCCCTTGGCACGGCCTACGCGGTCTGGGTCGGGATCGGCGCGGCACTGACGGTCGGCTGGGCGATGACAACCGGCGTCGAACCGGCCAGCCCGCTCAAGCTGCTGTTCATTACCGGAATCGTGGGCTGTGCGGCCGGTCTGAAGGCCCTGCCTACGGAGAAGCACGATGAGGTATCAGAACCGGCCCAACCATAAGCCCCAAGCAGGCGGAATACTCCCCCGCCCCGCGGAGTTGCCAGCAATGAGACGAACACTCGGCGAAGGAGAACCACCATGAGCCCGGAAACCACGAACGTACAGCTAGGCGACGGCCTGACCGTAAGCCCCCTCGGTTTCGGCGGGATGGCATTGACGCCCGTTTATGGCGAGGTGGATCCCGCCGAATCCCTCAAGACGCTGCACCATGCGGTGGATGCCGGGATCAGCTTCATTGACACCGCAGATATTTACGGCGCGGGCGACAACGAGGAACTGATCGGAAAACTGCTGCAGGATCGCCGCGACGAGGTCCAGTTAGCCACCAAGTTTGGAATCGTGGGCAACCCGCGCGATGGTTACACCGACGTCCGGGGAGATACCGCCTACGTGACCCAGGCGGCAGAAGCGAGCCTCCGCCGCCTGGGCACTGACGTTATTGACCTCTACTACATGCACCGCCGTGACCTCCGCGTTCCGATTGTGGAAACCGTGGAGGCCATGGCCGAGCTTGTCCGGGCAGGCAAGGTCCGGCACCTGGGCTTGTCGGAAGTGACAGCCGAGGAGCTGAGGGAGGCCAACGCCGTGCACCCGATCTCCGCCGTGCAGAGCGAGTGGTCCATCTGGAGCCGGGACGTTGAACGCAACGTCGTCCCGACTGCGGCTGAGCTTGGTGTGGGTTTCGTACCTTATTCGCCGCTTGGCCGGGGCTTTCTCACCGGAACCGTCAGCGCCGATCAACTCGGGGAGAACGATTTCCGGCACCGCATCCCCCGTTTTGCCGACGGCGCCCTCGACGCCAACCAATTGGTTGTCGCCGCGGTTCGCGCCGTCGCCGCGGAACTGTCCGAGAGCACTGGCCGGGATGCAACTCCCGCCCAGCTGGCTTTGGCCTGGCTTTTCGCCAAAGGCCGCCGCCTCCAGCTCAGCGTGGTCCCCATCCCCGGCACACGCAAGGCGCACCGGATCGACGAAAACCTCGGCGCCCTGTCCCTCCAGTTGAGTGCCGCCCAACTAGACGTGCTCGACGGCGCCGCGGACGCCGTCGTCGGCTCACGGTCCGCGGATCCCACCTGGGTTTCGCAGGGCCGCGAGTAGTCGGTAGGCCGCACGCGGCTTCCGTAGAGTGGACGAATGGACTCACTCATTCATTCACTGCGTGACATCACCATCCGGCGAATCTCGGTCAGCGAGATGAACAACAACGTGTACCTGCTCACCGCGAAGGCAAGCGGTGCGCAGCTCCTGATCGACGCCGCGGACGACCTTCCGGCCATCCAACAGATGATCGAGGACTCGGCCGCGGACACCAAGGCCACACCGAAGCTGGCCCTGATCGCCACGACGCACCAGCATTGGGACCACGTCCGCGCGCTTCCCGGGTTGGTGGAAGCCACGGGCGCTAAGACCTCGGCCGGAGCGGACGACGCGGCCGCGCTGCCGGTACCCGTGGCCGTACCGCTGCACCATGGCGATGTGGGAAACTTCGACGGTTTCGACATCACTTCGGTGCACTTGCGCGGCCATACCCCGGGTTCAATCGCCTACGTGTACCAGGACCCGGAAGGGCCCACGCACATTTTCAGCGGCGACTCGTTGTTCCCGGGAGGGGTTGGCAACACGCAGAACGATGCCGCCCGCTTCACGTCGCTGTTGAACGACGTAACGGAACGACTGTTCGAGGCTTACCCGGATGACACGGTGGTGCATCCTGGCCATGGAGATCCGACGACGCTTGGCGCGGAGCGGCCACACCTTGCAGAATGGCGCGAGCGCGGCTGGTAATCCCTAGGGACATGCTCATTCTTCGAGCCCGGGAGTGGACATATCAGGAATATGTCCACTCCTTGCTACCAACGTTGAGCATGTCCTGCGGAGTACCTAGAGCACAGCTGGCCCAGCGGCCGGAGTGCCTAGCGGCTGCGACGCTCGTTCGACGCCGGAGCCGAGGCACGGCGCGGGCCGCTGCGGGCCGGGCGACCCGAACCCGAGTTACCCGAGCCGGAGCCGTACGAGCCACCGGAGTTGCCGCCGGTGTTCGAGGACCAGACGGACTTGTTGCCGCTGCTGCGCGTAGCAGTTGCGGACTCGGTACGCGGGGCCGACGCCGAGCGGTTGCCGCCGGCAGCACGCTGACCAGTCGCCGGACGGCCGCTGCGACCGTTCTGGCCCTGTGCAGCGGGCACGTCGTTGCGGTGAGTGGAAGCAGAGTTGCCGCGACCACGCGAGCTGCGGGCGACGTCGTCGTTCGCTGCTGCGCGACGATCCGCACGGTTGATGTCGGTGCGTACCGGCTCGGAGCCAACCTTGCCACGGCCACCGCGACCACCACGGCCACCCGCAGTGGGTGCAGCCTGGGTGGTGCGGCGGTTGCGCTTGCGCTGGGCATTGGCACCAGTGGAGGTGCCGCCACCCTGCTGCTGGGTCTTCGCTGCGAGCAATGCCGCACGGGTGCGGGGGTCAACCTTGTCGGCAACCTGGCCCACGAGCTGGGCAACCAGCGGGGAGCTGGCCGTGACGCGCTCGAACGAGACGTCGACGCCGGCAGCCTTCATGAGCTTCTTGACGTCGGACTGCTGCTCGGGAAGCGTCAGCGTGACCACGGTGCCGTCTGAACCTGCGCGGGCCGTACGGCCGGAGCGGTGCAGGTATGCCTTGTGCTCTGTGGGCGGGTCTACGTGGATGACGAGTTCGACGTCGTCAACGTGCACGCCGCGGGCTGCGACGTCCGTGGCCACCAGGACCCGGACCTCGCCGCTGGCAAACTCGGCAAGGTTACGGTCACGGGCATTCTGCGACAGGTTGCCGTGAAGATCGACGGCGGGGATGCCGCAATCGGTCAGGGTTTTGGCGAGCTTGCGTGCGTGGTGCTTGGTCCGCATGAAGAGCAGGCGGCGGCCGGCACCGGAGGCCAACTCGACGATCAGCTGCTTCTTGACGGTCTGGTCGTTGACCACCAGGACGTGGTGCTCCATGGTGGTGACAGCGGCCTGGGGGTCGTCCACGGAGTGGGTCAGCGGGTTGGACAGGTAACGGTTGACGAGCTTGTCAACACCGTTGTCCAACGTCGCGGAGAAGAGCAGGCGCTGGCCCTGGGTGGGGGTCATGTCCATGAGCTTCTTGACCACCGGGAGGAAGCCGAGATCGGCCATGTGGTCGGCCTCGTCCAGGACGGTGATCTCGACGGCTTCGAGAGTCAGGATGCGCTGGCGGATGAGGTCCTCAAGGCGACCCGGGCAGGCGATGACAATGTCGACGCCGGCACGTAGGGCCTTTTCCTGGCGGGCCTGGGAGATGCCACCGTAGATGACCGTGGTGTTCAGGCCCATGGCCTTGGCCAGCGGTTCGATAGTGGCGTTGATCTGGGTGGCGAGCTCGCGGGTCGGTGCGAGGACCAGGCCCATGGGGCGGCCGGGCTTGCGGAAGTGCTTGGCTTCGCGCTCGGCGAGACGTGCCACAAGCGGGATAGCGAAAGCGATGGTCTTGCCGGAGCCCGTGCGGCCACGGCCCAGGACGTCGCGGCCTGCGAGCGTGTCCGGGAGGGTCTTGACCTGGATGGGGAAGGCTTCTTCGATGCCATCTGCAGCGAGGGACTCGGCGATGGCCTTGGGCGTGCCAAGGGCAGCAAAAGTAGTCATGTGTTTCAAGGGTCTTTCTGGCGGTGTCCAACGGACATCGTCCCCCGACGCCGGTTGGGCCGAGGGTTCGCCGAGGAAAAAGTCAGTGATCGACCGGTAGGCAATAAGCCGTGGCCGGGACCAGAGAAAACGCGTTCATCGACGCAGGATGTGCCTCTCACATGAAAAAAGCCCACTCCCCGAATCCGGGACTAAGCGGGCATCACTGCACATCAAGTAAATCCATTCTAGCATCCGCGGGCAGCCCGCCTTTCCGCGGGGGTCTTTGTTGCCCAAGTAGCTCGCAGTAGATGTCGTTTTAAGGGCTGAAAACGACAACAACTGCGAGCCAGTTGGGTGGGTGGCCGTTGCCTCGCGGAAGCAAGTCAGGGCACGCTTGAGCCATGACGCACCAGCACGACGGCGGAGCCCACCTTCACAGCGAACCGAACCACGGCGTTGACGCAGCGCAGTTTTGGGACGAGGTGTACCAGGAAAAGGCGAAGAGGTGGAGCGGGAATCCCAATCCGCAGCTGATCGCGGAAGCCGCCGGCCTGCCCCCTGGCACCGCCTTGGACCTGGGCTGCGGCGAGGGCGCGGACGCCATCTGGCTCGCCCAGCATGGCTGGACGGTGACCGCTGTGGACGTCTCCGCCGTCGCGCTTGAACGGGCAGCAGCCCACGCGATCGAAGCGGGGCTACAGGACCGGATCACTTGGTTGCAGAGGGACTTCGCAACATGGCGTCCGGACGAAGCCTTTGATCTGGTGTCCGCCCAATTCCTTCACACTCCGCTTCTTCCGTGGCGCGATTCCCTTGCCTCGGCCGCAGCAGCCGTGGCTCCCGGCGGGGCTTTGCTGGTGGTCGGGCATCACCCGGAGGGCCTGACTCCGTGGAGCGCGCACAAGGAAATGAAGGACAAGTTCTTCACTCCCGAGGACTTAGTGGAAGCGCTCACCCGCGGCCCTGGCTCGTGGAGGATCAACGTCGCCGATTCCCGGGAACGCGTGGTGAACGGTCCGGACGGTCAGCAGGCCACCACCGTCGACAGCGTGCTCCGGGCCCACAGAAAATCTTAGGCTCTTACGTCGTCGGCTTCCTCGGCGCGGTGAGCCTCCGCGCCCTGACCACGCGGACCGCCCGAAGGTCGCCTGCCCACCACGCGCGGCGCAATGATGAGTCCGACGACGGCGATCCCGGACGTCAGTGCGAAGACGCCTGCGAAGGAGGCCACCGTCGTCGTCAGCGCACTGAAGACGAGTCCCGTCACGGCGAGCGAAAGGGCGCCTCCGAGGGAATCGGCGATGGACATTGCCGAACTGTTGAAGCCTTGGTCCTCGGGGCGCGAGAGGGCCAGGGTCATGACGCTTAGGCGCGGGTACATCAGTCCCATACCGGCGCCAGCGAAGAGCCAGCCTGCAATCGCCACCGCGGCCGGCCAGACGAACACCGTGGTCACAAGGACAACGGCCACGGAACCAAGAACCAGCGCAGAACCGATCCGGACAGCCAAGGCATTCCCGAGCCTGGAACCCAGCCGGCCCTGGACAGCGGACGCTCCTGCCCAGGCGAGGGCCGATCCGGTCAGCGCGAGTCCGGCGAACGCCGGGGTGAAGGAGTACCGCTCCGTGAGAAGGTACGGAACGTAGACCTCGGCGCCGAAGAACGCGGCCGAGGCGATTCCACGCATCAGGATGACGCTCGGCAATCCGCGGTGTGCGCCGAGGGTGCCGCGGGGAACCAATGGCTTCACGGCCAGCATCGCGATGACGAGCGCGACGGCGGCGATCACCCAGCCCACGCCGGGCACCTGCCCGGACAGGTTCAGGCCGAGGACGGAAAGGGCTGCGAGCGCGGCCCATCCCATGCGGCCGAACGCCCAAGGGACCTCCGCTGCGTTGGGCTTTGCTTGGCGCAGCCCGGTCTTCGGGGAACCTGCCTCGCGCACGCCCGGTGCGGAACGCATGCCGCGCATGGCAGGCAGGATCATTGCCAACGCCGGAACCACCAGACCGACGACGCCCAGGAAAACCCAGTGCCAGCTGCTCAACTGGGCAACCACGCCGGCAGCGAAAGGCCCGATCATCGAAGGTATGACCCAGGCCGCCGAGAACGCTGCAAAGACCTGGGCGTGCAGCCTGGCGGGGTAAACCCTTGCAATCACCACGTACAGTGCGACCGTCATGGCGCCGATGCCGAGGCCTTGGACGAGCCGCCCAGCGACGAGCATCGGCATGGAAACCGCGGTGCCGGCGATAAGCAGTCCTGCTGCGAACAGCGCTACAGACGCGTACAGCGGAGCGGCCGGACCACGCCGGTCCGCCCAATTCCCTGCGACAACCATCCCAATGACGCTCGTGGCGAGGGGCCCAGCGAACGCCAGGGCATAGAGTCCGGCGCCATTCAGTTCACGGCTCACCACCGGCATGATGGTGGTGACGGCCATGGATTCGAAGGCTGCCAGGAAGACCAGCGCGCAGGAACCCACGGTGGCCAAAAGGTAGGGGCGTTGCAGGATGCCGGCTGTCGCGTCGTGGCTAGTCATCATCCCAGCCTAGAAGCCCAAACGAGGTTGGGGCCACCATGAAAATCCATTCAAGTGATTAACGTTCACCTGAAATTAACTGTTGGCGAACACTTTATTAAATAGCCAACTATCGATTGTCCCCGTAATCATTCCGTGATCGACTCTTGGGGTGAACTTCACAAGACGCAATTTCCTGTCAGTTGCCGGATCTGCCACGGCCGCCACGCTTGTCAGCGGGGCGACCATGGGAACCGCTCCTGCTGCGACCCCACTCCCTCAACCCGGCGCTTCGGGCATCGACCACATCATTGTGGTGATGATGGAAAACCGCTCCTTCGACCATTTTCTTGGCTGGATGCCCGGGGCTGATGGAAAGCAATCCGGCCTGACGTACATTGACCGCTACGGGATTCCCCACACGACGCACCACCTGACGGATTACCAGGGCTGCGCCCATCCCGACCCCGATCATTCTTATGAGGGCGGCCGGATCCAGTTCAACAACGGCAAGAACGATGGCTGGCTACGAGCCGGTGAGAACGATGAATTCGCGGTCGGGTACTACGACTCAAGCGACATAGACTTTTGGCGCCAGGCAGGCCCCGACTGGACCGTCTGCGACCGCTATTTCGCTGCCACGATGGCCGAGACCTATCCGAATCGTTTCTATCAGCACTCGGCGGCCACAGACAGGCTCCACAACTCGACCGTCACCAGCACCATGCCCACGATTTGGGACCGCCTGGCAGCTGCCGGCGTACAGGGCAAGTACTACTACGGCGACATTCCCTTCACCGCGCTCTGGGGAACCAAGTACCTCGGAATCTCCAGGCCCTACGCTGAATTCCTCAGCGATTGTAGTTCCGGGAAACTTCCCGCAGTCTCCTTCGTGGATCCGCGCTTCATGGATGAATCCAGCGGAACCTCCGGCGATGACCACCCGCACGCTGACATCCGCTCCGGCGAGCTCTTCCTGGCCGAGGTCTACAACGCAGTGACCAAGAGCCCCAACTGGGCCAACACGATGCTGGTGGTCAATTACGACGAGTGGGGCGGATTCTACGACCACGTGCCGCCGGAAACAGCACCGGACACCAATCCGGATACCGCCAGGCGTGGCTTCCGCGTCCCGTCCTTGGTGGTTTCACCCCGGGCCCGCAGGCGGTACGTTGCACACGATAAGTACGACCACACCTCAATCTTGAAGGCCATCGAGTGGCGCTGGGGACTCCAACCCCTGACGCCGCGGGACAACGCTGCCCGGAACATCGCCGAGGTGCTCGATTTCCAATCAGCACCGAATCTCGCGGCCCCGACGTACCTCGTACCCCCCTATGTCGCTGGACCGGCATGTTCTCCCGTCGGACCGCCCGCGGAAGAAGAGTGGGCCGGTTTGAAACAAAAAGCTCTTGCGGACGGATGGATCCTGCCATGACATTCAAAACCTTCACCATTTCCAGGCTCCGGCTCGGATTTGCGGCCCTGATGGTTGTCTTGCTGACCGTTTCCGGTATTGCATTCGGCATCCACCAGACGCAGGCCCAAGCAAGCCAACCCCCGACGACCCAGGGCGCGGGCTATCTCCCCGGCGCCAAGCATGTGTTCGTGATCAATCTCGAAAACAAGGGCTACGACACCACGTGGGGACCAAGTTCGGCCGCGCCGTACCTTTCCACCACGCTGCGCAGCCAGGGCGTCCTGTTGAACCAGTACTTCGGCACCGCACACAACTCCCAACCGAACTACGTCGCCCAGATTTCCGGACAAGGCCCCAACCCGCAGATGCAGGCAGACTGCCAGACCTACTCCCCGTTCGTGAAGACCGGGACGGCAACTCCTGGCCAGGCCGTTGGAGATGGCTGCGTCTTCCCGGCTGATGTGCCCACGGTGGCCGGCCAATTGACGGCAGCCGGGAAGACCTGGAAAGGCTACATGGAGGACATGGGTACGCCATGCCGGCACCCCGCCCTCGGCGCACCTGATGACACCCAGAAGGCGAAGGTCGGGGACCAGTACGCCGCCCGCCACAATCCCTTTGTCTACTTCGCCGGGATCACGGGATCACCGGACTGCGCCAAGAACGATGTGGACCTCGGCGCCCTGAAGAATGATCTTGCTTCTGCCTCCACCACCCCAAACCTGTCCATGATCACCCCGAACCTCTGCCACGACGGACACGATTCCCCTTGCGTGGACGGACAGCCCGGGGGCCTGACCAGCGCGGATGCATGGCTTAAGCAGTATGTTCCGCTGATCACCTCGTCTCCCGCGTTCCGCCAAGACGGTGTCCTGGTGATCACCTTCGACGAATCCGACAGCCCCCAATCGGACGCCAGCGCGTGCTGCGGTGAAGGCCCGGGACCGAACTCCCCGCTTCCCGGGATCGTGGGGCAGGGCGGCGGCCGCGTCGGCGCCCTGGTCATCTCGCCCTTCACCAAGGGTGGCACCTGGTCCACCACCCCCTACAACCACTACAGCCTGCTGGCCAGCATTGAGGACACCTTCGCCCTTCCGTACCTCGGCTACGCAGCCACCCCTGGGCTGAACCGCTTCGGACTCGACGTCTACAACGCCGGCCTCTAGGCCGGGCTCCGCACCGCGAGTACCGCAGTTACGCCGTCGTCGTCAGCTCGATTGCGCGGACCGGCCCACCGGCGGCGGTGGGTACGACGGCGCCAGTCGCCGTCGAGTCGGGGTTCAGCATCCAGCCGACCCGCTTGGCCGTGCTCAGCATCACGACGCTTTCGACGAGTTCGATCCCGGGAATGCGCTGCTGGATTGCTAGTTCCATCTCCATGATCTCTGCCAGTGAACGCAGCCACATGATGATCACAAAGTTGGTGCTGCCGGTGGTGGAGGCAGTGAACCGGACGTTCCTGATGGCCCGTAGCTCGGCGGCCGCGGCTTCATGCTGTCCCGCCGGAACATTCGCGAACCACTGGCACGTCATGGGAAAGCCGGAGAATTTCTGGGCAATTTCGCAGCGGAAGGACAGCATCCGGCTCGCGAGCACGCGGCCGAGCTGCCGCTGCACCGTGGCAGGGTGGCGCCCCAGGGCACGTGCGATTTCCGCGGCGGAGGCCCTGCCATCCCGGGCGAGGAAGGGAAGAAGTGCCATGTGGCTCGCCGGCAGCGGGGTCACCGCCGCGTAGGGGGCGGACGGATTGGCCGCTTCCGGCCCGGCAAGGGCACGCAGCGCCTGCTGCTCCGCCCGGCTAAGTACGTTGAGCCGCCAAGCATAGCCGCTGGTGTGGATCCGCGTGCAGAGCGAGGTCCGGTACTTGGTGAGCCCCCGGATTTCCTTGAGCTGAGGCAATAGCCGGGTGCTGAACTCGCTCAGGTCCTGGGTGATCACGGTCAGCATGAGGTCCCGGTTGCTGGCGGCCTCCTCAACCGTGATGACCTCCGGAATCGCAGCGAGCGCGGCCGTGACCTCGGGCCTGAGGTGCATCTCGCAATCCACGTCTATCAGTGCCAGGCAGGCATTCTTGGGATCGCCCATGAGGTGCGCTGTGGTCCAAGCCGCTCCGGACTCGCGCAGCCGGTCCCATCTGGAGGCCAACGTAGTGGCATGGACGTCGAGGACTTCGGCGGCGTCGGACCAGCTGATCCGCGGCGAGATCTGGAGGGCATTGATCAGCCGGAGGTCCTCTTCACTGAGTTCCATGAGCGATCCTCTCCTAGACGGTGCGTGAATCCTGCTAATTCTGGCATGTTCCTGAATTTTTTCAGGGCTTTAGAAGATTGTGAGGCTAATCACTCCACAATGACTATGGGTACTTACCAAACGTTCAGGAAACAGGAGAGCAGATGTCGATCGCCGCAGACGCCAAAGAGATGCAGGGAGAAATCGCCCGGTTCCGCCACGAGCTCCACCAGAACCCGGAAATCGGCCTGGACCTCCCGCGCACCCAGGAAAAGGTGATCAAGGCCCTCGACGGACTCCCGTACGAAATCACCCTCGGCGAGAGCACGACGTCGGTCACGGCAGTCTTGCGCGGCACCGCACCCGGTGCGCCGCACGCTTCAGCGCAGAAGCCAGCGGTGTTGCTCCGCGCCGACATGGACGGCCTCCCCGTCCAGGAGCGCACCGGCGTCGAGTTCTCCTCGAAGATCGACGGCGCGATGCACGCCTGTGGCCACGACCTCCACACGTCCATGCTCGCCGGAGCCGCTACCCTGCTGGCCGAACGGCGCCATCAGCTGGCCGGCGATGTGGTCCTGATGTTCCAACCGGGCGAAGAAGGCTTCGACGGCGCGGGCCACATGATCCGCGAAGGCGTCCTGGACGCTGCAGGCCGCCGGGTTGACGCCGCCTATGGCATGCATGTCTTCTCCTCCCTGGAACCGTATGGCCAGTTCTGCACCAAGCCTGGAGTGATGATGAGCGCCTCTGACGGGCTTTTCGTCACGGTCCTGGGTGCCGGCGGGCACGGTTCGGCGCCCCATTCGGCCAAGGATCCCGTCACGGCAGCCGCAGAAATGGTGACTGCGCTGCAGGTCATGATCACGCGGCAGTTCAACATGTTCGATCCCGTAGTCCTGACCGTGGGCTTGCTGCAGGCCGGTACCAAGCGCAACGTCATCCCGGAATCTGCGCGTTTCGAAGCCACCATCCGCACCTTCTCGGAAGCCTCCCGCGACCGGATGATGACCGCCATACCGCAGCTCCTCACGGGCATCGCCTCCGCACATGGCCTTGAGGTGGATGTCGACTACCGCGGCGAATACCCCATGACCATCACTGACGAGGACGAGACCCACACCGCGGAGAACGTCATCTCCGGCATGTTCGGCGATTCGCGGCTCTCCCGCTGGGCCACGCCAATCAGTGGTTCGGAGGATTTCTCCCGGGTCCTCGCCGAAGTCCCGGGAACGTTCGTGGGCCTCAGCGCCGTGCCGCGGGGCGTGGACCACACCACCTCACCGTTCAACCACTCCCCCTACGCCACCTTCGACGACGGCGTCCTGTCCGACGGTGCGGCGCTTTACGCAGAGCTCGCAGTGTCCCGCATCGCCGCCCTCGCCGCCGGCAACTAACCACCACCCCAGCCACTTGGAGCAAGACATGACCGCCACCGTAGGCGCATCAGCCACCGTTCAGGTTCACAAGTCCCATCTGCGGACCCTCATTGGCACCGGCATCGGAAACGCCGTCGAATGGTACGACTGGGCTATTTATGCCACGTTTTCGCCCTTCATTGCCAGCGCCCTCTTCAGCAATGCCGACCCCACGTCCGCGGTCCTCTCCACCCTGGCGATCTTCGCCGTCGGATTCGTGGCCCGGCCGTTCGGCGGCTTCGTCTTTGGTTGGATCGGTGACAGGATCGGCCGCAAGACCTCCATGACATTCGCCGTCGGCCTGGCGGCCTTCGGCAGCCTGCTGATCGGCATCGCGCCGACGTTCCAGGCCGTCGGGGCCCTGGCCTCGGTCATGCTTCTGGTGGCCCGCCTCATCCAGGGCCTCGCCCATGGTGGCGAGTTGCCGTCGTCGCAAACGTATCTGTCCGAAATGGCGCCCAAGGAAAAGCGCGGCTTCTGGGCGACCCTCATCTACACCTCCGGCACCGCCGGCATCCTCGCAGGAACCTTGCTGGGCGCTGTCCTGACCGGGGTCCTGAGCAAGGTCGACATGAACGCATGGGGTTGGCGTATCCCGTTCCTCGTGGGCGGCGCCCTGGGCATCTACGCCCTGGTCATGCGCGCCAAGATGAAGGAGACGGAGGCGTTCGAAGCCGAAGCGCCGAAGGAAAAGCGAGAGCCCATGTGGCCGCAGATCGTCAAGTACCGCAAGCAGGCACTGCAGGTGATCGGCCTGACCGTCGGCCTCACCGTTGTCTACTACATCTGGGGCGTCGTGGCGCCGAGCTATGCCGCAACCACCCTCAAGATGGACCGCGGAGAAGCCCTCTGGGCAGGCGTCATCGGCAACATCGCGTTCATCGCCTCCCTCCCGTTCTGGGGCAAGCTGTCCGACCGCATCGGCCGCAAACCCGTGCTGATCATGAGCTCTGCCGGCGCCGCCCTGTTGCATTTCCCCATGACGTGGCTCCTGAAGGATTCTCCGTGGCAGCTGGCCGTCAGCATGTCCGTGATGCTCTTCTTCATCGCCGGCAGCGCCTCGATTGTGCCGGCCGTGTACGCCGAGCTCTTCCCCACCAAGATCCGTACCGTGGGCGTCGGCGTCCCGTACTCCATCTGCGTGGCTGCTTTCGGCGGCACTGCCCCGTACCTGCAGACCTGGTTGGGCAGCATCGGCCAGGCCAACATGTTCAACGTCTACGCGGTGATCCTGCTGGCCATCGGAATCGCGTTCGCCTTCACGATTCCGGAAACCAAGGGCAAGGACCTGACGCACTAAAACTCACCCAACTGACTCGCAGTAGGTGTCGTTATGAGCCCTCATAACGACACCTACTGCTAGTTACTTGGGTTAGTCGACGTAACGGTTCCGGCCCGCGCGGAAACCGAAGAAAGCAGCCAACGAACCCACCACGAGGAACAGGATGCCGGCCGCCGCGAAGCCACCCGTAGCTTGGTGCAACTGGCCGACCAACAGCGTTCCAGTAGACCCCAACCCGTAGCCGACGCCCTGCATCATGCCTGAAAGATGCGCGGCCGTGTGGGAATCACGGGTACGCAGCATGATCATGGTCAGAGCCACGGCCGTGAGGCTGCCCTGGCCCAGGCCCAGCAGCCCGGTCCAGAGCCAGATCAGTTCCGTCGGGCCGAAGATGCTCAGGGCGAAGCCGCCACCGGTCATCAGGGCCACCAGGGTGTTGATGACGCGCTGGTCCTTGAAACGGGCGGCCAGCCCGGGTGCCAGGAACGAACCCACCATTTGCAGCACAATCGACACGGACACGATCAAGCCAGCCGTCCCGCCGTCGATCCCCCGATCACGCAGAATCGGCGCCAGCCAGGCAAACACACTGAAGGACATCATGGCCTGCAGCACCATGAAAATGGTGACCTGCCAGGCGACGGCGGAACGCCAAACGTTCGCACCGCCGTCGGCGGCGTTGTGGCGAACGGGATGCTGACGAATCGCCAGCGGCAAGAAAAGCAAAAGTACGACGGCGGCGGGCAGTGCCCAGAACCACAGCGCCGAGGTCCATCGCCCGGTAGCCGTGAACACGGGGTAGGTGAAACCGGCGCCCAGCGCGGCAGAAGCGCAGATCGCCGTCGTATACAGGCCACCCATGAGTCCGAGCCGGTGCGGGAAATCGCGCTTAACCACACCGGGCAGAAGCACGTTGCACAGGGCTATCGCGGCGCCACACCCTGCCGTCCCGGCGAGTAGGGCGGGCAAATGTCCGGCACCGGCGAGGTCCACGGGACGCAGCAACAGCCCGGCCGTCAGCACCGCCATCGCGCCGAGCAACACCCTCTCCGCACCGAAACGGCGCGCCAGAATCGGGGCGAGCGGCGCGAAAAAACCCAACAACGTCACTGGCACGGTAGTGAGCACCACCACAGCCCAGCCCGGCAGTCCGGCGTCGGCAGTAACTTCCGGAAGGACCGCCGAAAAGCTCGAGAACACCGTCCGTAGGTTCAGTCCGATGAGCACCAGGCAGATCCCCAGGAAGACCAGTCCACGGCGAGTCTTGACTTGCGTGGGTTCGGCGGCGGGAACCTCATCGATCTCAGCATCGACGAGGATATCCGGAACGCCGGAATGCGGCTTGGTGTTCTTGGAAGTGCTTGAGGCGGGGGTCACCAACCCATTCTGGCAGTTTGTCCACATACGCTGGCTCCGCCGCGGGGCTTTGACTGTGCGAAGGTATTCTGAAGGGGATGAGTGAAACCCCAGAATCCCCTGAAACACCGCAGTCCCCGCGCCCTGTGACCCCCGGCAGCCAAGCCTCCTTCGGCACCTATGGCGGCCGGCCGGTCAGTTTCGTGCGCCGCGGGACGCGCCTTCAAGGCCGTCGCCAGGCCGCGTGGGAAGAGCACTCGGACCGCTGGGCCATCCAGGTTCCACGGCACGTGGCCAACACTTCGGTGCACCCGGATTACGTATTCGACGCCGAAGCGGAATTTGGGCGCAAGGCGCCGCTGATCGTCGAAATCGGTTCAGGACTCGGCGACGCGGTATGCCACGCGGCGGAGGAAAACCCGGACAAGGATTTCCTCGCCGTCGAGGTCTATACCCCTGGACTTGCCAACACCATGATCAAGATCAACAGCCGCGGCCTCAGCAACGTTCGAGTGGTGGAAGCCAACGCCCCCGAGGTCCTGGCCACTATGCTCCCCGCGGGTTCGGTCAGCGAGCTCTGGGTCTTTTTCCCCGACCCTTGGCACAAGTCCCGGCACCACAAGCGCCGCCTCATTCAGCCCGCATTCGCCGAACTCGCGGCGCGGTCCCTCAAGACGGGTGGCCTGTGGCGGATCGCCACCGACTGGTCCAACTACGCCATCCACGTCCGCGAGGTCCTTGCCGGTTCCGCTGAGTTTGAAAACCTGCACGACGGCGAGCGGACCGGCGCAGACAGCCCCCTCACCCAAGTCTGGGAATCCGGCGTCGAATCCATGGTGGGCGGAGCACCCGTCAAGGAAGGCCGGGCACCGGTCAGCACCGAACACACCGGCCCCAACGAGGGAGTGGACCACGTGGGCGGATGGGCTCCGCGCTTCGATGGCCGCATCCGGACGAGCTTCGAAAACAAGGCCCACGAGGCAGGCCGCATGATCTTCGACCTCAGTTACCGCAGGATCTAGCCACACGATTTGTGGGGATCGTGAGGCGGCTTAGGAGTCGCGCACTGCCCCTGCAGATCCTTGCCGAAGGGGCAGTGCGGGCAGGCGCTACGCTAGGTCCGAGGCGGCGCCGTGAGGGGCGATTTCGCCAAGTGTCCAGACATCGGAATCCGTGCTTTGGCTGCCGTGATCCGCCCTAGAATCAGCACCAACACCAGCGCGATGACCACGGGCACGCATACTGAGAGAACGATGATGCTGGTGTCTACGCCGAGTCCGATGAGGACGCCGCCGAAGATCGGGCCGACAACCGATCCGAGTCGGCCCAGTGAAGCCGCCCAGCCGACGCCTGCGGTCAGCGTTGCTTGGCGGTACAGCGTCACTGCCACCGCGGCCTGGCCGATCATGCCAGCCTGAAGTCCGAGGCCGACGCCACCGAATACCAGTAGCAGCAGCGCTTTGTCCGGGCCGAGGAATGCAGAGATGGCTAGGAACGCGATCGCTGCTGCCGAGGTTCCAGCCAGGACCGATGTCATCCGGAATCGACGCGATCCGAGGATTAGTACGCAGGCACCGATGATGCTTCCGGTGCCCAGGGCCGCCGATCCCAACGGTGCCAGACTGGTGCTGAAGCCGTAGCTGGTGAGCAGGGTCGGTAACCACGACGAGAACACGTAGAACACGGCGAAGATGAGGAACGAAAAAGCCCACAGGAGAAGCGTTCTGCTTCGTACGGAAGCATCGAACAGACGCGCAACCGACGCATGATGCTTGGCCTCGGCCGCATCGTTGGGCATTCTCGACACGTGGCTACCGGACAGTCCGAACCACAGGAACGGTAGAAGTACAGCAGAAGCGATAGCTCCGATAATGAACACCCATTGCCACCCGAATGCGCCCACGATACCGCTCCCGGCCAGCCCTGCGATGAGAGCCCCGAGCGAGATGCCCGTCATCACGACCACCGCAATCGATTGACGCATGCGACCAGGATTGACTGCGGTCGCATGGGAGACAGCGGCCGGCAGCACCGCCCCCAGTCCCAGGCCGGTCACGAAACGTAGAATCGTCAACTCTACAATCGAACCCGACCACGCTGTTAGCAGCGAACCCAGGGTGAACACGACGACCGCCGAAAAAATGACGTTTCTAGTGCCCAGCTTGGCCACGAGGCGCCCCACCGCCAGATACCCCAGAGCCACTCCAGCGCTGGTCACTGCGAGCGCAGGAGTGAAGTGCGAGGGTTGAACACCCCAGTCCTTAGCAATCGCCGGTATGGACAGGCCCAACGCGACCGTGTCGTATCCATCGAGCACTACAGCGGCACATGCGAGACAAAGTACCCACCAATTCGGTTTGGTCTCTTCCTTCTTGGGTTCGCTCATCGTGTCCATCGGACATCCTTAAGGTTGTGAGGGCTTCGAATGCAGTTTCGAAGCGGGGCATGCCACCGTCATTGGCGGCTCGCCAGTCGAGGCCGTGGAAGAGGCGCACGCGTCGCGAGCTACGTCACGGGGTTTCCCCGTTCAAGCCCGACATGTGTTCTCTCGCTGTCGGCCCAGCCACAGAAGCCGGCTGGCGAAGTGCGCAGGTGTGATGAAGATCATGGCACTGCGTTAGTTTTATCTCCTTAGCGCTTAAAGGTCAAGCATCCATTTCCTTGACACAAAGTATCTTAATGCTGATATTCTTTGGCATGACCTAATTCACATTTCGGTCGTTTCTACGGCCTGCGTGACAAGTCGCAAACAACGTCGACGGCCAGCACGAGTGGCTATAGAGATTGGTGGACCCTGAGGATGACAACGCTGAGCAGCGCGGGCATCGTGGACCGGCCGGCCGGTACGAATCCTGATGGATTCGTCCCCTCTGGCGGCTTCGAACCGGGTATGGACATGCTGGATGAAATTTATGTCGGCGGGGTCTGGGCTCGGGGAGCAGGTGCGCCGATCGAGTCCGTTGATCCCGCAACCGCCGAGGTCTTCGCAACTCTCCATGGCGCCACTGTTGAAGATGTAGATGTGGCCGTCGCGGCCGGCCTTGCGGCCATCGAAGAGTCAGGCTGGGCCCGTAAGATGCCGCACGAACGTGCAGCTGTGTTGCACCGGATCGGTTCGGCTATCGAAGCCAACGCGGCCCGGATCGCTTTTCTGCAGACCCGGGACACGGGTAAAACCCTCAAAGAGACGCGAGCGTTGGCAATGAGCGCTGCGGCCACGTTCCGTTTCACCGCGTCGGCCCTTGAAACCATGGAGGATTCACTAACGCCGCCTCGCGGGGATTACTTAAGCATCTCCACCTATGAACATATCGGTGTGGTGGCTGCTATTACGCCGTGGAACTCCCCGATTGCCAGTGACGCGCAAAAGGTTGCCCCCGCGCTTGCCGCCGGCAACGCCGTCGTGATCAAACCCCCGGTATGGGCACCATGGGTGTCGCTGCTACTCGCCCGGATCTGCGACGAGTCCGGACTTCCGTCGGGTCTGCTTTCGGTGCTTCCGGGCCCGGGGCGGACCGTCGGGGATGCGTTGGCACGGCACAGGGATGTCGGCAAGGTCTCCTTCACCGGCGGCACGTCGACCGGCCGGCAGCTGGGCCATATCGCAGCCGAGAAAATCATGCCGATCACGCTGGAACTGGGCGGAAAATCGCCGACCATAATCTTTTCGGACGCGGATCTGGACCAGGCCGTCGCCGGGGTGCTTTACGGCATCTTTTCCTCCAGCGGCCAGAGCTGCATCGCTGGTTCGCGGGTGTTCATCCAGCGCGCCATCTACGAAACAGTCCTGGCGCGCCTGGTCGAAGGTGCGAAAGCCCTGCGGGTGGGTCCTGGAACCAATCCGGACACGCAGGTTGCACCGCTGGTTGCCCACGCCCACCGAGATTTCGTTGAAAAGGTGGTCGAGGACGCACGGTCCGCCGGGGCACAGGTCCTTTGCGGCGGTGCACGGCCTAGCGAGCGGGAACTACAGCAGGGCGCATACTACCTGCCGACCATCATCGCCGGTGTGGCGAACTCAAACCTGATCTGCCAGGAGGAGATCTTCGGTCCGGTGGCAGTCGTCCTTCCCTTTGATGATGAAGCTGATCTGCTCACCCAAGCCAATGACAGTGTTTTTGGTCTCGCCTGCGGCGTCTGGACGGCAGACTACCGGCGGGCATGGCGCATTGCTCGTGCCGTTGCTGCCGGCACCGTCTGGATCAACACGTATAAGCAGTTCAGCATCGCTACCCCCTTCAGCGGGATCAAGGAAAGCGGTCTGGGAACCGAAAAAGGGAGGGACGGTATCCGTTCCTATATGCGCCAGAAGAGCATTTACGTGGATCTTTCCGGAACACCTTTGCCGTGGGCCGGCGCATGAAATCCGCAGCAGTTATCGATCCATCCCCGATGAAAGGCAAGTCAGTGAGTGCTCACCCGTATAGCCCGGCATACCAGGCCGGAGGTTTCGGCTTTGTATCCGGGGCGTTGTCCGTTGATGAAAACTACAAGCCCGTCAGTGGCCGTCTCGAAGCCATTGAGGCCGCTGCAACCAGGCTCTCGGAGCGGCTGGGAACCATCGGCATGTCCCTGCAGGACATCGTCAAAACCACCTACTTCGTCACGGACCTGACCTTGCGGGAAGAGGCCAACAGCCACTATGAACGGCTCTTCAGTGAGCCCCGGCCAGCCCGGACCTTCGTAGAGGTTACTGCTCTGCCGTACGGTGCGACGGTTGAAATTGAAGCCATAGCGCACCGGGGCGAGGAGTGAACAATGACTATCGCCACTTTGGACGCACGGGGAGCGGAAGAATCATCCCGGCCAGTTGCCAACAGTGACCGGGCCGTCAACGAGGAGCCATCCGCACGGACCCTGAGGGTACAGCAGAAGACCTGGGAAGCAGACGGGGTCACCAGTGTCACGTTCGCTGATCCCTCCGGGGCGAGATTGCCCCAATGGAAGCCAGGTTCGCACCTGAGTCTTCATCTGCCCAACGGGCTGATACGCGAGTATTCGCTGTGCTCGAATCCGCTGGATCCGACCAGCTGGACAGTGGCTGTCCTGCGGACGCCTGATTCACGCGGCGGCAGCCAGTTGGTCCACGATGGCCTGCCGGTAGGGTCTTTGCTCAAGGTCGAAGGCCCGCGCAATAACTTCGCGTTGGAAGATGCTGGACGCTACGTACTGGTCGCTGGCGGGATCGGCATCACACCGATCATCTCCATGGCGCGGGAGCTTCAGGCGGCAGGGGCGGACTGGTCGCTGCTCTACACCGGCCGGTCCCGCGCCACTATGGCCTTTCTGTCTGAGATCGTGGCCCTTCCTCGAGACCGGATTACCATCCACGCTGATGACGAGGCCAACGGCAGTTACCCTGACCTGGCCGCGGCGGTCGGAACCCTCAGCCCCGATGCGCTGGTTTACGCCTGCGGTCCGGAACCACTGTTGAGGGCTGTTGCCGGGGCCATGCAGGACGAAGCCCAGCTCCGGATCGAGCGGTTCAAGGCACCGGAGAAGGCCGTCGTCGCGAGGGAAAACGAATCAGCGTTTGACGTGGTGTGCAACAGCAGCGGCCAACGCATCCCTGTGAGGCCTGATGAATCTGTCCTTGATGCTCTCAACAACGCCGGCATAGACGTTCCCAGCTCATGTGCGGAGGGAATCTGCGGTACGTGCGAAACCCGTGTCATCAGCGGCGACGTGGAACACCGTGATTTTCTCCTCAGCCAGGCTGAGCAGGCCGCAAACAAGTCCATGTTCGTGTGCGTCTCGCGTTGCCGTTCGGCCGAACTGATCCTTGACCTCTAAACCCTAGAAAAGTAAGAAGGTAGCCCCATGAATTTCTTTGCAGCAGAGCCTGTGTGTAAATTGCGGTCTCTTCGGTCAGTGTCCTTGAAGGTACCGGAAACGGCGCGTGCCAAGGATTTCTATCACGAGGTCTGGGGCCTTTCCACCGTTGACGAAGACAGTGACCGTTTCTGGCTCCGTGGGACCGGCTCGGAGCACCACATTCTGAAGCTGGAAAAGGGCCAGCAGAATGCTCTCGGCGGCGTGGCCTTCGCCCTCGCTACGCCCCACGAGGTGGACCAGGCCGCAGTTAAGCTCACCGCTCTGGGGATTCCCCTCTTCCGCGAGCCAGGACCATTGGACGACGCTGCGGGCGGTTACGGCCTGCAGCTGGTTGACCCTGAGGGAAGACTTGTTGAACTTTCCGCTGATGTTCACGCCGTCCTCAACCAAGAGCCTGCGGGGCGGCGGGCCATCCCACGCAAGATCGCCCACGTCGTGCTGAACACTATTGACATTGACCGGGCTACGGCGTTCTACACCCAAGTTTTGGGGATGCGGGTCTCGGACTGGTCCGAGCATCAGATGTCATTTCTTCGGTGCAATTCAGAGCACCATGTCATCGCTTTCAATCAGGCCCCCTGGACAGCGGTCAACCACGTGGCCTACGAAATGCAGAGTATCGACCATTTCATGCGCGGCATCGGGTCACTCAAAACCCACGGTATTGCCCCCCAGTGGGGTCCGGGCCGCCACGGTCCCGGGGATAACACCTTCTCCTACTTCACCGATCCCGCAGGCCTTGTTTGTGAGTACACCTCTGAAGTGGCGCAGGTTGATGAAGACAGCTGGCTGTGCCGTACCTGGAAGCGGACTCCCGAGCTGTCGGACCAATGGGGAACCGCCGGGCCGCCCACCGTAAATGTTCGCACCGCTATGGCCGGAATCCCCGATGACGGCTACCGCTCGCTGGTTGTTCCGGGTAGCGCCGATTACTTCACCGTCCCCTCGGTAAATGCAGCAAGCCATGCAGTTGCCCACTGAGGTAGCTACCACCACCGGAAACCTGGACAGCCGTATTTCCCTCCACAACGTATCGCTGGTGGTCCGCGGTGAAGGAGCGCCTGTCTTCCTGCTGCATGGCATCGGGGGAAATGCCTCGTCTTGCGGGGCGTTGGCGCAACTGCTCAGTGAGGCCGGTTACCGCACGTTCTGCTGGGATGCGCCCGGCTACGGGGAATCTACGGATCCGCGGGGACCGGTGGACCACTCCGGGCTCGTCTTGCAGATTTTGGCTTCCCTCGCCGTCGGACCCGCCCACCTGATCGGGACCTCGTGGGGAGGAGTTATCGCCACTAAAGCGGCAGCACAAGCACCGGATGCTGTCCGCTCTCTGGTTCTAGCGGACAGCACCAGGGGTTCGGCTGTTACCGGGGATTCGGCGGACAGGATGTTGGCGCGCATCCCGGAACTAGCCGAATTGGGGCCAGAAGCCTTTGCCGGCCGACGGGCTCCCCGGCTTCTCTCGCCCTCAGCGGATGCTGTCACGGCCGCGGCGGTCAGGTCCGAAATGGCCGCGGTCCGGCTTCCTGGTTACACGGCCGCGGCAACCATGATGGCAGCCACCGACACATCGGATGTGCTGCCGTCTCTGCAGGTACCGTCGCTGGTCCTGGTCGGCGAAGACGATGTAGTTACCGGCGTGGCTGAATCTCGGATCCTCGCTGAATCCATAACAGACGCTTCTTTCAAAATCGTTTCCCGCGCTGGCCATGCCGCAGTGCAGGAGAAGCCCGCAGAGATGGCGTCATCGATTCTAGAGTTTTGGAAGAGGCTTTCATGACACGGTTGATAGTAATCACCGGCTCTGGACGCGGACTGGGGTTCAGTATCGCTGAACGGCTGGCAGCCGGAGGTGATCGCATCGTAATTGCTGAGAAAAACGCCGAGATCGCAGAACATGCAGCAGTCACGCTGCGGGAACGCGGCTTCGATGCTACGGCAATCATTACCGATATTGCGGACAAGGCCTCCGTTGCCGCCTTAGCCGATGCCGTCCGGAAACTGGGCGGGGCAGATGGTCTTGTCAACAATGCGGCTCTTGCTGACGGGGTTGGCGGTGACACCTTCTGGGACCTTGAAGAAGATTTCTTCCAGCGGGTCATGAGTGTGAACGCCTTCGGTACATGGCTGGTGAGCAAGCACTTCTATCCGCAGCTGGCACAAAAGCAGGCAGGGGCCATCGTGAACGTCGCTTCCGACGCCGCGCTGTATGGCTCGCCGCGTCTGGTCCACTATGTCGGCTCCAAAGGAGCCGTCTTGGCGATGACCCGGACCATGGCCCGTGATGCGGGAGCAGCCGGGGTCCGTGTAAATGCTGTCTCGCCGGGCCTGATCAGGGTCGAGGCAACCGAATCCGTGCCGTCCTCCCGCTACCGGCTTTACGGGGAGAACAGGGTGCTGGAAAGGGACCAGGTGCCCGAGGATATCTCAGGGGTTGTCCAGTTTCTGCTCTCGGACGCTGCGGCGTTCATCACCGGTCAGAACATCGTGGTGGATGGCGGCTTTGTCATGGGGCATTAAGACGGTCATCACCGGCTGAAACATCCCCCATTCCCAAAACTACCCACGATGCCGGGCTCCGGCTGATGATCAAGGAGACCAACAGATGGATCTGCAATTAATGGACCGCACCGTCATTGTGACCGGAGCGAGTTCCGGGGTCGGGCTGGCTACCGCCCGTTACCTGCTCGCAGAAGGCGCCAAAGTAGCTGCTTGCGCCCGGGATGCCGGGCGCCTCGCGGCAGCTTTCGATCAGTGTGTCTGGACTGATCGGGACTCGATCTACCTGGCTAGCTGCGACGTCACCGACCGCAAAGCCACCGACGCATTTGTTGCCGGGGCCTTGGAGAACTTCGGGGCTGTTGACGGGCTGGTGTGCAATGCCGGCCGTTCCCTTATGGCCACGTTGGATGAGACGGCTGACGAACAGTTCCGCGAAGAATTCGACCTCAAGATTTTCGGGGTGTTGAACATAGTGCGCTCGGCGCGGGCTGCCCTGGCAGCGTCACCGCACGGCTCAGTGGTTAACGTCAATGCCATCCTGTCCCGCCAGCCTGAGCTGCGCCTGGCCGCTACTTCAGCCGCGCGTGCCGGGTTGTTGAACCTGAGCCACTCACTGTCTGAAGACCTCGCCGCGGACGGTACCCGGGTCAACTCAGTGCTGCTCGGATTGATCGACACCGGCCAGTGGCGCCGCCGATTCGAGCAATCAGGCAGCGGGCTGGACTTCGCGGACTGGAGCGCCGAGATCACCAAAGACCGGGGGGTAAAACTGGGCCGCTTCGGCACAGCTGAGGAAGTCGCCTTCCACATTCTCACCCTTCTATCCCCGCTAAGCGGCTATACAACAGGAGCCACGATCGATGTCGGCGGCGGTGTTGGCCGCTATGTGTAAGGCGCCTGCCATCTGGCTCACATTGAATCGCCTGCCCAGCCTTGATCTACGAAAGAGATGAGTCATATCCATGGAACAAGGAACGAAAATACCCCAAAACCCTACCGGCGGTGACATCCTCGTCCGGGTCATGCGCAGGCACGGCGTTGACACCGCTTTCGGGGTGATCAGCATCCACAATCTTCCCCTGATCGAGGCCGTGGACCGGGAACTTAACTTCGTCGCCGTCCGCCATGAAGCTGCGGCCGTGAATGCGGCGGATGCTTACGCGCGCGCTTCGGGCAAGTTCGGAGTAGCCCTGACCAGCACCGGGACAGGTGCCGGCAACGCTGCCGGGTCGATGGTGGAGGCACTGACTGCAGGCAGCCGCGTGCTACACATCACCGGCCAGATTGACAGTGAATTCCTCGGAAGCAACCGGGGAGTGATCCATGAGGTCCCACGCCAGCTGCAAATGCTTCAGGCAGTATCGGGCTACGCACGGACCATTTTCAACGCCAAAGATGCCGAAGCGGACCTGGAGGAAGCTATTGCGCACCTGCTGTCCGTCCCGCATACTCCGTCCAGCCTGGAATGGCCCATTGACCTTCAGTACCTGGCCCTGCCAGAGGACCAGCGACCAGCGGACCCACCCAGCCGGCCTGAAGTCTCCATCGACCATGAAGCCGTGGCCGAAGCCGTTGAACTGCTCTCGCAGGCCAAGAGGCCCCTCATCTGGGCAGGTGGCGGGGCCGCAGGTGCCGGTACGGCTCTCGCAGAGCTGCTGCACCGCCTCGGGGCCGGGTTGCTGACCAGCAATTCAGGCAGAGGCGTGGTGCCCGAAGACGACGATCAGGTAATCGGAAACTTCGCAACCACGCCCGAGGCGCTGGCACTCCTCGAAGACGCGGACGTGCTGCTGAGTGTTGGAACGCATTTCCGTTCCAACGAAACGAAGCACTACTCTATGGCACTGCCCAGCACGCACATCCAGCTTGACATTGATCCTGCCGCCATCGGCCGTGTCTACCCGGCTGATGTCGGGCTGGAGGGGGATTCCCGAATCCTGCTCGAGCAGATCGTCAGGAAACTCTCCGCCCCCTGCGTCGAGACGGGCTGGACCGAGCGGGTGCGCGCGACGCGCCGGAACGTCCGTGCCGCCCTGACCGAATACATCGGCGGGTATGCCGAGATCTGCGAAAGCCTTCGCCGGCGGCTTGACCGCGAATCGGTGATCGCCCGGGACGTGACGATCCCCTCCAGCCAATGGGGCAACCGCCTGCTGGAAATCTACTCTCGGGAAACGAACATTTTCCCGCTCGGCGGCGGGATCGGTCAGGGACTCGCCATGGGCATCGGCGCCGCCTGCGCCCGGCCCGGGATCCCCACAGCGGTGATCGTCGGCGACGGCGGACTGGCGGTCCACCTCGGTGAGCTCGCCTCCCTAGCAGGTTCGGGTGCCTGGTGCGTAGCCCTGGTCTTCAATGACAGCGGCTACGGAGTCCTTCGGAACATGCAAAAGGCCAACGGCTTCGCCGAAGCCGGCGTGAACCTTCACACACCGGACTTCGATCTGTTGGCCCAATCACTTCACCTGCCGTTCTGGCGGGTCCGTGGTTCCGGACAGTTCGACCAGGCGCTGGAGGAAGCGCTGGCAGTCCGAGGACCGGCGGTAATCGAAATTGACGTCACGGCCCTGGACCCAGCCCCGGGAGCGTTTGTGCTGCCGGTGCATATCCCCAGCCGGAACCACTAAAGGACGAAGAGGAAAAATGGCACACACAGAACCACCGACTCTGGACAGTCCACAAGCGGACACACGGCAGATCCGGCACCGGGTCGTCTGTCTCCACAACGGCTCCGGAGCCGGGGAATGGTACACACGGCAGGTGGCCGCCTACGATGCCCAAACCTTGGATGGCAACGATCTGGGTGCCACCGCCCCAGAAGACCAGCTTGAAGGATGGGTCACAGCTGCTGCCGCAGCGCTGCGGGACGGCGGGGTCACCCCGGTGCACCTAGTGGCTTCCGGCCGTACCGTCTACGGCACGATCGTGCTCGCCGGCCGTTATCCCGAGCTGGTCAAAAGCATGATTCTCGGTGACCCGGAGGTTGACACCTCCATCGAGGGATATGCCCATTCGCTCCAGCTCGTTCAAGCCCCATCGCTGGTTATCGCCGCCGCGCCGCAGGCAGACACCGACATCGCCAAGCCCCAGAGCATTGCCGGCGGCATCGACAATGGGGTCTTCGTCATTATCGAAAATACCGCCGTCCCCGCACACCGAACAAGGGCTGACTCTTTCAACGAGTGGGCCACATCATTCATGAACATCGCCGAAGGCCTGCACACCTTCGCCGAATCGGAGGAGGATTTCCGTGACTGAACAATACCTAGAACCGAATCAGGCCCGCACCGGGCGTGTGACTCCCTACGAGAAGAAACTCGCCGGGGCACTCAGCGAGATCTTCGCTGGCGGCACAAAAGATCTGCCGCGAGTGGTTGCAGGTTTGAACGGCCTCGGTCTAAATGCTCCGGATGGCAGCCCGTGGGACGAAGCCCGTTTCCGCGCCGAAATGCGACGATTGGGAGAATAAGAAATGACAACTACAACACAAACCGCACGCCCCACCGGCGGCAAGAGCAAGACAAAGAACGTCGTCGGCGTCCGCCACGAAGTCGATGCCAAGGAACTGGCAGTGATGGGCTTGCGGGACCGCTGGTACCCCGTCTACCCCTCCCGTTTCGTCGGCGTTGGGGACATGGTCAAGGTCAAGCGCCTGGGCGTGGACTGGCTGCTGTTCCGCGACGCCACCGGACGTATTCGTATGCTCGAGGACCGCTGCCCCCACCGCAGTGCCCCCCTCTCGGTCGGTCAGCACCTCGGAGACCGCGTGGCCTGCAAATATCACGGAGTACAGGTCGATGGAAACGGTACGGTAATTTCCGTTCCTGGCATGCCCGGATGTGCCCTCGAAGGCCGAACCGTCACGACGTCGCTGGCAGTTGCAGAAGCAGCCGATACCATCTTTGCGTTCATGCCACTGACAACTGATTCCGAGGTAACGGAGTTCAAGCTGCCGGACCGCTTGGCCAATCCGGAAATTTCCTGGTTCTCGAACTTCGCGGAATGGAAGGGGCCCTGGCGTTTCTACATGGACAACGTCCTGGATCCGATGCACGGCGCTTTCCTTCACCGCGACTCACACTCAATGTTCGGCGGAGACACCAGCGCCCGCTTCCGCATCCGCGAAACCGACCGTGGCTTCTTCTTTGAGAAGACGGACCAGCGCGGCGTGAACTTCGACTGGGTCGAGTACTGCCGCGAAGCCATGGACTACGTCGATCTGGAAATCCCCTATGCCGAGTCCGCAGGACCCGGCGGGACTTTTGGCATCGTCGGCATGGCCACTCCCATTGATGCAAACAACTCGGCAATTTTCCATTGGCGCACCCGCACCGTCTCCGACTGGGAGCGCGACGTCTGGCGGTTCATGTACAAGACGACCCTTGAAGAAAAACACTGGGCAGTCTTGGAACAGGACCGAGAAGTCCTCGAAGCTCTCGCCGCCGACGCTGACAAAGACGAACACCTCTATCAGCACGATCTCGGCGTCGCACGGATCAGGCGTGTATACGAAGCCGACGCTGAAAAGCAGGCCGCCGTCCTCAGAGGGGAAGGCCTTTAATAGAGCCTCCGAAAGTCGGAATGTAATTGGCAATCCGACTTTCGGGGGCCGCCAACCTCCTCTCCCGCTAAGGCGCTGTAGAGCGCGTGAAAGCACCGGTAGTTCAGAGTGCGAGCGGAACTAACTGCCTACTATCAAGACTTGAAGGACATTATGAAGTCAGCACGCACCTGCCGAGTCGGAGTTATCGGTTACGGCGCCATCGGAGTACCCGTCGTTGCTGGGATTACCAAGGGACGGGTCGCAGGGGCTGTCTTGGAAGGGGTCATCTCCCGGAGCCTGCTAAGCAGTGCCCCGGTGAAGCAGCTCACCCTGACGGAGGCTCTGGAATGCTGCGACTTGCTGGTTGAATGTGCAGGTCAGGAAGCACTCGTCGAACACGCCGAGTTTGTCCTCCGCGCGGGTGTTGACCTGCTCGTGACGTCGGTTGGTGCCCTGGCGGATAGAGAATTCTCAAAGCAGCTCAACGCCGCCGGGCCCGGGCGGCTCTTCCTGACATCTGGCGCAGTTGGCGGCCTCGACCTTTTGTCCTCAGGCGCCCGGGCGGCAGGCTATGACAGAGTCACGATTACGACGACGAAACTGCCGGACTCCCTTGTCCAGCCCTGGATGAACGAGGCTTTGGTTGAGGAGATACGCAATGCTCGTGGCCCACTGGACATTTATAAAGGATCGGCCGCTGAGGCCGCGCTGTTATTCCCCAAGTCCCTAAACGCTGGCGCCGCCGTTGCCATCGCTGTTAACAACTGGGACGCTGTGACGGTCAGAGTAAGGGCAGACCCCGCGGCGGAACTGACCAGCCACGTCATCGAAGCTTCTGGAAACATGGGGGAATACCGGTTCGAAATCCGCAACAAGCCTTCTGAGGACAATCCGAGGACAAGCGGTGTAGTACCGTTCGCCGTACTACGATCTCTGGACTCCATTATCGGTGGCCGGGGTGGGTTGATATGAGTGCAGGAACCGCCTCGAACTACAGCCTCCCGCATCGGGCAGTAAGCGTTTCAGGAGCCTCGGCCAACCGCTTCCATCGCATTGACATCAAAAGCGACCACCGATGCCTCCGCCTTCTTTAACAGCGCTGCGAGTTGATCGAGCTCCGATGGTGTCAGACCGCTCAACATTTGACGTTGCTTGTCTAAATGCTTTCCGAATGCCTCATCGATAACAGCCTTACCATGTGCGGTCAGCTGGGCGTACACAACCCGACGGTCTTCGCGGGTCCGAACTCTCTCGATGAGGTTCTGCTCCTCCATCCTGTCCAACCGGAAAGTAATACCACCGGTCGTGAGCATGGAGGAGGTCGCGAGCTCGCCGGCCGTCTTCCGGTGCGGTGGCCCGGAGCGGCGCAGATTGGCCAGGACGTCGAAGGACGCAAGTGTCAGACCGTACGCATCAAAGTAGGAACTTTCGACAGCGCGGACCTGATTGGCCAGCCGCAAGAGCCGCCCGAGGACGCCAATTGAGCTCGCATCCAAGTCCGGCCGTTCACGCAGCCAATCCGCCAGAATGCGGTCAATGGCGTCGGCTTCAGTTGAATCGTCAGGCATGGACCCGTCCTTTGGATGTAGGTGATGCATCTAAACATTGAGCTTTTCAGCAATCAATTAACTCAGTCTAGTTCCACTCAAGGTCTTGTTACTTAGTTCAATTTACCTTAGTGTTGAGATAGTTAGAGTTGAGGGAGTCACTCCTGAGCTTTGCTGCCAATTTTTGGTTTACATCGCCCCAGTCAGAGAGGTTTAACAATGAGTGAAACCGTAAGTGCACCGACAACAGATCTCGAAGAGCTCATCGATTCGTCTATCGCGTCCCGTGAGAGCCGTGTTGTTGACTTTGACACTCTGAAATTCCAGACAAAAATGGGAGACAAATTCCGGCGTGGCCAGGTCCGTTACATCGGCTCCGGGGCTACCGGGGACCACTCGGACGATAACAACATCCTCCAGGCCGAGCACTTCACGTTCTCTAACATGGTTCTGCCGGCCGGGTGCGTAGGACCGGAGCACACTCACCCTGACGTCGAAGAGGTGTTCTTTGTCCTCGAGGGGCAGGTGGAGTTCAGCGTCCACGATGTCGAGGACGGTACAAAGACGGCCAGTCGTGTTTTGGGCTACCGCGACCTGATTCGCGTTCCTGCAGGCGTTCCCCGGAGCCTTCGCACCGTCAGCGAAGATGATGCGCTGATCTGCGTAATCATCGGTGCGAAAAAGCCGGAGATTCCCTTCTACCCGCCGACCTCCGAGATGCACGGAGTCACTCGCTAAAAATGTTCTCCGAGAAGCGCGGGTACAAGTTTGAGCCGTACCCGCGCATCCGGAGTTCCGGTTGAACAGCCGACTCTTTGCGCACCGTCCGGGCACCGGATACCATGTGAGACGTGTCACCGAAAGGTGGCACGTGCTTATGATCTGCGGCGGGAGAGCCCTGCCGGTACGTTTTAGCAGGCGCCGTAGGAGCAAATCCTCCCCAGGAATCTCTCAGGCCCATGTACCGCCGCGGCAAGGCAACTCTGGAAAGCAGCCCGGGCAACCGGACTCACCGACGGTGCAAGCGTCCAGCCGCGAAGGCGGGGTGGCGCGGAAACTCTCAGGTCCAATACAGAGCGGGGAGGAACCGAATCATCGTGGCGCGTCCGCGCCACCTGAATTATGGAGTTCCTCATGACCCTGGTACCTGAAGGCCGTAAGCTGCTGCGCGTTGAACAGCGCAACAAAGCCGTCCCGGTCGAACGCAAGCCCGAGTGGATCAAGGCCAAGGTCCAGATGGGCCCGGAATTCGTGGGCCTGAAGAACCTCGTGAAAAAGGAAGGCCTGCACACCGTCTGCGAGGAAGCCGGCTGCCCGAACATCTTCGAGTGCTGGGAAGACAAGGAAGCAACCTTCCTGATCGGCGGCTCCGAATGCACCCGCCGCTGCGACTTCTGCCAGATCGACACCGGCAAACCCTCCCCCGTGGACATGTTCGAACCCACCAAGGTCGCCCGCTCCGTCCAGGCCATGGCCCTGCGCTACGCCACCGTCACCGGCGTCGCCCGGGACGACCTCGCCGACGAGGGCGTCTGGCTCTACGCCGAAACCGTCCGCAAGATCCACGAACTGAACCCCGGCACCGGGGTGGAACTGCTCATCCCGGACTTCTCCGGCAAACCCGAACACATCAGCGCGATCTGCGACTCCGCCCCCGAGGTCTTCGCGCACAACGTCGAGACCGTGCCCCGGATCTTCAAGCGCATCCGCCCCGCGTTCCGCTACGACCGCTCCCTGGACGTCATCACCCAGGGCCGGGACGCCGGCATGGTCACCAAATCCAACCTGATCCTGGGCATGGGCGAAACCCGGGCCGAAATCTCCGAAGCCCTTACCGACCTGCACGCCGCGGGCTGCGACCTGATCACCATCACCCAGTACCTGCGCCCCTCCGAACGGCACCTGCCCGTGGACCGCTGGGTCAAACCCCAGGAATTCGTCGAGCTCGCCGCCGAAGCCGAGGACATCGGCTTCCTCGGCGTCATGTCCGGACCCCTGGTCCGCTCCTCCTACCGCGCCGGACGCCTCTGGGCCACCGCGATGCGCAAAAAAGGCCGCGACATCCCCACCCACCTGGCCCACATCGCCGACGGCATCCAGGACTCCGGCACCACCCGCCAGGAAGCCAGCACCCTCCTCGCACACCACGCGACGGCCTGATCCGTAAGGACCCCAGCATGTTCCCCACCCGGATTGAAATCATTCCCTCGGACGGAATCGTCGAGAAGGTCCAGGCGACGGTGCCTGTATCCACAACACTCACCGTTACCTGCTTGCCCCATCACGGCATTACGCGAACCATGGAGGCTTCCCTGAAGCTCAGCCTCCTCGGCTACAACGTGATTCCGCATCTCTCGGCACGCGGGCTGGAGGACCGGGGCAGCTTTCCGGCATCCTCCGGGACTGCGAAGGTGCGGGGATCACCGAGGTCTTCGCCGTTGGTGGAGACGGACCGCGAGGTGCTGGCCCCTACGAATCGTGCCTTCACCTCGTGGAGGATATCGCCGAATACTCCGGCGGCAGGATTTCGGCGGGCATCGCCGGCTACCCTGAAGGTCATCCTTCCGTGGGCGGGCTGGACCTCTTGGATGCCCTGTTGGCGAAACAGCATCTGGCCACGCACGTTGTCACACAGATGTGCTTCTCCTCACCCAAGGTCCGGGATTACACAGCGCTCCTGCGTCGCGAAGGGGTGGAACTGCCGGTGTGGGCCGGAGTGGCCGGGGCGGTTCCCCGGACCAAGCTGCTGGCCCTGGCAACCCAGATCGGCGTCGGGACGTCCCTGAAGTTCCTCAGCAGCAAGGGAACTCTCGCCCGCCGGCTCTTGAGCGGCGACAGGTACTCACCGGAGAGCCTCGTCTCCGAACTCATGGCCCACGCGGACAGCGTCGCGGGAATCCATCTCTACAGCTTCAACAGGCTGGACAGGCCCACGTGGGAACCAATGGACCTGCCCGATCCTGCGGCCAACGAACCAGCCTCCGCGTAGCCGGCGGGCGGCCTTAACTGGTTCCGGGGACCCCTAGCTCCCCGGGACCGAAATCACCGCGACCGTCTTCTGGGCGTCGTCCCGCAGTTCCACGCCCGAGATCCCGGCGAGCTGGACCGGCGTCGCGCCCGTCACCTTGATGCGTCCGCTGGACGTCGCGGTCCAACCGCACGCCAATTCCTCGTTGCCGTCGCGGCCCTTGACCCACAGGTACATGGTGCCCTGCAGCGGCATGCTACGGCCTTCCAGTTGCAGCTCGGTCCCCCACGACTTCTTGACGAGCCCCACTGTGAGTTGCAGGCCGTTGTCCGTCTGCACCGAGTAGCTGGCGTCAGGCTTGGGCGGCTGGTTCAGCAGCGGCCCGGCGAGGACTCCCAACCCGAGGCAAGCGGCGGCCACGGCACTCACCAGAGCCGTCCACCGGCGTCGGGACTTCCGCCGCCGCGCTGCCATTTTCAGGAGGATCGGCTGCGGGAGCGTTTCCGAAAAGGTCCGCAAAAGTGAGCGAGCGTCGGAAGTGGGTTCGACGGCGGGGCGTCCGACCGTGAAAGGCGCAGCGGATTGCCCAGCGGCAGGGCGCTCGACGGCAGGGCGCTCGACGGCGGGGCGCCCGGCGGCGAGCGCGACGGCGTCGGGCACGGGGACGGCGTCGAGAAGGGCCGGAAGGCTTTCCAGCTCGCCAAGCTCGCGTCGGCAATCAGCGCAGAATTCCAGGTGCTCCTCAAAGGCCCGTGCCTCGTCAGCCTCCAAGCCGCCAAGCAGGTAGGCGCCCAGCAATTGGTGAAGTCCTGTTTCGTTCACCGCTGCACCCCCATTTCGTCCAGAATCGTGCGAAGCGCCCTGACGGCGTAAAAGGCCCGGGATTTCACGGTTCCGCTGGGGATGTTGAGCCTCAGCGCGGCCTCGTTCACCGTGAACCGTTCGTAATGCAGAGCTATCAGGACCTCCCGGTGCTCAGTGCTAAGCCGCAGGAGGGCTTCTTCCATGAGGACCCGGTTGAGGAGCTCGTCAACGCGTTCGGTGGCTTCCCCCGGGTCCGCCATGTCGCGTTCGGCGGCCTCGGCGGGCCGCCGCTGGGCCTTCCGATAATTATCGATGATGACGTTGCGGGCAGTGCGGAACAAATAGCTGCGGAGGCTCCCGGTGATCTGAGGCGCGTGCTGCCAAACCCGAAGGATGGTTTCCTGCACCACATCGTCAGCCAGATGTGCGTCCGGCGTGCAGCTCAGCACGAAGCGGCGCAGGGCTGTGCCGTGGTCGCGGTAGATCGCGGCCACGACGTCCTCGTCGAGCGGCATCGGCGCCTCCTGTCTCCTGTCGGCTTCCCCTTCTCCAGCGATACGACGTGCCTGACACGAAAAAGGTTCAGCCCTGTGAACCATTCTTCACCTCACGTCGTCGTACGGGTTAGTTTCCGGCACGCCAACGGCCGGTCCAAGCAAAGGAGCACACCATGAAGAAGCAACTTGGCACCGGTCTGGGCGTCCTCGCACTGGCCATTGTCCTTAGTGCCTGCGGAGGCAGCCCGGGCACTTCTACAACTTCTACAACTTCATCAAGCCCGGCGAGCTCAAGCGCCGCGGCGCCGAGCCCGACGGCGACGAGTCCGGCACCGTCGTCGAGCGCTTCTGCTGAGGCTTATGACCTGGAGGTTGCAACGTCGAGCGCCGGCAAGATTGTGGTGGGCGCCAACGGCAGGAGCGTGTACTTCTTCACCAAGGACGTCAAAGATTCGGGCAAGAGCGCCTGCACCGGAGGCTGCGCCACCTCGTGGCCAGCCGTGACAACGACGTCGAGCAAGCCGACGGCTGAGGACGTGAGTGGAACCCTCGGCACCATCCCCACGGCAGACGGAAAGATGCAGATCACCATCAACGGAATGCCCATTTACTACTTCGGGCAGGACAAGGCCGCCGGTGACGTGAAGGGCCAGGGCGTGAACAGCGTCTGGTACCTGGTCAGCCCGTCCGGTGACATGGTCAAGGGTGGCGGCACGGGCTACTGAAACCCTCGCTCACCTTTGAGCACCAAACAACAAACGCTCCTTCAGATCTGTCCGGCCAGGCCGGCAGATCTGAAGGAGCGTTTGCCTTGGAAGGCTCAAAGGTGAGCGAGCGTTTGCCTCAAAAGCCCTAAAGGTGAGCGAGCGTTTTTAGGCGTCTTCGAACTCGACGGCCGCGATGATTTCCTTCGTCTCCGGGTGGATCATGAAGGCTTCGTCGTCCTCTTCGATCATGATGTAGTTGCCGTGGTCCGTGGCGAAGTGCCAGGCGAGGATCGTCTCGCCGTCGTGCTCGTAGTTGGGATCGCCCATGGTGATCTTCTCCAGCTCGTAGCCGGCGACGTCGCACAGTTCACGGATGATGAGCTCGAATTCAGGGGCATTTTCGAGTTCGGCTTCGGCGGCCTCGGCCTGGCGCTCTTCGAGGTTCGGAATGAGGGCGACGCGCTCGGCGATGTGGGCCTTGCGCTGCTCTTCGTCCAGGTAGAGGACGCCATCCTGGCTGCGGAGCCACGCTGCGTTGAGTTCGATGATGTCCTCGGTCTCCAGGAGGGATTCGAATTCACCGTCGAGGGCTTCGAGTTCGGCCACGGCTTCCGCTGCCACTTCCGACTCGTCAAGGTCGCCGTCCAGGTACGCCTCTGCGTCGTCCTCGGACAGGGCGTCGAATGCTGCTGCGGTGCGGTTGAACAGCTCAAGGTGGCCGGTGGCGCCCATGGCTTCGAGGCCTTCGCGGACAAACGTGTCCACCTCTTCGCGCTCCGGGACGGTGAATACGTACTGGGCGAAGCCGCCGGCCAGTGCCTGCGTCAGGTAGTAGTCCACAAAGTAGCTGCGCAGCGCGTTGGTAGCGATTTCCTCATGGTTGAGGAGCTCCTCGTACATCTCGTTGACCACGGTGACGTTCGCGTCCACAACGTCTGCGTTGGCGGCCTCGATGCTGTCCTTCGTCAGAATGACGGGGTTCTCAATGCTGGTCATGGGATTTCCTCACTGCTAGGAAGCTTGTGCTCTCCGGACCCTTTCAACGTACGCGGGGGCGGTAGTCGGGCAGGCTAGGCCGAGGTGAACGTCCGGCAAAGTTTCAGCGCCGCTCGCGGCTGACTAGGATTCATAGATAGCCTCCTGCCGAAAGTAGCCCCAAAGAATGCCTTCCCACTCAGACGACTCCTGGGAACTGGCGATTCAGACACCCGCCATTAACGACCGCTCCTTGGCGGCCGGCCTCGCCTATGCCATGGGAAGCCGGGTCAGCAGCATCACTTTCGACTCGGCCACAGGTTTGATGATGGGCAAGGTCCGGGGCAGTGGCCCATCAGCGTATTCGACGTCGGCCAAACTGGTCCGCAAGCCCGGCGGCTGGAGCTGCACCGTAGGGGTGTGCAGTTGCCCCGTCCGCAAAGACTGCAAACACGTGGCGGCCCTCCTCTTCGCCGCCGAGGACCATCCTGCCGTGAGGGCTCAGCTGCTCAGCGCCCCCGCGTTCGGACAGACGGCCCAGACCAGCGGAACGGTGCAGCGGCCGGCGTGGGAACAGGCCCTCAGCAAGCTCATCGCCACTCCGGGAACCGCCCCGCAAGGCCAAGGCCTCCCCTTGGCGCTGGCGTTCGAGGTGGAAGAGCCTGCCCCGCACTTCTCCTACACAGGCCGGCGCGATCCTCTCCGAAGCGTGCGCCAGCTCAAGGCGCGCCCGGTGATGATGGGAGCCAAGGGCAAGTGGATCCGCGGCGACGTCTCCTGGACCAACCTGAACTACCTCAGCTACAAGCGCGAATTCAACGAAGCCCACATCGACTGGATGCAGAACTTCCTTGCGGCGCATTCCACCACGGACTACCGGCAGCTCACGTCCAGCATGTGGATGTTGCTCAATGAATTCGCTGGCAAGAACTTGTGGAACCTTCTGGCCGAAGCCGCAAAAGTGGGGGTCGCGCTCATCCACTCCGGCGGTGCTGAACCTGTCCGCATTGCCGCGGAGCCCGCCGTCGTCGGGCTTGACCTCAGCCGGCCCGACGACGGGCTGCAGCTGGCGCCGTCGGTGACCTTGGGCGGGAACGCCCTTGATCCGGCGACCTTGGGCTTGATCGGCCGCCCGGCGCATGGCTTGTTCTTCACTGGCCCTGGCGAGGGGCATCTGCCCGGCGTTTCGGCCCCCGAGAATCTCATCACGTTAGCCCCGCTGGAGGGCGGCGAGTCGCAGGAACTCCTGGACTTCGTCATGGGCGCGTCCCGGCTCCAGATCCCGGCCGAGGACGAAGAACGATTCCTCACGGCGTTCTTTCCGAAGCTCAAGCAGTCCACCCGGGTTACGGCGGCGGACCATTCCGTGGAGTTGCCGGTCCTCGCCGTGCCCACGCTGTCCCTGCTGGCAAACTACGGCGCTGACCACCGGGTGAGGTTGCATTGGGAGTGGCACTACAAGGCCGGCAAGCTCGTGACTGCCCAGCCCCTCTGGCGGCACCCGGACGATCACGGCTACCGCGACGACGCCGAGGAAGCGCGGATCCTGGAGATCCTAGGCCGGCCTTGGGACACGGTTGGCGCGCTGGGCGAATCCTCGAGCGGCGGATGGGGAGCCCCGCGGCTGGCGGCCTCGGTGGCGCTAGACGGGCTGGACACGCTGGCCTTCACCGAGGAGGTACTGCCCCGGCTCCGGGAACTGCCCGACGTCGTCGTGGACACCTCAGGCGAGATCGCCGACTACCGCGAAGCCACCGAGGCCCCCGTTGTCTCCATTTCGACCAAGGCGACGGACAGCCGCGACTGGTTCGATCTCGGCATCGTCATCACGCTCGAGGGCGAACCGGTGTCCTTCGCCGCAGTGTTTTCCGCCCTCGCCGCGGGCCAGAGCCGCATGCTCCTGCCAAGCGGCGCCTACTTCTCGCTGGACCTACCCGAGCTGCACCAACTCCGTGCGCTCATCGACGAGGCCAGGTCCTTGCAGGACAACCCGGACCGACACGGCACCCTACAGATCAGCCGCTTCCAGGCCGGGCTCTGGGATGAGCTCGCGCAGCTAGGGATTGTTGACGAGCAGGCGGCCGCATGGCGCGAGGCCGTGGGCGGATTGCTCGACGACGGCGTGACCGGGCTACCGCTGCCGGGCTCGCTTGACGCTGAGCTCCGTCCATACCAGCTGGAGGGCTTCAACTGGTTGAGTTTCCTGTACCGGCACAGCCTGGGCGGAGTCCTGGCCGACGACATGGGCCTCGGCAAGACTGTGCAGGCGATCGCCTTGATGTGCGCGGCGAAGGAGGAGGCCGCGTCTGCTTCCGGTGGGGTTGGCGTCGCCGACTTCGGCAAGGCGGGTTCGGGTGGTGCTCCCTTCTTGGTAGTCGCCCCCACCAGCGTGGTAGGCAACTGGGCCGCCGAGGTGCAACGATTCGCGCCTGGTCTAAGCATGAAGACCATCGGAGAGACCTTCGCCAAGAGCGGCACGGATCCACAGGAAGCCATGGCCGGAACCGACGTCGTGATCACTTCCTACGCGCTGTTCCGGATCGACTACGAGGCCTATGCCGCCAAGGCGTGGGCCGGGCTCATGCTCGACGAAGCCCAGTTCGTGAAGAACCACCAGTCCAAGGCCTACCAATGCGCCCGGAAACTCCCGGCATCTTTCAAGCTGGCCATCACGGGAACGCCGCTGGAAAACAACCTCATGGAATTCTGGGCGCTGACCTCCATCGTGGCGCCCGGGCTGTTTTCCAGCCCGCGCCGCTTCGCGGAGTACTACCAGAAGCCGGTCGAAAAGAACGGCGACAAAGCCCAGCTCGCCAAGCTCCGCCGTCGGGTCCGTCCGCTCATGATGCGCCGCACCAAAGAGCAGGTCATCAAGGACCTGCCGCCCAAGCAGGAGCAAGTGCTGGAAGTGGTCCTCAACCCACGGCACCAAAAGGTGTACCAGACCCACTTGCAGCGTGAGCGGCAGAAGATCCTTGGGCTCATCGACGACGTCAACAAGAACCGCTTCACGATCTTCCAGTCGCTCACCTTGCTCCGGCAGTTGAGCCTGGACGTTTCCCTGGTGGATGAATCCCTGTCCGCTGTGCGCTCGTCCAAGCTGGACGTGCTGTTCGAGCAGCTTGAGGACATCGTCGCCGAGGGGCACAGGGCGCTCATTTTCAGCCAGTTCACTGGATTCCTGGGCAAGGTCCGCCAGCGTCTTGAGGAAGAAGGTACGGAGTTCTGCTACCTCGACGGCAGCACCCGGAACCGGGCCGACGTCGTGAGCGAATTCAAGAACGGCGCAGCGCCCGTATTCCTCATTTCCTTGAAAGCCGGCGGGTTCGGCCTGAACCTGACAGAGGCCGACTACGTATTCCTGCTGGATCCATGGTGGAACCCGGCCTCCGAGGCACAAGCCGTGGACCGGACCCACAGGATCGGGCAGGCCAGGAACGTAATGGTCTACCGCCTAGTGGCAAAGGACACCATCGAGGAAAAGGTCATGGCGCTCAAGGCCAAGAAGTCACAGCTGTTCGCCGATGTCATGGAAGGCGATGCCCTGGCCGGCGGTGCTCTGACGGCGGAGGACCTGGCGGGGCTGTTCGCGGAGTAGGGCTTCTCCGTGTGAGAAATGACGACCAAGATCGCTATTACTCACTTTTTTGCCATAAAATGTGAATAACGAGCCACTAATTCACGGTTTTCAGGAGGCTACATGGCTACTTGGCCCGCGCACGGAAGCAAGATTGTGCCATGGAAGTCATCCGGACGACCGCCCCGCGAGGATCGGGAGTTCACAGAGGTAGAGGTGTCGCTGCCACCGCTCATAGCGGATCTCTGGTTCGAGCCAGGACGTGAAACCATCGTGGCGCTCGAAGAGGCTGCAGTTGCCATCGCATCTTTGGATGTAACAGCCGGCACCCGCATGACGGCCGTCAGCGGATTTCTCCTTCGCAGCGAGGCGGTTTCTTCATCCAAGATCGAGCACGTCGACGCCAACCGAAATGACTACGCACGCGCCATGATCGGGCTGAAGGCAACGGACCAGGCTAACTCGATGGTGGCTGCCGCTGAAGCCGTCCAGAGCATGATCAACGATGCCGGCACCACTGGTGAGGTCAGGCTGGAGGCCATACTTGCCGCGCACAAAACGCTCATGAAGGACGACCCCATGGACGGTAGGCATGCCGGTTCGTACCGCGACGTTCAGAACTGGATCGGCGGAAGCGATTACTCACCTCGAGGGGCCATTCATGTGCCACCGCCCGCAGGGCTCGTCCCCGGATTCATGGACGATCTCATGGCGTTCTGCGCCCGGCGAGACGTCCCAATCATGGCGCAAGCCGCTATTGCGCACGCACATTTCGAATCCATCCACCCGTTCACCGACGGCAATGGTCGTATTGGCCGGGCGCTGATCGGAGCCATCTCCCGTCGGCGGGGGCTGACCAAAAACACCGTAATACCAATCGCTTCGGCCATGGTTGCGGACGTAGAGAGCTACTTTTCCTTGCTCAACAATTACCGCAATGGCGACGCAGATCCGTTCGTGCTGTACTTGGCCAAATCCTCACTCCGCGCAGCGAAAGCGGCCCGTGAGTCAGTGGCGTCCCTCGACGCCCTCCCGGCCGCATGGATGGAGGCAGCCCGGCCCCGAAAGGGCTCCGCAGACGAGAAGATCATTCCTTGGCTCTTGGAGCGGCCAGTGTTCGAAGCACACAGCGCCGCATACATCGCAGGCATCGAAGAGCGATCCATCTACAGGGTCCTGGACAGGCTGACCAACGCCGGGATTCTGACGCAGATCACCCAGTCTCAACGGAATCGTGCATGGGCAGCGACCGAAGTCTTGGACGAAGTGGACAGGCTTAACCGTCGCCTGGCTGGACGCGACGTGTGAGTCCTTGGGCGCGCACGTAAACAAGCCCACCTCCTTCGGCATATCAAGTTCCGAACGGCCGTCACTTGATGTATACAATTGAACGCGGCCAGAGCACTACAACGTCCCCGAAAGGGGACCCGTGGAGGGCAAGGAAGCGCCGCCAGTGATGCAGGCAAGCATCGACAGAATTGTGGAATGGAATCGGGGCTCTGAAACGTGATGGACATGCCCACTCCTCCGGTGCGCCACCAGCAGCTCATCGTCACCATCTATGGGCTCTACGGCCGCAGTTCAGGCGATGCCCTCCCTGTTTCCGTACTGATTTCCATGCTGGGCGACCTCGGCTACGACGCGCCGGGAGTCCGATCCTCAGTCTCGCGGCTGAAGGCCAAGGGTGTCCTCAAAAGTGTCCGCCAGGACGGCGTCGCCAAATACGAACTGTCCGACACCGTTCTGGACGTCTTCCGCGAGGGCGACAGGAGGAT
Source organism: Arthrobacter sp. MMS18-M83 (assembly GCF_026683955.1). NCBI lineage: Bacteria > Bacillati > Actinomycetota > Actinomycetes > Micrococcales > Micrococcaceae > Arthrobacter > Arthrobacter sp. MMS18-M83. The sequence continues at coordinate 2,912,691 of NZ_CP113343.1, read as the reverse complement.
CTTCGCCGCCGATCGCTCCCCCCAGTTGGAATCCTGGATCCTCGCGGTGTTCTCCGTCCCCGAGTCAATGCGGAACCGCCGGCACCAACTGCGTTCCGAGCTGTCCGGGCTCGGTTTTGGGTCCGTGGCATCGGGGGTATGGATAGCGCCGGCCCAAGTCCTTGACCAGGCCCGGGAGCGGCTTGCTTCGCGCGGTCTCATCCAGTTTGTGGACTTCTTCCGCGGCGACTACCTGTTTGAGGGCCCCATGCGGCCAAAGGTGGCCGCATGGTGGGATCTGAAGGCCATCGACGAGCAATTCGCCGAGTTCTTGGATCTCTACGAAGGGGCCGGAGATCTCTGGGCCGGACTGCTAGGAGATGATCCCGAGGCCGCCCTGACCAACTCGACGGCCCAGCTGCGCCGGGATGCTTTCCGCTACTACATTCCCATGCTGACGCTGTGGCGGCGCTTCCCATACCGGGACCCGAACCTGCCGATGGAATATCTCCCGAAGGATTGGCACGGCCCGGCGGTTCGCGAGACGTTCCAGGCGGTTCATCGCCTTGCCGCGCCCCTCGCGGCAGCCTATGCGCACGAGCTCATCCACGGCACCATCGATCTGGTGGCGCCTTAGCGCCTAGCGCGCGAGTCCACGGAGCACGAGAGGACCGGCCGCAATACGGCCGGTCCTCCCCACGCCCAAAGGGGTGCGCGCCCCTACCCTAGGAGGGCGCCGCCCTTTCAGGTTCCGGTCGCGTCGGAGCCGGCCCCGACGACGACGGACCCGGCGGAGGCGCCTTTGTCACCGGTTGCGGTACCGGCGACGTCGGACTCTGCAGTTCCCGAAGGGGCGCCCTGGCGGCCCCTCTTCAAGACGAAGTAGAGGACGACTATGCAAATGGCGAACGGGACCCCGAAGATCAATGTCATCCGGAAGGCCTCGACGAAGAGCGTCGTGACCATGATGGCAACCATGAGGATGGCTCCGCCCCAGGACGCCGCCGGGTAGGGCCGAAGCTTGTATGACAGGGCTGTCCCGTCACGCTTCACTGAGCGTCGGAATGCCAAGTGGGTTACGAAGATCATGAGCCACGTTGCCATGGCCCCGAACATCGACAACGCCATCATGAAGGTGAAGCCCGAGTCCGGGTTCATGGCGTAGACGCATGCCGCGACCGCGATTCCACCTGTGCAGAGGATCAGCGCGTTGACCGGGGATCCGTTCTTGTGGAGCCGTCCGAACACGGCGGGCGCCTGGCCTGCCCGGGACAAGCTGAACATCATGCGGGTGGAGATGTAGAGCTGCGAATTCATCGCTGAAAGAGCAGCCACAATCACCACGACGTTGATGACAGAGTCTGCGAACGGAATGCCGATGACCTGCATGACGGTAACGAAGGGGCTGTTTCCGGCGAGGATCTGGCTGACGGGCGCAATGGCCAGGATCAGCGCCAGGGTCAGGATGTAGAAGAGAAAGAGACGGAATACGGTGACCTTGAACGCCTTCTTGACCGCCGTTCCCGGATCCTTCGCTTCACCCGCAGCAATCGCGATCATCTCCACCGAGAGATAGCTGAAGATCGCGACGATCACGGCAACCCACATGCCGGACACCCCGTTGGGGAAGAACCCGCCCTCGGCAGTGTAGTTGCGGATGCCGTAGCCGGCCTCCCCCTTTCCAAAGACCAGAATGGCGGCAAGGAGGATGAATCCCAGGATGGCGAACACCTTGATGCTGGAGAACCAGTACTCAAGGGTGCCGAAGGCCTTGACGTTGAACATGTTGACGGCGATGAGAACCCCGGCAAACAGCAGGATCCAAACCAACGGGGGAACTCCGGGGAACCACAGTTTCATGTAGTCCCCGATCGCGAGGACCTCAGTGCCTACGGCCAGCACGACGCAGGACCAGTAGAGGTACTTCACCAGGAATCCCGCGAGGGGCGAAATGTAGTGCTCGGCGAAAGCCCCGAAGGACCCCGTGGTCGAATGCGCCACGGTCATCTCAGCCAGCGCGCCCATCAGCATCACGGCGATCAGGCCACCGATTGCATAGCTCAGCAAGACGCTGGGCCCGGCGAAGGATATTGCGAACTTGCTTCCGAGGAAGAGCCCGGTGCCGATCGCGCCGCCCAGCGCGATCATGGTCAGCTGGGGACTGGTGAGTTCGCGTTTGAGTCCGCGCTCGCGGTTCTTAATCAGGTCGAAGCTTTGTGACATCGTTGTCTCCTTTGCTCGAAACTTTCTTGAATGTTGCGCCCTGGGCTAGCGCCCCGGAATGACGGCGATGCCTTGGATCTCGATGAGGGCTTCCTTCTGCCAAAGCCGCGTGACGCCGATTCCAGCCATGGCGGGATACTCGGATCCGGCCATTTCGCGCCAGATTCGTCCGATCTCGCGGCCGTTGGCCATGTAGTCGTCCACGTCGGTGAGGTAGATGGTCACACTGACCAGGTCCTCGGGTAATCCGCCGGCCTCGCGCAGGGTGGTCAGCACGTTGGAAAAAGCCTGTGTGAACTGTTCTACGATCCCGCCGGGAACGATGTTCATGTCCTTGTCCAGGGCCGTCTGCCCGCCGAGGAACAAGGTGTTTCCCGCGAGCATTCCGTGGGCAAAGCCTGACGGCTTCGGGAGCGACCCGGGATTGACGGTCTTATGGCTCATGTTGTTCCTCCTCGTGATGGCAGCTGCGGCATGTTCGAAAAAACCCTGTGCAGATCATTCCCCGCCGTGCTACATTGAGCATATGTGACGATCGTAAAAAAGTCGACACATCGGGAAGAATGTAGGAACTGCTGGGAAACGAAGGGACATAAACCATGAAGCTGGCCACCTTGCGGACAGCCGACGGGGGCACGACGGCGGCGCTCGCCACGGGCGGGAACAGTTACGTTCCGCTGCCGGCCAACGACGTCGGAGCCCTCCTTGCAGTCCGGGACTGGCGCGCGCTCGTCGAAGCCGCCCTCGTTGCAACCTCCGGAGCGGCAGCCGTTTCTACACCCGCTAGCGAGCTGGCACCTCTGCTTCCCCGGGCCGGGAAGGTCATTTGCTGCGGGCTGAACTACGGCGACCACATCCAGGAGATGGGCCGCGAGTTGCCTCAATACCCCACGCTTTTCGCGAAGTACGCGGACACCCTCACCGGCCCGGCTGACACCATCCATGTCCACGGCAGCGCGAAGGTCGACTGGGAGGCCGAGCTGGCCGTCGTCGTCGGCTCCAAACTGTTCCGCGCAGACGAAGACGAAGCGCGGAAGGCTATCGCGGGATACACGGTGGCCAACGACGTTTCCATGCGCGATTGGCAGAACCGGACCCTCCAGTGGTTCCAAGGCAAGGCGTTCGACGGAACCACCCCAGTGGGGCCGGTCATGGTGACCGCGGACGAGGTCGACGGCGATTTCGAGGTCCGCGGTTATGTCAACGGCGAGCCGGTGCAGTCCGGGAACACCAGCACCTTGGTGTTCGGCCCGGCCCGCCTGCTCTCTTACATTTCCCAGTTCACCGTCCTGCGCCCCGGCGACCTGGTCCTCACCGGAACCCCGGGCGGAGTGGGCATGGGCATGACTCCCCCACGGTTCCTGAACGACGGCGACGTCCTCACCACCGAGATCGTCGGCATCGGCCGCTTGGAAAACACCGTCCGGATCCACGCAGCCGACTCACCCAAGACGACAACCGCATCCACAAGCACTTCCAAGGAGTGAGCATCATGAGCGAAACCACCACCGAGTACCGTACCGAAGGCGACAACTCCATCTACGCCCAGCCCGACGGCAAAGTGGTTCCCGTCGTCACGCGCGCCGGCGAAGAGGACACCAACACGGCCCAGTCCGGCGACTGCGTCCGCGTCTCCGGCGTCAGCATCCAGCACACGCCGGCCACCAAGATCTGGTTCGGGCAGGTCTCCAACGTCCCCGGCTACCGCTCCCTGCCGCACCACCACGGCGAAGCGGAAACCGGCGGCTACGTGCTTCGCGGCAATGGACGCATCTACTTCGGCGAGAACTACTCCGAGTTCCTGGACATGAAGACCGGCGATTGGGTGTTCGTCCCGCCGTTCATGCCGCACGTCGAAGCCAACATGTCCGTGACTGAGGAGCTCGTTTGGCTGACCGCACGCACCCCCGAGAACCTGGTGGTCAACCTGGAGGATGTTGCGGACGAGACCCTCGCCGGTTTCCGCAGGGCCTGATGGACATGTCCACGGGAATCCTGACCTCGGAGACGTTCCTCAAAGCCATCGCGCTGACGGCCGTCCCGGCCCAGATCCACGACGAAGCCTACGAAGGCACCTCGCAGTACGTTCCGTGGCCCAAAGCCTACGGTGGAGACATGGTGGCCCAGGCCGCGGCAGCGATGATGCGCTCGGTCGACGACGACCGTTCGCTGCATTCCATGCACAGCTACTTCATGCGCCCCGTGGAGATCGGGGCCACGGTCCGCTACGAAGTTGAACGCCTCCGCGACGGTCGTGGATACTCGACACGCAGCGTCCGTGGATACCAGAACGGCAAGACCGTGTACGCGGCGATGGGTTCCTTCCAGGTGCCCGAAGACGGCCCTGACTTCCAGCCCGAGGCGCCGTCCGCCGTCGAACCCGAATCCCTCCGCAGCGCCGCCGAGGTGCTGCAGGGCGTCGATGGGCCGGCTGCCGAGTACTGGTCCTCGAAGCGCAGCTTCGATATGCGGCACATTCCCGGGCCGGTATATCTGCAGGTGGAAGGTGAATCCGTGCCGCACCAGGCCATCTGGGTGAAGGCTTTCGAGCAACTTCCCGACGCTGGTGACGAACACGCCACTGCCGATCTGCACCGGGCGGCACTGGCTTACGTCTGCGACTACACCATCCTTGAGCCCCTGCTCAGGGTGAACGGGCTCCACTGGTCCAGTCCCGGGCTCGCCACGGCCAGCCTGGACCATTCCATGTGGTTCCATCGGGACGGCCGCGCTGACGACTGGGTCTTGTACGCCCAGGAGGCCGTGTCCGGGCAAAGCAACAGAGGGCTGGCCACGGGCCGTTTCTTCGACAGGCAAGGACGCCTGCTGGCAACAGTGGCCCAGGAAGGCATGATCCGCGCCGGCTCCTGAACACTTTCTACTTTTCCGCCGTATTACTGAAAGGAGTGGCCATGACAATGTTGAGATCAGCCCACGTGGACACCTTCACCCGCGACCATCTGCCACCGGCCGGCACGTGGCCGACCCTCGAATTCACCCTGCCGGAACTCCAGTACCCGGCGACGCTCAACGCAGCAGCGGTGCTCATCGACGACGCCGTCGCAAACCATGGTGCCGAGAAGGCCGCCCTGCGAACCCCGGACGGCGCGGTCTGGACTTACGGTGAACTGCAGCAGCGCGCCAACCAGGTCGCCCAGGTCCTCACCGAGGACTTCGGAGTGCTGCCCGGCAACCGCGTCATGCTGCGCGGGCCGAACAATCCCTGGATCGTTGCAGCCTGGCTTGGCGTACTCAAAGCCGGAGCCGTCGTCGTCACCACCATGCCGATGCTGCGTTCCAGCGAGGTCCGCACGCTTATCGGCCTCACGCGTCCCACTGTGGCCATCTCGGACCACCGGTTCATGGACGAACTGCTCGCGGCGGCAGGAGAGGACACCGTTGTCCTCTCCTACGGCTCCGACGACGCCGGCGACCTCACGTCCCGCGCGGCCGCCAAGAGCGGCGAGTTCACAGCCGTGCCCACCTTAGCCGACGACGTCGCGCTGCTCGGCCCGACGTCGGGCACAACGGGAACGCCCAAGATCACCATGCATTTCCACCGGGACATCCTCGCGAACGCCGACACGTTCGCACGCCACATTCTGCAGCCAACGGCCGACGACGTGTTTGCCGGTTCACCGCCCCTCGCCTTCACGTTCGGCCTCGGCGGGCTGGTGGTCTTCCCGCTGCGGTTCGGTGCATCCTCGCTGTTGACCGAACGGGCCACCCCCGTGGAACTTGCCGAGAGTGCTGCCGCTGCCGGGGCCACCATCCTCTTCACCGCACCCACCGCCTACCGCGCCATCCTCAAGGAGGGCCGCGGATCGTTGCTCCGCGGGCTCCGTGTGGCGGTCTCGGCGGGCGAACACTTGCCCAAGGAAACGTGGGAGGCAGTCCGGGAGGCCACAGGCCTCCGGCTCGTCAACGGCATCGGAGCCACCGAGCTGTTGCACGTGTTCATTTCCGCGTCCGGGGACGACATCCGGCCCGGAACCACCGGCCGGGCCGTTCCCGGGTACAGGGCAGCCATCCTCGACGACGAGGGCCTGGAACTAGGACCAGGGCAGATTGGCCGGCTCGCCGTCATCGGCCCCACCGGATGCCGCTACCTGGACGACCCACGGCAATCGAACTATGTGGTCAACGGCTGGAACGTCACCGGCGACACCTTCACGAAAGACGAGGACGGGTACTTCACCTATCAGGCCCGATCGGACAACATGATCGTCTCCTCCGGCTACAACATCGGTGCCCCTGAGGTGGAAACGGCCATCGACCTGCACCCGGATGTGGTGGAGAACGCCGTTATCGGCCGGCCCGACGAGGCACGCGGCAGCGTGGTCTGTGCCTTCATCGTGCTGCGCGAAGGCGTCAAGGGCGACGACGCCAAGCGCAAGGAAATCCAGGACTTCGTCAAACGGACGATCGCCCCCTACAAGTATCCGCGGGACATCCGGTTCGTCGACGAACTCCCCCGCAACCCCAGCGGCAAGCTGCAGCATTTCAAGCTGCGCGACCGCATCAACAACGACCCCGAACAGCTTGCCGGCGCAGGCCTGGGCCAGGCCTGAGAAGGAGCAAAAAGCATGAAAATCGCAATCGTAGGCGGCGGCCCCGGCGGCCTGTACTTCGCGGCACTGATGAAGCAACTCGACCCGTCGCACAAGATCACCCTCTGGGAACGCAACGCCGCCAGCGACACTTTCGGTTTCGGCGTCGTATTTTCCGATGAGACGCTCGGCGGCATCGGCAACGCCGACGCGGTCGTGGCCGAGTACATGAGCCGGCGCTTCGCACGCTGGTCCGACATCGACATCCACTTCGGCGGGGAAACGGTGACGGTGGGCGGCCAGGGCTTCGCGGCCATGAGCCGCAAGGAACTCCTAGAACTGCTTCAGCGCCGGTGCGCCAAGCTCGGCGTCGACCTGCGTTTCCAGACCCTTGCGCCGCCCGTTGAGGAACTCGAGGCCAGCTATGACCTGGTCCTCGCAGCGGACGGCATCAACTCCCAGATCCGCGCCAAATACGCGGACTCCTTCATTCCAAGCCTGGACCTGCGGCCCAACAAGTTCATGTGGCTGGGCACGGACCAGGTTTTCGAAGCTTTCAAGTTCTTCGTCAAAGAGACCGAATGGGGAGTCATGCAGATCCATGGCTACCCCTATTCCGACGAAGGATCCACGTTCATTGTCGAAATGCACGAGGACGTGTGGCGCGCTGCCGGCTTCGACGAGACCGCAGCCGAGGTCTTCCCGCCAGGCGTGTCCGATGAGAAGGCGATCAGCAAGATCCGTTCCATCTTCGCCGAGGAACTCGACGGCTACGAAGTCCTGTCCAACAACTCCAAGTGGCTCAACTTCACCACCGTGCGCAATCAAAGCTGGCGCCACGGCAACGTGGTTTTGCTGGGCGATGCGGCCCACACCGCACACTTCTCCATCGGCTCCGGCACCAAACTGGCCATGGAGGACTCCCTGGCACTCGCCGCATGCCTGCACGAGCACCCGGATGTGGAATCCGCACTGTCCGCCTACGAAACCGAGCGGCGTCCGGTTGTGGCCTCCACCCAGCGCGCTGCCCAGGCTTCACTCGAATGGTTCGAGCGGATCGCCCAATACAAAGAGCAGGACCCCACGCAGTTCGCTTTCAACCTCCTCACGCGGAGCCGCCGCATCACCCAGGAGAACCTGCGGCTGCGCGACCCGGAATTCGCCGACACTGTGGACCGCAACTTCGCGAAATCCCAAGGACTGGCAGAGACCGCCCCGGCCATGTTCCAGCCGTTCCGGATCGGCGGACTGGAGCTGAAGAACCGCATTGTGGTCTCCCCCATGGACATGTACTCCGCGGTCGACGGAATCCCCGGTGACTTCCACAAAGTCCACCTCGGCTCCAAGGCACTTGGCGGCGCCGGACTGGTCATGACCGAAATGGTGTGTGTTTCCGAGACCGGGCGGATCACCCCCGGCTGCACCGGCCTGTACACGGACGGCCAACGCGACAGCTGGAGGGAAATCGTGGACTTCGTCCATGCCAACTCGACGGCGAAGATCGGCGCGCAACTTGGACACTCCGGCCGCAAGGGCTCCACGCGGCTGATGTGGGAAGGCATTGACGAGCCGCTCGCATCCGGCAACTGGGACGTCGTCGGGCCGTCGGCCCTGCCTTACGGTCCCCGCAACCAGACGCCTGTGGAACTCGACGGCGCAGGCATGGAGGCCATCAAAGCCGAGTTCGTGGATGCGACCCGCCGGGCCGAGCAGGCAGGCTTTGATCTTCTCGAGCTCCACGCCGCGCACGGCTACCTGCTCTCCTCTTTCCTTTCGCCGGTGTCCAACCTCCGGACGGACGAATACGGCGGCAGCTTGGAGAACCGCCTGCGGTTCCCCCTGGAAGTGTTCGACGCCGTCCGCGGGGCCTGGCCTTCCAGCAAGCCGGTGACGGTACGCATCTCCGCGACGGACTGGGTCGAAGGCGGCAACACCTCGGATGACTCGCTCGGCATCGCGCGGGCATTCGTGGCCCACGGCGCAGCGGGCATCGACGTCTCCACCGGCCAGGTCGCCAAGGAAGAACAACCGGCTTTCGGCCGCAGCTACCAGACCCCTTTCGCCGACCGCATCCGGCAGGAAGTTGCAGCACCGGCGGGAGCAGCCGTCATCGCCGTCGGCGCCATCTCCAGCTTCGACGACGTCAACTCGATCCTCCTTGCAGGACGGGCAGACCTCGTGGCCCTTGGCCGGACGCACCTGTTCGACCCCCAATGGACACTCCACGCCGCGGCCGAGCAGGAATACCAGGGCCCCGGAGCGCAATGGGTGCCACAGTTCCGGGCGGGCCGACGGAAACCGCCGAGCTCCCGCACAGATGCCGTGAGGCCCCGGCTTTCACTCTTGAAAGAGCCCGAGTCGGACGCCGGCAACACGCACCTGCGCTGGACCCCGGGCTCAGTCTCCGCACCCGCACTTGCCAACTAGGCTCTACCGCATGGCTATCATCCACAGAGCGACCCTGCGACCCAGCAAATTGGAACTCATTGAAAAGTATCTGCCCGCCCAGACGTGGTTCACCAACGACGGCTCCGCCCCGCCCAGCAGTGGAACGCCTGGTAGCGAAGTCCCCGTGCTGAGCCCAGGAGCCCCGATCACCCAGGACACCATCACAAGCATCGACGCCGGTGAGCTCACACTGCTGGTGAACCGTGTCCTGGATCTGGGGACACAGGGTTCGGATGCTGCTGCTGACCTGAGGGGTACTTGGGCCGATCAAAGCAGCCCCGTGCTGCTGGCGACCCTCCCCCAGGCCTAGAGGGCTACTCCTCCGGACGCGGTCGCCACACCACAACTGCCTGGGACCGCGCCCGGGGGCGCTGCCCGCGAGCCAGGCTGACGACGTCGCCCGCTGCTCCTGCCGCGAAAATACGGGCCTCCACCGGGCCCCGCCGGCGTTGCAATTCCTCGCTCAACTCGGCCACGCGATACTGCAGCGCGGCCACTTGGTTTTCGAGATCGAGGATGCGTTTGATGCCCTCGAGGGATACGCCTTCGTGGGAGAGCCGCTGCACTTCACGCAAGCGGTCGATGTCCCGCTGGGAGTAGCGCCGGGACTTGCCCGGTGCACGGCTCGGCGACACGATGCCGAGGCGGTCGTACTGGCGCAGGGTCTGCGGGTGCATGTCAGCCAGTTCGGCCGCGACGGAGATGACGAAGATCGGCTGGTTGATGTCGATGCCCATGACTACGTCCCTCCTGTGTGTCGCTGCCGCTACAAGCGGGCCCTGGCGGCCAGGTCGTGGCGCGGATCGGCGTCGGCGGTGGCCGCGGCGAATGCCTTGACGGCCTCCTCGGCCTCTTTGTTGAGGTTGTGCGGGACGGAAACGTCGATTGTCACCAGCAGGTCTCCGGTGCCCTTCGGGGTCTTGACGCCGCGACCCTTGACCCGGAGCGTGCGGCCGGAAGGGTTGCCCGCCGGGACGCGGACGGTGACGTTGTCGCCGTCGAGCGTTGGCACGTGGATGTTGGAACCCAAGGCGGCCTCCGCGAAGGTGACCGGCACGTGGATGCGGATGTTGTCGCCGTCGCGAATGAAGAAATCGTGGGGCTTGACGTTCACCGTGATGATGAGGTCCCCATTGCCTGCCGCACCCGGATTGCCTTTGCCCCGTTGACGGACCTTCTGGCCGTCCCTGATGCCCGCGGGAATCTTGACCTCGATGACGTTGCCGTTGCTTTCGCGCAGGCTCACCGTGGTGCCATGGATCGAGCCGGCAAAGGAAATCGAGGTGGACGCTGTGCGGTCGCTGCCCTTCTGCGGGGCGCGCTGGAAACCGGTTTGTCCACCGCCAAAACCGCCGCCGAACAGGTCAGCGAACTCGGGAGGGATACCGCCGGCACCGGCTGGCTGACGTGCGCCGCCGCCGAAAAGTCCGCCGAACAGGTCCTCGAAGCCGCCATTGGCCGGCCCGCCGCGTCCCGCACCAGGCGCGAAGCGTGCCCCGCCCATGGCACGAATGGCATCGTACTGCTGACGTTCCTCGGCATCTGAAAGGACCGAATAGGCCTCCGAGATGTCCTTGAACTTCTTCTCCGAAGCAACATCCCCGGAATTGGTATCCGGATGGTACTTCCGCGCAAGTTTGCGGTACGCCTTCTTGATGTCAACGTCAGAGGCGTCCTTGGCGACACCAAGGATGGCGTAAAAATCCTTCTCAACCCAGTCCTGGCTGGCCAAGGGCGTTTCCTTTCAAATCAACAAAGGCGTTACGGCGAGATTACCGCTGAGCCGTAGCGGATGAGGGGGCCCGGGAGTGGCATCGGGCCTGCCGGAGCCTGGCGGCTTGGGTCCGCAGGACCTAGCCGCCACGCGTAGGGGCGGGGCCCCCTCATCCGCGAAGGCTTTGGTGACTACGCCGGCACAGCCACGATCACTTGGGCCGCACGCAGCACTCGGTCGCCGGAGCGGTAGCCGGAGCGCAGCACTTGGCTGACTGTGTCCACTTCGATGTCCTCGCCCGGCTGCTGGATGAGGGCTTCGTGGATCGTGGGGTCGAAATCGACACCGGTTTCCGCGATGCGCTCCAGTCCGTACGTCTTCAGCGCGTTCTCCAGTTTGGCGGCGATCGCGGCGAAAGGGCCGTCCACGAGGTCGCCGTGCTGGCGGGCGGCGTCGACGTCGTCGAGCACCGGCAGCAGGGAGTTCAGGACGCCGATGACGGCCATTTCCCCTGCGACAGCTCGGTCGCGTTCCACGCGCTTGCGGTAGTTGACGTACTCGGCCTGCAGGCGCAGGAGGTCGTTGCGGAGTTCCGCGGCCTCTGCTTCTGCTGCGGCACCTGGGGCCACCGACTCTTCAGCCGGAACCTCGATGCCGTTGAGGATTTCCTCAGCCTGGGACAGGGCGTCGCCCTCGGCGGCAGCGGCGTTGGAATCAGCTGCCGATCCCTGGGGGTGGCGGGCGGCCCCGGTCTCCGGGTCAACCTTGCGGTTGTCCCGGATGACCGGCTTGTGCTGCTCGTTGCCCTCGTTGTTGGAAGGTGAGTGCTCTGCATCGTTGCCGTGGTGGGGCATGGTTACTTCTTCTTTTCGTCTTCGTCGATGATCTCGGCGTCGACGATGTCCTCGTCGGCAGCCTTGGCACCAGGGTGAGCGCCCCCGGCACCGGCAGCGCTGCTTGCACCATCCGGGGAACCGGCGTGCGCGTAGATCGCTTCGCCGAGCTTCGACTGCGAGTGCTGCAGCTTCTCGAAAGCGGTCTTCACTGCTGCGTCATCGGTGCCTTCGAGGGCCTTCTTGAGGGCGTCGACGTCGGCCTTGACCTCGGTCTTGACCTCTTCAGGCAGCTTGTCGTCGTTTTCGGCGATGAGCTTGTCCACGGAGTAGGCGAGCTGCTCGGCAGTGTTGCGGGTGTCGGTAGCCTCACGGCGTGCCTTGTCCTCGGCTGCGTGCTCCTCGGCTTCACGGACCATGCGGTCGATGTCTTCCTTGGACAGCGCGGTGCCCCCGGTGATGGTCATCGACTGCTCCTTGCCGGTGCCCTTGTCCTTGGCGGAGACATGGACAATGCCGTTGGCGTCGATGTCGAAGGTGACCTCGACCTGCGGCACGCCACGCGGTGCAGGGGCGATGCCGGTCAATTCGAACGTGCCCAGCGGCTTGTTGTCGCGGGTGAATTCACGCTCGCCCTGGAAGACCTGGATGGCAACGGACGGCTGGTTGTCGTCAGCGGTGGTGAAGGTCTCGGAACGCTTGGTGGGGATGGCCGTGTTGCGCTCGATCAGGTGCGTCATGACGCCACCCTTGGTTTCGATACCGAGGGACAGCGGGGTGACGTCGATGAGCAGGACGTCCTTGCGCTCGCCCTTCAGCACGCCGGCCTGGAGTGCTGCGCCAACGGCAACAACTTCGTCCGGGTTGACGCCCTTGTTGGGCTCCTTGCCGCCAGCGAGCTCCTTGACGAGGTCGTAGACGGCGGGCATGCGGGTGGAGCCGCCCACCAGTACGATGTGGTCGATGTCGGAGAGCTTGATGCCCGTCTCGGTGATGACGTCGTGGAACGGCTTCTTGGTGCGCTCCAGCAGGTCCTTGGTGAGGTCCTGGAACTTGGCGCGGGTCAGTTGCTCGTCCAGGTGGACCGGGCCGTCGGGGGTGACGGAGAGGTACTGGAGGGAAACGTTGGTGCTGGTGGAGGAGGACAGTTCCTTCTTGGCCTGCTCCGAGGCTTCGCGGAGGCGCTGCAGGGCGATCTTGTCCTTGGAGAGGTCGATGCCCTTGACCTTGAGCTGGTTCAGCAGGTAGTTGACGACCCGCTGGTCCCAGTCGTCGCCGCCGAGGCGGTTGTCACCGGCAGTGGCGCGGACCTGGATGGTGGAGAAGCCGTCTTCGTCCTTGCCGACTTCAAGCAGGGAGACGTCGAACGTTCCGCCGCCGAGGTCGAAGACAAGGATGAGTTCGTCTTCCTTGCCCTTGTCCAGGCCGTAGGCAAGTGCAGCCGCGGTGGGCTCGTTGACAATACGCAGGACGTTGAGGCCAGCGATTTCTCCGGCTTCCTTGGTGGCCTGGCGCTCGGCGTCGTTGAAGTAGGCCGGGACGGTGATGACAGCGTCGGTGACCTTCTCGCCGAGGTAGGACTCGGCGTCGTTCTTCAACTTCATGAGGATGCGCGCGGAGATTTCCTGCGGCGTGTACTTCTTGTCGTCAATGGCAACGCTCCAGTCGGTGCCCATGTGGCGCTTGACGGAGGCGATGGTCCGGTCGATGTTGTTGACGGCCTGGCGCTTGGCGATTTCGCCAACCAGGACTTCACCGGACTTGGAGAATGCAACGACCGACGGCGTGGTGCGGCCACCCTCGGCGTTGGCAATGACGGTGGGCTCGCCACCTTCGAGAACAGAGACGACGGAGTTAGTGGTTCCGAGGTCGATACCTACAGCGCGTGACATATGTTGCTTCCTTTCAATGGCCGACGATCGAGATTTCGCCCGCTTCCTCAACCCGCGAAGGGTGTGGAGCCGGGGAGCACTCAACATTCGGCTAGTTGAGCGTTCTGCACTCAACTGTACTCAGGCCCCACTCAAAGTCAATCCAAAGTTGAGTCAACTACACTCAACTCTGCTTTCGAGGGGCCGCAGAACCCCGGAAACACAGTGATCTTTGGCCGATTTCGCCGTGGGAGAACGCCCGTTGAGGGCCGACGCCGAACTCGCGGGAACAGTGCCGGTTCGCGTGAGCGCTCCGGCGACTCTGCAGCGTTCCGGCGATGTCGACGGCGGGTGTTCCGTCACGCGGCGTCGGCTCGTAGACCCATGCCACCAGCACCACGGAGATGATCATCAGGAGGAACCACGAGACAAGCTTGTCCGGTGACACCAAGTGCCAGCCATCCAACTGGCTCGGATACAGCCAGGCATGCGACCACGTTGCGATATTTTCGGCAATCCAGATAAAGAGCGCAACCAGCAGGAATGCCACGATCAGCGGCATCCGGAACCGGCGTCGAAACACCCGGAAGTACATGACGCACCGGCCATAGATCACGACGACGGCAGCCAGCAGGACCCAGCGGGCATCAACAACGTAGTGGTGCGAAAAGAAGTTCACGTAGATGGCGATGGCCAGGATCGCAGTGATCCAACGCCTCGGGTATCGGGAGAAGCGCAGGTCAAAAACGCGGTAGACGCGCACCATGTACGAGCCGACGGCGGCATACATGAAGCCGCTGAAGAGCGGAACAGCGCCGACCCGAAGGACGCCCTCGGCCTCATAGGACCACGAGCCGACGTCGGTCTTGAAAAGCTCCATGACCGTCCCAACCAGGTGGAAGAGCACAATCACTCTCAGCTCCCGGAGGGTCTCAAGCTTCGTAGCGACCATGAGTATCTGGATGACGATGGCGGCGATCGTCAGGAAATCGTTCCGGGCCAGGCCGGCATCGGCCGGGTACCAAAGGTGGGCCCCGAAGATGACGGCCAGGAGCGAAGCGCCAAAGATGCAAGCCCATGCTTGCTTGAGCCCGAACACAGTGAACTCAGTGAGCTTGGTCCGAAGGGCCCGGGCAGGAGCGCCGCCCAGGAAGCGGCTTGCACTCCCATCGATAAGTTCCTCTACCGCGGTGAGTTCACGCATCGGAGTGCTGCTGGCCGCCCCTCGCCGGGCCCGTGCGATTCCCGGCCGGGCCGAGTTGGCCAAGATAGTAGTTCTTCGGCCAATGCCTGACCTTCTCCGGCAGCTTGGGATAGGCCATAGCCAAGAGACGCATGGTGCCATCAAAACCGCGGCGATGCCACGCATTCCAAGGCAGCCCGAAACCCTCCCGAAGCTGCTCCGGCAGCAGTCCCGCGGTGAGCAAACGGGCCAACGGCATGCTCAGGCGCAACAAGAGCGGCCCACTCACGGGGTACAGGAGTTCGCGGGCAACCCTCAAAGCGGCCGCGTCCGGTTCCAGCTTCCCCAACGATTCTTGCCAGTACCTGGCGAAGGCCGAGCGGTCCTCTGGCCAGACTTCGGGGGGCAGCTGGAGGGCTGTCCCGATCTGCGCGTACTCACGATAGATACGATCGGCGGTGTCGTCGTCGAGCGTTCCGTGGACTTTTTCGTACACGGTGACGGCGGTGTCATAGAGGGTTGCCACCACCCACAACTGGGATTGCGCGTCGAAGGCGTTGTACCCCTTGGTCGAATCGTCCGCCGCCCGCCGAACGGGTGCGTGCGCACGGTTCACGGCGCGGCGAACCGCCGCCAATTGCTCCTCGGTGCCATAGACCACGGCATAGACGTACGTCATAGTGGCGCGGAGCCTGTCCAGCGGCTGTTCGGCGAAGTTGCTGTGCTCCGCGACGCCGTGGCCGACCGCCGGATCGGCGATCTGCATCAGGATGGCGCGGCCCGCCCCGGCGAGCAAAACGCCCTCCGCGCCGATGTCAGCAAGTCCGCGAGCCATCTAGTTACTCTACCGTCGGCGGCTACAGCCCCACGATCCCCAGCAGGACCTCCAACTGGTGATCAAACAGTTCGTCCCGGGCCGCGAAGGTATCCGCCCCGTATTGGCCGAACACCTCGAAGCTGACCGCGCCGAAGACCGATGTCCACACCAGCACACCCCGGGCCAAGGCCGGCTCAGGAACGGCGAGGCCCAGTTCGGCCCGGATGGCCTGGAGGTCTGCGGCAAGAGCAGGAGGAACGACGACGGCGGGCACCACCTCGGCGGCCAGCGAACCTGCGCGGTGGGCGGCGTCGAAGATTCCCACCATCCGGTAAATCACGCGCGTTCCGGGTTCGGTTGTGCGCTCGGCCGGTGCTTGGTACCCGGGCACCGGGCTGCCGAACAGCAGGGCATAACTGGCTGGTTCGCGCAGGGCCCACTGGCGAACGGCCCGTCCGAGCGCCAGGAACCTTCCGCGGTAGTCGTCATCGGCGAGGGCGTCGACGGCGGCATCCACCTCGTCGCCCAGCTCACCGTAGGCGTCAATCAGCAGAAGAGTCAGAAGTTCGTCCCGGCTCTCCACATAGCGGTACACGGCAGAGGAAACCACGCCGAGATCCCGCGCCACGGCCCGCAGCGACAGACCCGCGGCCCCATGCAGCGCAAGGTGCTGGCGGCCAAGCCGGATGATGTCCGCCACAGTCTGCGCCCGGGCGCGCTCGCGGGGCGTCGATTGCTTGGCTGCTGCGGCGGGAGCGGGGTTCATGCATCCAGCATGCCACATGTGAGAGCACTGACAACAAATGTGAGCAGTGCTCTTGACATGCAATCCAGGAGGACGCATTCTGGATTCAGAGAGCACCGCTCTCGAATCCCTTCCCATCAGAAAGTGAGCACCACCATGTACGTCGTCACTGGAGCAGGCCCTGTCGGATGGACCATTGCTGAGCAACTCGCGGACCATGGAGAGCAGGTTCGCGTCCTGACGCGTTCCGGCAGCGGCCCGGACCATCCACTGATCGAGAAGCTCCGCGTGGACGTCTCGGACCCGGCCAAGCTGGCACAAGCCTTCGACGGCGCCACGGCCGTCTTCCACTGCATCCACGGCTCTGCCTACCGGGCCAAAGCCTGGGCGGCCGAACTTCCTGGAGCAGAGAAAGTGGTGATGGACGCCGCAGCGGCGGCAGGCGCCGTCGTCGTCTTCCCGGAAAGTCTCTACTCGTACAGCGAGCCGGACAAGACCATCACCGAGGACAGCCCGCGTGAGGCGGCTGTCGGTAAGCGCGGAATTCGGACGGCGCTCTTGAAGGCACGGCAAGCCCACCCGGCCAACACGGTCAGCGTAGTGGCAGGCGATTTCTTCGGGCCACGGGCCCGCCTGGCGCATGCCGGCGAGCGCATGGTTCCACTGGTCCTCAAAGGCAAAACGGTCCAGGTCCTTGGAAACGCCGATCAGCCCCATTCCTTCACCTACGTCCCGGACCTTGCCGCGGCCATGATCGGCGCCGCCCAAAAGCCCAAGCTCTGGAACTCGGTGCTACACGCCCCGACGGGACCCGCCATGACAATGCGGGAAATCGCAGGAAACTTCGCACGCTCGGCCGGCGTTCCGGAACCGAAGCTAAGTGTTGTTCCCGGTTGGCTGCTCCGGACCCTTGGCTTGTTTTCCACGGACATGCGGGAGCTGGCCGAAATGTTGTACCAGTTCGAGCGGCCGTTCGTGATGGACTCCACCGCGAGCCAGGCCAAGCTTGGCCTCGAGCCGACGCCGCTTGCGGACTCGGTGACGGCAACCGTGGCCTGGTGGCGGGATCAGGAACCCGTGGCGGCCCGGTAATGCCACCCCCAAAGCCGAACCATCGAATGGAGTTATTCCTGAGGTCCCAGTGACTCGCAGGCCACTGCGGGAGTAACGTAGAGCACATCGGCTGTGCTGGACCACTTCGTGGACTGGGGTGTCACCGTGGGTGTTGTGCGATCATCGTTGACCGAGCTCCTCGGGGTACTTTCTGACGCCGTTTCGCCCGAGCGTGTCCGCTTCGATGACGGCTCCGAACCACCTACCGGCCAATCCCCCGAGGCACCTGTCACGGTCCACGCCGTCGCTATGAACAGGGTGGGCCGCTCCCGACGTGAAGGCCCACTGCTGGACCTCGAGCTCAAAGTGGCCGTGGAGTGCCACGGCCCAACGCAACTGGACAACATGGAGAAACTCCTGCTGGCCCTCGAGCAAAACACCCAGTACTCGGTGGTCTCCAGTGGCGAATTCCAGCCGGACGAATACGATGCCGGTATCCGCCAAGGCCTCGGTTTCCTGGTGCGCATCCCCGTGGGGATACGTCTCGACGAGCCCCTCGGCCCGCCGGTCACCGAACCCCTCATCGCCTCCACCACAGTGGCCCGCCGGATCCACGGCCGGCTGGTGGACGTCCACAACAAAGGCATCCCAGATGCCTACATCCGCCCGCATTCGTCCGCCGCCGCCGTCGTGAGCGATCCCACCGGCCATTTCGAGGTCCTGGCCTCGGCAGACGAACTCCAGCACTTTGTCGTGGCAGTCCGCGGCACTGAACGGGAAGTCTCAGCAGACACGAGCAGCCTGCCGGTCATCATCCGGTGGGAGTGAAAGGGAGCACACTATGGCGAATTACCAAGCGCCGGGAGTGTATGTACAGGAAGTGCCCAGCGGTGCACGATCGATCGGCCAGGTCAGTACCAGCATTGCCGGTTTTGTAGGAGTTTCCCCCGACCCCCTGGCCTTTCCGGATGAAGCAAGGGTTCTGGACAACTGGACCCAGTTCGTGGACCAATACGTCGGCAAGTCCACGCAGGGAACACCCCTGTCCAACGCCGTCTTCGGATTCTTCGCCAACGGTGGCAGCCGCTGCTATGTGGTCAACATCGGTACCGGCGGCAGTCTCACCGGCACCGCCGCAAAGCCCAGCGGAGTGACGTTGTTCGAAGCGATCGACGACATCTCCATGGTGGCCGCCCCCGGATACGCCGACGCCGAAGCGTACGCGGCGCTGCAGGCCCATGTGGAGCATCCCTTGCGGCAGGACCGCGTGGCGATCATGGACACCCCGGAGAAGGTGGACGACGTCGGAGCCCTCACCCGGGCGGCGACTTCCGGCGTGCCGGACGCGCCAAAGTCCACCGGCGTGAAAGCGGACGACGGAGGCGACGCGGACAAGTCTGACGACCCCAAGACCGGCACCGACAAGCCGAACGCCGAGCGGGCAACTGGCGAGGACGCGATCGGCGCACCCCAATCCCCCGGCGGCTACACCGCCCTGTACTTCCCTTGGATTGTCATGATCGATCCGGTCTCCGGCAAGAAAGTGACCCAACCGCCGTCGGGCCATGTTGCAGGGGTCTGGGCACGCGTCGACGCGACGCGCGGTGTCCACAAGGCTCCCGCGAACGAACCCATCCAAGGTGCGTTGGACCTGGTCCGGCGCGTCAGCCGCGGCGAACAGGAAGTGCTGAACCCCGCCGGGGTGAACTGCATCCGCTATTTCCCCGGCGAGGGCATCCGCATCTGGGGTGCCCGGACCAAGGCCCCCGAGGCCAGCGAATACCGGTACGTCAACGTCCGCCGGCTGACCAACATGATCAAGGAATCCGTAGCCGACGGAACGCGCTGGGTGGTCTTTGAACCCAATGACCACACGTTGTGGAAGTCCATCCGCCGCGACATCGGCGCATTCCTGACCAATGTGTGGCGGGACGGGGCGCTGTTGGGGACTACTCCTCAACAGGCCTTCTTTGTGAAATGCGACGAAGAAACCAACCCGCCCGAAGTCCGCGATGCCGGGCAGGTTGTCACCCTGATCGGCATCGCACCCGTCAAACCCGCCGAATTCGTGATCTTCAAGCTCATGCAATCGGCCGACAACACCAGCGAGACAGAGAGTGCAGGAGCCTGAAATGAGCACGCAGCCAAGCACCCCCGCCCCTGCTGCCCAGCCCGGGAACGTCGTGGATCCGTACCGCGCCTACAACTTCAAACTCGTCATCCAAGGCGTGGTCCAGGGACACTTCACCAAGGTTGAAGGGCTCGGGCTGAAAATCGACCGCATCTTGTACCGCTCCGGCGGCGAGAACAGCACGGTCCGGGTCATCCCCGGCCAGGTGGAGTACACCCCGGTGACGCTCCGCTACGGACTCACCGATTCCACGGAAATGCTCCAATGGCTGTTCAAGGCCGTCGATGGGCATGTGGAACGGCGCAACGTCTCCATTGCCATGCTCAACGACGCCGGCTCGGTGGAGGTCCGCCGCTGGAACTTGCTGGGCGCCTGGCCGTGCGACTGGTTCGGAGCCCCGTTGGATGCCCTCGGCAAGGACTTGGCGATCGAATCCCTCAGCATCGCGTACGACCGCTTGGAGCTCGACGATGCCCGCGCTCCCGTGGCTTGATGGGAGGTGGCCCCGGAACCCGTGGCGTCGTTCGGTGGCGCGGCGGCTCCGGGAACTCGCGGAGAGGCTGGAACCGCCGCTGCACCCTGACGGCGCGCCCGGCTCCCGGAGTGGTGGTCGGCCTGGTGGAATAGTTGGAATGCGGCGCGGGGTTGGAACCGAGGGCGGTGCTGGAACCGATGGCCCGACGCCGGTACGGAGACTGGACATGTCCGGCGCACCGGAGCATTGGGTCCGGTTGTTGCGCGACGCCGGCCTGGTCCCGTCCCCTCCCGACCCTCGCTCACATATACCCCCCTCCGACCCCAACCCTCCCGCAGATATACCCCCGTCCATCCCCAACGCTCGCTCACATCCGGACGAATACCACCCGAGTGTCGTCAGGGAAACCGGTAGTCCGGGCTCGATCCAGGACCGGATCCTTGAGCCCGAGCCCCGGCGGTACACCCGCGAAAATCCAGTCTCCGACGACGGTCCGGCGCCTGGCGCTCCCTCTCCCGCCGACGCCGTGACCGTCTCCGAAGCCCCAACCGCCCCAAAGTCGTCTTTCCTCCCCCGGCTAACGCTGGGCAAACGCCTCCAGAGTGCTGACGCCGCTAGCTCCCCGCCGGTCCGCGCCCCGGAACCGGCGACGGCCTCCTTTTCCTCCGTGCGCACACCCCTGGACAAAGATTCAAAGGATTCGGTCGAAACCCTGGCGATCCCCTCCTCGGAAGCCGCATCCCCGGATGCCCGGCAACCACGCCACATCCTGAGACTCCGCGGGACACGTCCAGCCAAGGCGACAACCCGGCCGGCCCCTGGGCAAGCAACACATCACCCAGGACCCCCAGCCACGGCCATCGAAACAAGCCCACCGAGCGCAGCCCCGGCTCCCCCAGCAAACGCAAGCCCACCAAACGCAACCACCCCTCAGCCGCCCACAACACCCCTGCACCAGCCATCGGAAGCGGCTCCCGCCGTCGTCGTCGGCTTCAAGAACGCGGAACATCAAGGCCACCCAAGCGCAACACTGGCACGCATCCCCGCCGCACCAATAACCGGAAACTGGCCGGAACTGGCCCCACGCCCGGCACCGCAGCCCGCGGAGCAAACATCGGCGGCAGCAACAGCAGCGATGGCCCGCGCCGTCCGGCTGAACCGCGAACAGTTGGCGATCTGACATGGAACGCGTCGCTTTCCTGATCGAGGACACCGGGGAACACCTTGGCTGCCTGCTCAATCCGGAGACGGTGGTGATGTCACGGACGGCCGGTGTTGAGCCCCGGCGTTCGGCGGGCGGCAAGCTGACGGGAACGGGCCTCGCGGACGATCCCTTGCTCTTCACGGGAGGCGGACACACCGAGCTTCGCCTGGATCTCCTGTTCGACGTCGACCTCGCGCCGGCGTCGCTCCATGTCCAGGACGTGCGCCAGATGACGCGGCCCATCTGGGCGCTCGCGGAGAACTCGGCCGAGGTGGAGAGGCAACGCCGGCCGCCGTCAGTGCGATTCGTGTGGGGACGCGCATGGAACGTGCCCGGGATCGTGACCGAGGTGGCGGAGCGCTTCGACCGCTTTTCGCCGGATGGCTCCCCCTTGCGCTCGTGGATGCGCATGGTGTTCGTGCGGGTCGGGCAAAGCGCTGACGAGGAAGGGGGCGAGAATTACGAGCTCGCCCAGCGGCTCCCGGCCGTTGATCTCACGGCGCCGCCCGTGGATACGCTCGCGGTGGGCGGCGACGGCAGCACGGACAGGGACGCAACAGCGCCCGACGGCGGCGAACTGCTTCCGGAGGTCCCGCCGGGTGAGTTGGGGCGCCTCAGCCTGGCCGCCTTTGGCACGCCGTTGCTGTGGAAGTTGCTGCTGGAGTACAACAACATCGACGATCCCGCCCATTTCAACGGCCCCCTCGCCGTTCCCCCGGTTGGCGAGGCCCCATGAGGCGCCCCGTGAAGGGCTCAGCCCGATGAGGCAGCTCCAAGGCCTCCCGGAACTCATCGTCACCCTCGGGCGGCGACGCCTCTCCGCGGCCGAAACGGCGGCGATCATCTCCGTGCAGGTTCTCAGCTCGCTCGCCAGGCCAGCCCAGTGCCTCATTAGCTGGCGCCCCGGTCCCGGACGCTCGGCTACGGCCCGCGGCGGAGTGGACCCTGCACCTGGGGACGCCCTGCGCGTGGAATTGGGGGGCCAACGCACTCCGCTCTTCGTGGGCGAAGTGACGGTGGTGGAGCACAGTTACGGAGCGGATCTTTCACAGGAAGTGCGAGTCCGCGCCTACGATGCCCTGCACCGGTTGAGGAAACGCCAGTTCACCCGGCTGCACAGCGACGTCGACCTCGCCGGGTTGGCCCGAACGCTCACGGAGGGCACGGGTCTGCAAGTGGTGGGCGGGGCAACCCGGCTCGGTGAGGTGTACCAATGTGCACGATCGGACTTGAGTCTCTTGGTGGAGCAGAGCGCACGGGTGGGTGCGTATCCAGTGGCGGATGGCGATGCCCTGAGGCTGACCGATTTGTCCGGCGAAGGAGAACCGATTGAGTTGGAATTGGGCAGCAGCCTGCATTCGGCCGAGGTGGAGTTGAGCCAGGAGCCGGCGTATCTCGGTGCCAAGACCTCGGGCTGGCGGTCCGACGACGCCTCGGTGCAGCAGGCCTCCGCAGGGAACAGCGACGCGAAAGCGAATGTCTCCGCAGACCCTGCGCTGGCCAGTGTTGGCGCTGGTGGCGAGCTCCTGCGCGACAACGAGTCCTTCGCCTCCGAATCCTTGGCCCATGGCCTGGCCCAGGCGGAACTGGACGTCCGGATGGCGGGGCAAGTCATCGCCGTCTTCGTGGCCGACGGCGATCCCCGCCTCCGCGCCGGGCGCCGGGTTCGCGTGCGCGGACTCGCGACGTCGCTCGAAGGCACCTACGCAATTGCCGCCGCCACTCACAAGCTGGACGGCACGGGCTACGAAACCACCATCACCACACGGCCCCCGGAACCCCCGACCGCCCGGCGGCCCGACGTCTTCACCTTGGGCACCGTGCTGGACGTCGAGGATCCGGAAGGACGGGGCCGGGCACGGGTCCGGCTCCCCGCGTATCCGCCGCTGGAATCAGCCTGGGCGCCGGTCCTCACAATGGGAGCCGGAGCGGGGAAAGGTTTCGTGGTGCCACCCGCCCCGGGGGACACCGTGCTGGTCCTGCTGCCGGCCACGGATCCGGCGCAGGCCATCATTCTGGGCGGGCTCTACGGCAGGGAGCAGACGCCGGACAACACAGCGAACACACCGCGGGACAGCCGCTACACCTTCCGGAGCGCTGACGGCCAGCAGATAGTGCTCGACGGCGGTAGCCGCACCATCAGTTTCACAGACGGGCACGGCTCCACGGTGGAACTCGGGCCGGAGAAGCTCCGCATCACCTCGGCTACGGACCTGCTCCTGGAGGCGCCGGGCAAGGCCATGAAGATCCGAGCCAAGACCGTCGATTTCGAGGAGGCCTGATGCCGAAGTTCCTGGTCAAGGAAGCCATCCTGCGCTGCGGGCACGACGGCAAGGTGGAAAACCTGCCTTCCCAGCAGTGGGTTCGAGTTGCCGATTCGCCGGTTTTGGTCGACAACGATCCCCAGGGACGCGACATCAGCATGTGCCCGAACGTCGGCCTCAACATCAAGCCCTGCACCAAGACCCTGCCTGTGATCAAGGGCTATTCGAGTTTTGTCCGGATCGGCGGCAAGAAGGTCTGCCTGGACACTGTGGAGGGCTACACGGACGGCACTCCGCCCGGTGCGGTGAAGTACACGGTCCGGAGGCCGGGCCAGGAATTCGTGGCGGCGGGGTCATGAGAGGCGGCCAGCCGTGAGCATCCCCAGATACAAGTCGGTGGCCTTCGTCCACCCGGATTTCGATGCCGCCACCGGCCTTCCCGGCTTGCGGCTGACCCCCGACGGACGGCTCGCCACCGTCACGGATGCAACTTCCGTGCGCCAGGCGCTCCTCCTACTGCTGAGCACCAGGCCCGGCGAGCGCGTCAACCGACCCACGTATGGCTGCCATCTGTTCCGGCTCGCGTTCGCGCCCGCGGATGACACCACGGCGGGCTTGGCCATCCATTATGTTGCCCGGGCTGTGGAGCAATGGGAGCCCCGGATCACGGTCCTGTCCTTGGATGCCTCCCGGTCCCCCGAAAGTCCTGAAGTGCTGGAGGTCCGGTTGCGATACCGGGTCCGTTCCACCCAGCTCGAAGACCAGCTCGCCATCGCCCTGCCTGTCGATTCCGGAGGTGCAGCATGAGTATCCCCGTGCCGAATCTTGACGATCGCAGCTTCGCGGACCTCGTGGCCGGTGCCCGCGAGCGTATCCAGCAGATTACCCCGGATTGGACGGACCTCTCCGTCCATGATCCCGGCATCACCATCCTCGAGGCTTTCGCTTACCTCACGGACACCCTGATGTATCGGCTCAACCGGGTGCCGGAAAAGCTGTATGCGGTCTACTTGAACCTTCTCGGCACCAGCCTGTACCCGCCCAGCACTGCCGAAACCGTCCTCGAGTTCACCCGATCGTCGGCCGGAAGCAGTACCGGCAGCCAGGACATCCGCATCCCCCGCGGGACTCAGGTCAGCTGCCCGCCCGGCGTGCCCGGCGCCCCTCAACCGGTATTCACGACGACGACGGCGGCCGTCCTTGCTGCGGGCGAGTCCAGTGTGCAGGTCCCGGCAGCCGATGTCACCTTGTACGACGCCGTCCCCATCGGCGTCGGAACCGGACGCCCGGGCCAGAGCTTCGTCATTCCTAACGCGCCCATCGTCTCCGGGGCGGGCCTGTCCATCGCCATAGAAGTCCCCGCGGGCACCCAGTTGAGCAGCGGCGAAGCCGTCATGGTAGATGGCAAGCCTTTCCGGTTTTGCCGCGAAGTTGAGGCCTTCGCAGACGCCGGTCCGGATGAGGCGCCGGTCCGGATCGACCGGAGTGCCGGCGTCGTGATGTTCGCATGGTGGGACGAGGAGTCCGTAGCGCGGACGGCAGTTGTTCCGGGTCCGGGGGCCGAGGTGCGCGCTTGGTACCGCGGCGGCGGAGGCCTGCGTGGCAACGTCGGAGCGGGCCAGCTGACGATGATGCGCACCCCGATCCCGGGGCTGAAGGTCAGCAACCCGGAAGCTGCCACGGGAGGGCGCGACGGTGAATCGCTGGAGAATGCGCTCCGCCGGGCACCGCAGGATTTCCAGGCCAGGGACAGGGCCGTCACTGTCCGCGACTACGAGGTCCTGGCCATGCGCCATGGTGGCATCGCGAGGGCGCGAGCGTTCACGCGGCGGGACATCTGGGCTTTCGCCAAACCCGGCGAGGTGGAGGTAGTGCTGGTGCCGTTCGTGCCGGGTGCGCCGGGTCCTGTCCGCGCCGCCGAGCTGAACGCCCAGGCACGTGAAAGCGTCCGGCTCGAGGTTGAACAGTACTTGCGCCGCCGCTCCACCGTGGGGGCAGAGCCCGTGGTCCGCTGGGGCCTCTATAAACAAGTGCTTGTGGACGCCAGGATCGTAGTCCGGCCCGATGAGGACGCCGAGGCCGTGAAATCCAGGATCGTGGGCCGGCTCGCGGAAGGAATCAGTCCCCTGAGCTCGAGCTCTTCCAACTACGGTTCGGGCTTCGGCAAGCCGTTGCGCGTCTCCAACCTCTACCGTGCGATGGAGGAAGCGGAACCCGGAGTCCAGTACGTGGACCGGGTGCGGCTCGAAGTGGACAAGGTTCCGGACACCGATGCTTTGGCGCTGGTGCAGGCCGAGGGACAGGACAACACCTGGTTTGTCGCCCAGGACAGCACGCTTTTCCGCACTACCAACGCGGGCGAAGGCTGGGAGGCCTGCGCCGAATTCGGCTCGGAGGCGGCCAGTGAAACGGTGAGGTCCATCGCGCCTTTCCGTTCCCCGGCTCCGGGCCGCTTCGGCACCGGTGGATTTGGCCCTGGCGGTTTCGGTCCCGGACACCATCCCGGCATGGTGGCAGTCAGCACCGTGACCCCCACGGGCTCGCGCATCTACGTCAGCGAGGACCTCGGCGAATCCTGGCGTCGGGCCGCGGAACTGGGCTTCGTCGTCGCGGACTTGTGCTGGGTGGACCGGCAGGGAGTCTCGGTGCTGCTGCTCGCTGGAGAGCACGGGCTCTATGAGCTGCCGATGGGCGAGGGGGCCATCCCGGTCCAGAACGTGGTGGACGCGAGCCAGCCGGACCGCGGCTTCTACGCGGTGGACGCACTCGTGGACGTACGCGGACGCACCGGTGTGGTGGTGGCTGCCGAAGCCTCCGCGGGCATTTGGCTCTCCCCCGACGCGGGAGCGGCCGGCAGCTTCCATCAGATCAAATCTGCGGGCGAGGACATCCGCTGCATGACGATTCAGTACGACGGCGGCGCAAGCTATGTCTGGCTCGGCCGTTCCGTGCCGGAGGGTACAGGGACGGGCTGCCTGCGCCTGAAGATCGACGAACTCGCCCGCACCCAGTTCGACGCCGCCCTGATGGCTTCCTGGGAACAGTTCAACGCGGGTTGGACCGGTGGCAGTTGTTGGGGTGTCCATGTGATGGGCAATGCCGCTTATGCCGCCACCCAGAGCGGAGGCGTGCTGCGCCTGCAGCTCGGCCAGGCTTCCGCGCAGTGGAGCGTGCCCGACGTGAACTGCAACCTGCCCTTGCGGGATAGGACGCGTTTCGAGCCTGTCCGCGCGGTGTCCGGCGTAGTGCGCGACGACGGTGCGCAGCTTGTGCTCGCAGCCGGCCCCAAGGGGATCTACCGGAGCACGGACAACGCCGTTTCTTGGGCGAGCTGCACGCGGCGGATGGTTGACGACGTAGTGACCCTCCCGAACACGTGGCTGTTCTGCTCGGGCGACCACCGGATCGAAGTGGTGCATGGCAATGGTTGAACCCGTGCTGCGTAACTCTCCGATGCTGAAGGTCCTGCCCGAGATCTACCAAGTGGCGGCTGAAACCAGCACGCCGCTGCAGGCCCTCATCGCCGTGGCGGAGGACATGCAACAGCCCGTCCGGGACGTCTTGGACCGCATACACACCGTTCCGGATCCCGGCCGCTCGCCGTCGTCGTTCATTCCGTTTCTGTCGCGCTGGGTGGACCTGGACTGGCTGACCCTACCGGGCCCGGAATCCGTGGACTCCACGGCGGCAGGAGTCCCGGTGGCACGGCAACGGGACCTGATTGCGTGCGCGGCCTCCCTGTCCGCGCGCAGGGGCACCGTGGACGGTCTCACCCGCTTCCTGCAGCTGGCCACCGGGATCGCGGGGTTCGGGGTCGAATCCGTCCCGGGCGAGTTCCACATCAAGGTTCTGGTCCCCGCGGCTGCCGCTGGGCAAGTGGAGCTGATTCGCAGAATCGTCAAGGGCATCAAGCCTGCCCACGTCACGGACGAGATCGCGGTGATGGACTCGTGAACGATGAGAACCGGAAGCCCATTATCGCGGTGGTCGTATGTGGCGTCATCGCCGTGCTCGTGCTGGTTTTCGGCGTCAGTTGCGGCGGCGGGAACAACAACGCGGCGGCCAGCTGGCAGGCGGGGTTCTCGGAGGCTGCTGCAGGGGGGACACTCAAGGCCTCCGACCTTGTGGGCCCGGGCGGCCAATGCTCCGCGGCGGCAACACAGCTGCTGGTGGCGGGAAGCTGCATCTTCGAGGTCAGGAAATTCGGGGGCCTGTTCGATCTGGGCAGCCCCACCAAGCGTGCCCGGCTGGCTCCCCAGCAAGCAGTCACCGTGACCCTCGTCGTGGAAGGCACGCGAACAGAGCAGGATATCTCCGCAGGCGACACCGCCAGCCTGACCTTCGGGACCTCCGGAGGTCAGCTCGGGATCACGTGCCGCGTTGTTGGCACGTGTGCGCTGAAGCTCCTGGAAGCAGGCGGATGAAGTGGCTGTCACCTTTTCCATTGCCATTGCCCGAAAGGCGGTTGTCGCATGAGCACCATCACCATGACGCTGAGTTCCCCCACGGTGGAACTCAAGGATTGCAAAGGCTCCCTCACGGCGTCTGTGACCAACGGAGCTCCCGGCCCCGAACGCGTGGTGTTGGGGGCCTTCCCCGGCATGGAGAGCACACCGCCGTCGCCGACGTACACCACCATCCCCACTCCATTGCGGACCATCGCCGCCGGAGCAACGGAGCAATACCTGATCAATTTCGACACCACCGGTGCCGCACCCGGCTCATATCCCGTGAAACTGATCGCCTATTCTGCCGACGACGCCCCTGAGGACTATGCCGACCAGGCCCACGTGGTCACGCTGACCGTCACCAAGCCCGCCGAACCGACCAAGCCGAGGCCTGGATTCCCGTGGCTGTGGGTGATCATCGGCGGCGTCGTGCTGTTGGCGGCGGTTGGTGGGGTGATTTGGTTCCTTCTCAAGGACGCAACGGTTCCCTCGGTCGAAAGCAGGCCGCAGGCGGAAGCGGTAAAAACGCTTGAGGACGCCGGGTTCAAGGTGAGCACCACGGAAACAGAGAGCGGGCAGACGGCAGGCACCGTGGTGAAGCAAACGCCCGACGGCGGCAAGTCCGCCGGGCGCGGTTCCATGGTCAACCTGGAGATCGCGACACCGGTGAAATCGGTGGTGCCCGCGGTCCTGGGCTTGCACATCGAAGATGCACGGACAGCCTTCCAGAATGCGAAAATCCAGCTGGATTTCACCCAGGGCTCCATGTGCCAGGCCTCACCCGGAGGATTCCTGCAAAGCTGCGTTGTGGTGGGCGTCAACCCCGATGTCGGAAGCAAAGTGAACCAAAACGCCTTGGTACTAGTCCGCACAGAAATCCGGGGCATCATCATCGAGCCGAATCCGATCAACATCTGCAAAGTCCAGCCGCAGATCTGCGCGGTCAAGCAGTAGGGCGTACTTGATGCTGCGTGTAATCCGGTGCCGAAAACAGTGCCGCCCATGAAAAGATCAACCATGCGTCCGATGCAGCACTCCAGCAAACTACAGAACGTCCGTTATGAACTCCGTGGCCCCATCCTCCAAGCGGCCAAGACCATGGAGGCCGAAGGGCACCGCATCCTCAAGATGAACCTTGGTGACACCGCACCGTTCGGACTGGAAGCGCCCGAGTCCGTTGTGGTGGACATGATCCACCATCTGCGCGGCGCCCAGGGGTATAGCGATTCCAAGGGGATTTTCACGGCGCGGACAGCGATTTCGCAGTACTACCAGACCAAAAACCTGATGAATATCGGCGTCGAGGACATCTTCATCGGCAACGGTGTGAGCGAACTGATCTCCATGACGCTGCAGGCCTTCTTGGAGAACGGCGACGAGGTCCTCATCCCCGCGCCGGACTATCCGCTATGGACGGCCACCGTGACCCTCACTGGCGGTAATCCGGTGCACTATCTCTGTGATGAGGGCCAAAACTGGTGGCCGGACATGTCCGATGTCGAGGCCAAGATCACTAAGCGCACCAAGGCCATCGTCATCATCAACCCGAACAACCCCACCGGCGCGGTATACCCTCGCCACATCCTGGAGCAGTTCGCGGCGCTGGCACGCAAACACGATCTGGTCCTCTTCTCTGACGAGATCTACGAAAAGATCCGCTACGAGGACGCCCAGCACATCCACACCGCTTCCGTGGCCGACGATATCTGCGTCCTGACCTTCAGCGGCCTCTCCAAGGCCTATCGGATGCCCGGGTACCGTGCGGGATGGGTCGCAGTGACCGGTCCGCACGCTGCCACCGCCGATTACCGTGAAGCGTTGGAGTTGCTGGCGTCCCTCCGATTGTGCTCCAACGTTCCAGCGCAGCACGCCATCCAAACCTGCTTGGGCGGCTACCAGAGCATCGAGGAACTCATCAGGCCGGGCGGCCGGCTCCGGGAACAACGGGATCTGGCGTTGAAGCTGCTGACGGCCATCCCGGGGGTGAGTTGCGTTCCGGCGGCCGGGGCCATGTATTTGTTCCCGCGGCTGGATCCTGAGATCTACCCGATCGAGAGCGACGAGAAATTCGTCCTGGAACTCCTGCAGGACCAGAAGATCCTGGTCTCCCACGGCTCGGCCTTCAACTGGCCAACCCCGGACCACTTCCGCTTTGTCATCCTGCCGTCCGTCCGGGAGATCGAAGAGGCCGTGCGCAGGATCGCCACGTTCCTGGCCGCCTATCGGAACCGACCGGAGGAGTAGGGCCCCTCACAACCCTCACTCACCTATAGCCGGGTTTCCCCCAACCCCCACTCACGTATAGCCGGGTTTCCCCCAACCCCCACTCACCTGATGTGAGCGAGGATCTGCCAAAAGGTCGCTAAAAGTGAGCGAGCGTCCGGGATGTCAGTCGCCTGCCGAGCCGCTGACCCGCAGGGCGTTGATGATGGCCGGGACGGACCCTATGAGCATGATGAGTGCCCACACCAAGGCCACCACCACCGTGATGAGCGCCCAGAACTGATCCCCGATTGACACGAGCGGGCCGGGGAGGAATCCGTGAATGAGGCCAAGAATAAGCTGCAGGAGGACTGATACTAGAAGCAGCACCACAAGCCCGGTGACCTTCAGGAATTTCGGCTGGCTCAGGACCAGCAACACTGCGAAAACGATCTTCAGCAGCAGGAGGAGGGCAAGGATGGCCGCCGCCTGGCTCGTGGGAAAACTCCCCCATAACGCCAGGTAGGCAATGGTCCCAAAGGGTGCAGCCACGAACAGGCCGAACATCAGGAACAGCTTTGCCAACGCCAAAAGGGCTGTGAAGAACGCGCCCACCACCCAGAGAAACGTGACAATCAAGGTGACGATCCCTTGAACCCGCCCGTAAACCCTGAGGTCCATGATCAGGCTGAGCCCGAGCATCACCACGGTGAACAGCAACAGCCCGTCCAGGAACGCAAGAAAACCGATTCCCGCGCCCGGCGGCGCAGCTGACGCGCGTTGGGTTTTGAGGAAGACGTCGATAGGAACGCCGAGCTTGTCCGCTTGGTCGGGGGAAACGGGCTCGGCGGCGGTCCCGCCAAGGAGGATCGAAAGGCCGATTTCAGCCAGGACGACGACGGCGAAGACGGCCACTGCCGCAATGAAGAACGGGCGACGCAAGGCGTCCGGGGATGGTCCGTCACGCAGCCCACCGAGGCCCGATCCGCGCCCCAGCTGCGACCCCTGACCCCACCTCGCTGCGGCCATGGTTCCATTGTGGCAGGCGGGCAGTCGAAAACAAGGTTTCGCCCAAGTTCCGCTCGCTTTCGACTCCATCGGGGTAGCGTTTCCCTATGAACGAGCAGAAGCCTGAAGACGTCTACACACACGGCCACCACGAGTCCGTCGTACGCGCCCATGCCTCCCGGACAGCCGAGAACTCTGCCGCGTTTGTCATCCCGCATCTCACCCCCGGGACGTCAGTGCTCGACGTCGGATGCGGACCTGGGAGCATTACCTGCGACTTCGCGGAGCTGGTGGCTCCTGCGAAGGTAGTCGGGCTGGACCGTTCCGCCGAGATTGTGGCCCAGGCTGCCTCGCTCGCGGCCGAACGTGGCGTGGAAAACGTGGAATTCGTGACCGGCAACATCTACGATCTGGACTTCGAGGACGAGACCTTCGACCTCGTCCACGCCCACCAAGTCCTGCAACACCTGACCGACCCCGTGGCCGCGTTGCGCGAAATGCGGCGGGTCGCCAAGCCCGGTGCCATCGTGGCGGTGCGCGACGCCGATTTCCACGGCATGAGCTGGTACCCCGAGGTCCGCGAACTCGACGATTGGATGGAGCTTTACCAGAAGATCGCCCGCCGGAACGGAGCAGAGCCCGACGCCGGACGGCGGCTCGTGTCCTGGGCGCAGCAGGCGGGCTTCACCGACGTCGCTCCCTCCAGCAGCAACTGGCTTTACGCCACCGCGCAGCAGCGCCGCTGGCAGTCACGGGTGTGGAGCGAGCGCGTCCTGCACTCGGCATTTGCCGAGCAAGCGCTGGAATACGGGCTGGCCAACGAGGCCGATCTGGCGCGGATTGCCGCTGGTTGGCACCGTTGGGGCTCCACTGATGATGGCTTCTTCCTGATCCCGAACGGGGAGGTCATCGCACGGGCGTAGCGGCCCCCAAAAGATTCTTAGGATTTTCCACCAAGCTATGTCGAAAACCGTCCTGCAGTTCCGACCCATGGATGAAAGCGCCCACACGGAGCGCCCTTCATAAGGAGTTCGAGATGAAATACATGATCATGATGTTTGGCTCTGCCGAAGGCATGATGGAGACCGCCGATCCCGAATGGATCAAGGAAATGATCGGGTTCATGATCCAGATCGACAAGGATCTCACCGATTCCGGAGAGATGGTCTTCAACGCAGGACTTGCCGATGCCAGCACCGCAAAGCTGGTCAAGCAGACGGACAACGGGGTCATCACCACTGACGGGCCGTTCGCCGAAGCCAAGGAATCGCTGATCGGCTACTGGGTAGTGGATGTGGCAAGCGAGGAACGGGCCGTGGAAATCTGCTCCAGCATCGTGAAATACGCGCCGGTCGTGGAACTCCGCCGTGTCCAGGACGAGCCGCCGGAGGTATAGCGTTTGGCCGGGCCTTCCGGGGAACCCATTCTCGAGGACCTGCTGCGCGCGCTCGCGCCGCAGGTCCTTGGCGTGCTCGTGCGCAGGCACGGGCAATTTGCAGAGTGCGAGGACGCCGTCCAGGAGGCTCTGCTCGAGGCCGCGTTGCAATGGCCCGCGTCCGGTGTCCCGGACAGCCCCAAGGCGTGGTTGCTCACCGTCGCCACGCGTCGCCTGGTGGACCACTGGCGCAGTGAAAGTGCCCGGCAGGCTCGCGAAGAACGCGCCGCAGCGTTGGAGCCGCCGCCCGGCGAGGAATCCTCTTCAGTTGGCGACGCGGACGGATTTGCAGAAGATACCCTCACCCTCCTCTTCCTCTGTTGCCACCCCGCTCTCTCGGCACCCTCGCAGCTGGCACTGACATTGAGGGCAGTTGGAGGGCTCACGACGGCGGAAATCGCCAGCGCGTTCCTCGTCCCTGAAAGCACCATGGGCCAGAGGATCAGCCGGGCGAAGCAGGGCATCAAGAAGGCCGGAGCCCATTTCGGGCTCCCGAAAACTGGCGAGCGAAAGGCGCGGCTCGGCGTCGTACTCCACGTCCTGTACTTGATCTTCAACGAAGGCTACGCGGCGGGTTCCGGCCCATCCATGCAACTCGAAGACCTCACCGCGGAGGCCATCCGTCTTACGCGGCTCCTGTGGGGGCTACTCCCGGGCGAGCTCGAGGTGGGCGGACTTCTTGCCCTCATGCTCCTCACCGATGCGCGGCGCCGGGCGAGGTCACTGCCGGACGGCATGCTGGTGCCGCTCGCCGAGCAGGACCGCGGGCTGTGGGACACGGCGCAGATCGCCGAGGGCCTTGAACTCTTGTCAACGGTGCTGGGCGTTGGTCGTCCGGGGCCCTACCAGCTGCAGGCCGCAATCGCGGCGGTCCATGCCGAGGCGGCCTCCGCGGACCAGACCGATTGGCCGCAGATCCTCGCTTTGTATAAGGTTCTCGAAGCCATGGCCCCAAGCCCGGTTGTGACGCTCAACCGCGCCGTTGCGGTGGCAATGGTGGAAGGACCGCGCGCGGCCCTTGAGCTACTGGATGGGCTTGATGTGGAGCTTAAAAGGTGGCACAGGCTCGACGCCGTTCGCGGGCATTTGCTCGAAATGTCCGGAGAGCTTGCCGGTGCCCGGGAGTGTTTTCTTGCCGCGGCAAAGATGACGGGAAGCTTGCAAGAGCGGCAGTTTCTCCTGGTGAAGGCGGCCAAACTCGGGCAGTTGTCCACATAGGAAAAATGCCGCCTGTCCGTGGCTTGCGGCCGCGAATAGCCTCGGATCATGATCATTCAAGCAGGCTTTGACCTCGAACTCCTCGCCCGTCCGCTCATTGTCCAAGAAGGAAAGCTCCGCCCACGACTCGTGGTGATCGGCCTCGACGCCGAGATGCAGCTCGAAAGCATCAGAGTTGTGAGCGAGTCCTTTGAAGGCAGCCTGAAACCCTTCCAGGACGCCATCCTGGAACATCCGGATCTCGAGGGGACCAAGTATTTTGCTATCGCGCACGCGGGGATCTGGGTCGAGGACGACTACTTCGATGAACAGCCAATTCTTGCGGAGGCGAAGCAACTCAGCGGCATTGCCAAGGAGCGCGGGCTTCACATGATCGGCCATTTTGGGCTCGACGACACGGGGTACATGTCCAACGGCCCGCACTCCTACTTCGACCAATATTCATTAGGAGACGATCTCCCCAGCACCATGACTCACTGGGTGCATTCGAGGTTTGGCCGATGTGAGTGAACGTCGCCGTCCGGGGGTCGCGGACACCCATCGAGCCGCTGTGCCTTACGCCGCAGAGGTTGACCAACTAGACTTGGTCAACATGGCACAGTACAACGTCCAGGAAGCAAAAACCCGCCTTTCCGAACTTCTCCATATGGTTGAACGGGGCGAAGAAGTGGTTATCGCCAAGGCCGGCAGGCCCGTCGCCCGGCTGGTAATGATCGAGCCTCCCACGAAGCGCCGCCTTGGATTCGTCAAAGGACAGCTCCCGGACAACTTTCTTGAGCCCATGGACGAGGAGGAACTTGCACTGTGGGAAGCACCCCTTACCTCCTCGACACCCACGCCCTGATCTGGGCTCTCACCGATCCCCGAAAGCTCTCCCCCAAGGCGAGACGTGTCATTCAATCTTTCGATAACCCGCTCGTTGCGTCATCGGCTAGCGCCTACGAACTCGGCTACAAGCACAAGCTGGGAAAGCTCCCGGGCTTGGATGGCCTGCTTCTGGGCTATGGGCGCCACGTCGCCGAGTTGTGCAACGAGGAACTGTCCATCAAGAGCGTGCATGCACTCGCAGCCGGACACCTCGATTGGGAGCATCGGGACCCCTTCGACAGGCTGATCGCGGCGCAAGCCATCGTGGAATCCATGGTGGTCATCACGGCCGATCAGGAATTCCATAGGTTCCCGTTGGTCGAGACGGTCTGGTAGCGGCGCATTCAGGCAGTTGCGCTCCGAGTAGCCACGCGTCCGGGCGCCGCGTCCCGAGTAGCCACAGCATCCGAGTAGCCACGCGTCCGGGCGCCGCGTCCCGCGGGCATAAGCTGGATCGGTGCAAATTTCGCTTTGGCTGGCCCTGGTGGGCGCCGGTACCCTGATCAGTTTCACTCCCGGCGCGGGCGCCATCTCCACCATGAGCAACTCGCTCAACTCCGGATTCCGCCGCTCCATCTGGGGAGTGCTGGGTCAACAGGCGGCACTGATCATCCACATCCTGATCGTGGCCCTCGGGGTGGGGGTTTTGGTCTCGAGCTCGCCCGTGGTCTTCAACGTGATCCGCTACACCGGGGCGGCCTATCTGGTGTACATGGGCATCCGGCAGTTCCTGCACCGGCCGGACCTGGACAAAGAGAAGGTGGAAGCCCGAAGGAACGAGCCGGCGTGGTCCATGTTCCAGCGGGGCGTGTGGGTCAATCTGCTCAATCCCAAGGCGATCGTTTTCTTCCTGGCCTTCATGCCGCAATTCATCCGCCCCGGGCAGCCACTGATTCCGCAATACCTGGTCCTCAGCACCACGATCGTTTTCATTGACATCTGCGTAATGTGGTTCTTCTTCGCTCTGGCAGCCCGTTCATTCCAACGGTTTACGCACAATGAACATGGGCAAAAGGTCCTGAACCGCACCTTCGGCATACTGTTCATGTCGGTGGGCGTGCTACTCGCCGTCATCCACTAGGGAGCGTTAAGCCGTGGAGCCTCGCACCACCAACGAACTCTCCAGCGTCAGCTGCGGCGGCTCCAGCACACGGCCTTCCATGAGACCGCGGAGTTGTTCGCCAGCCTTGAGCCCAAGTGTCGTCGCCGGCAAATGCACACTGGTCAAGCTCGGGTTGCTCGTGGCCGAATACGGCAGATCGTCGAAGCCGGCAACGGCCAGTTCCTCCGGAATCCGGACACCAGCCACACGGGCCTCTTGCAACACACCGTAGGCGTGCGTGTCCGTTCCGCAGACGACGGCGGTGACCCCGGCACGCTGCCAATCCGGCCAGGCGGCAGCGAAGGCAGCCGCGGCAGCCCCGACGTCGATGGTTGTACTGGTGATATGCGCGTCTGCCACGGAAATACCGCGAGCGCTTGCCTCATCCAAGAATGCCGCCCGGCGCACCTCGAACGTTGCCGTTCCCGTCACGCTGTCCACGTAGGCCGCGCGCTTGTGCCCCGAAGCAGCAAGATGTGCGGCCAGCTCACGGGCGCCATGGGCAACATCGAGGTTCACCGACGGGGCGTAGGTTTCAAGGCCCGGGGCATCGAGAAGGACAAGCGGCCCGGCAACGGACAGCTCCTCCAGGAATGCCGCGTTGGGTGCATCTACCAGCAGTCCCGCAGGGCGAAGGGCAAGGAGCTTCCGGACGTCGTCAGCGCGCGGGAATTCACCGGCGTCGGTCACTGAGAGCAACAGTTGATAATCGGAACCAAGCGATTCCCGGACCCCGGCGATGACCTTCGCGAAAAAGGGGTTGGAAATGTCCGGCGCCACAAGGATCACAATCGAGCTCACGCCCTTGGCCAAGGAACTGCCGATGCCGTCCACCACGTAACCAAGCTCGGCGATGGCCTGGCGGACGCGCGAAATGTTCTCCTCGGACACCCTGCCCTGGGTTTTCCCGTTGGCAACCAAGGACACCGTGGCGGTGGAAACCCCTGCCAGGGAGGCCACCATCGCCGCAGTCACGCGCTGCGTACGGACCAGGGCCTGCTGCACTCGTTCCGCCGATTCCATACATCGATCGTAGCCGGGAACCAGCTGTTCCCGGCCCGCAAGGCATCAAGCGCTTGACGCGATTTGCGTTAAGCGCTTGACGTGACGCACGAGCCGGTGCCAGAATTCCCTTGAATGCTTTAGCGCCCTGCCTTACGCAGGCCCCAATGACGTGGAGATGAACATGGACCCCAACACCATGACCCGTGAACGCAAGAAAATCATCCTGGACTGCGACCCCGGGCATGACGACGCCGTGGCCCTACTGCTGGCCCACGGCAACCCGGACATCGAACTGCTCGCCGTCACCACGGTGGTTGGCAACCAGACCCTCGAAAAGGTCACCCGCAACGCCCTTTCGGTAGGCACCATCGCTGGCATCACGGGTGTTCCCTTTGCCGCCGGCTGTGACCGCCCGCTGGTTCGCTCCATCGAAACCGCGCCGGACATCCACGGCGAAACCGGCATGGACGGCCCCGAGCAGCCCCAGTCCACCATCGAGCTGGACTCCCGCCACGCCGTCGACCTCATCATTGAAACGATCATGGCGCACGAGCCGGGCACCGTAACCCTGGTTCCCACCGCGGGACTCACCAACATCGCCATGGCCGCCCGCAAGGAGCCGCGCATCGTAGAACGCGTCAAGGAAGTTGTCCTCATGGGCGGCGGCTACCACGTGGGCAACTGGAGCGCAGTGGCAGAATTCAACATCATCATCGACCCCGAGGCCGCACACATCGTGTTCAACGAAAAATGGCCCGTGGTCATGGTCGGCCTGGACCTCACACACCAGGCCCTGGCCACCCCGGAGGTTGTCGAGAAGATCGCCGCAGTGGGTACCCGGCCGGCCAAGTTCGTCATGGAACTGATGGAGTTCTTCACCAAGACCTACAAAGACGCCCAAGGATTCGACTATCCACCGGTCCACGATCCCTGCGCCGTGGCCTACGTCATCGATCCCACCGTGATGACCACCCGCAAGGTCCCCGTGGACATCGAACTGCAGGGCAAGCTCACCCTTGGCATGACCGTGGTCGATTTCCGTAGCCCCGCACCGGCTGATTGCAATACCTCCGTTGCCGTCGACCTCGACCACGAGAAGTTCTGGAACCTCGTCACCGATGCGATCGTCCGCATCGGAGAGCCGAGCATCGGAGAGCCCGACGCCGGCGCTCCCGCCACCATCGGCGGCGCCAGCACCGCCGTCGCCGTCGAAGTAGCCGCTGCAGCAAGCGGAGAGGCCAAGTAAATGACCACCCTGATCACCGAAACCAAGACCACCCGCGGTAACGTCACCGCCCTCATGGTCGCCCTGCTGGCCGCCTGCGTGGCCTTCCAGCTCAACGCGTCCATGCTCAGCCCCGCGCTGGTCACCATGGGCAACGAACTGCACGCGGACCAGGCAGTCATCGGCCTCTCCCAGACCTGGTTCTTCACCGCCGCAGCCCTGTTCTCGCTCTTCCTGCCGCGCCTGAGCGACATTGTGGGACGCAAGAAGATCCTCCTCGGCATGATGCTGCTGATGGCGGTTGGCTCTGTCGTCGCAGCCACGGCCCCGGATGTCACGTGGCTATTCGTGGGCCGCATCATCCAGGGAGTCAGCGGCCCCACCGTGCCGCTGTGCCTCATCATGCTCCGCTCCGCGGTCAACAACCCGCGCAAGTACGGAGCCCTGATGGGCCTCATCACGGCAGTCAACGGCGGCGTGGCCGGCGTCGACTCCTTCGTGGGCGGCTACTTCGCCGAGCACTTCGGTTTCCGCAGCATCTTCTGGCTCATGGTCGGCCTCGCAGTCGTGGCCACAGCCCTGATCGCTTTCCTTGCCGGTGAGAGCAAGCCAGCCGCCGGCACCACCATGGACTGGCTGGGCGTGTTCTTCATCGTGATCGCCGTGGGCGCGCTCCTGACGGCGCTCAACGAGGGCTCCAAGCTAGTGGGCGCCTTCTCCTCCGGCACGCTGATGCTGGCCATCGGGCTGATCGCCGTTGCTGTTGCCGCATTCGCCGCATTCTGGACGGTTGAGACGCGCTCCAAGGAGCCGATGGTGGAAACCGTCCACCTTCGCCAACGTTCCACCTGGGCACCACTGCTCACCACCACCCTCGCCATGACCGGCATCTTCGCAGTCATCAACGGCATCGTCCCCGCTTACGTCCAGGCAGCTGCACCCGGCTTCGGCGTCGGCCCCACCGAGATGTCGCTCATGATCCTCACCCCGTATGCCCTCCTCGGCTGGGTATTCGGACCCATCAGTGGCCGACTCGCCCCGGTGCTCGGCTACACCAAAGTCCTGCGCATCGGCATGCTTGGCAGCATCGTTGCCCTGGCCATCATCGCGTTCTTTGGCCTCGGCAGCCTGCCCCTCATGATCGTGGGAACGGCCTTGCTGGGCATCATGTACGCCGGTACGGTCAACATCATGCTCAACGGACTCGGAGTTGTCCTCTCCCCGGCTGGTAACCCCGGCTTCCTGCCCGGAATGAACGCCGGCGCGTTCAACCTCGGCGCTGGCCTGAGCTTCCTGGTGTTGCCTGCGGTCCTCGTGGCGACCTCGGCGCTCGGCGACGCCAAGGCCTCCTACCTGACGGTCGTCGTCGTCGGCCTGGCCATCACGGTTGCCGCCTTCGCGGCATCGCTGCTCATTCCCAAGCCCCTCGAAGCCGAGGTTGAAAAGTGATCCGCAGGATCGTCGTCGTCGGGTCCTTGAACGCTGATCTGACGATCTATTGCGAGCGGCTCCCGCTCCCGGGCGAAACCGTCCATGGCAACGGTTTCGCGGTCAATCCCGGCGGCAAGAGCGCCAACCAGGCGGTCGCGGCGAGCAAGCTGGGCGGCACGGTAAGCCTGATCGGCGCCGTCGGCAATGACTCCAACGGCGCCATGCTCCTCGCCTCCACGGAAGGCGCAGGCGTGGACGTGTCGCGCGTCCGCCGTTCCGCGGATGTGGCCACAGGCGTCGCGGTGATCGCGGTGGACGCGAACGGGGAGAACAACATCATCATTTCGGCCGGCGCCAACGGAACGCTCGCCCCTGCGGATGTGTCGGCCGACGCCTTCGACGACGCCGCGGTGCTCTGCCTCTGCCTGGAGGTCGGACTTGAGACTGTTGAGGCCGCCGCCAAAACAGCGCACGACGCCGGAGCAACGGTTCTGCTCAACCTCTCGCCATACGCCGAGATCCCGCAGAGCCTGGCCGACTTGAGCGATGTCCTGCTGGTCAATGCCCATGAAGCCTCCATGTTTCTGGGCGACGCCGAGATGCCCCACCCCGGCGCGCACGCAAGCGCCTGGGAGCCGGTCCGGAACCAGTTCGCCGAGCGGGGATTGCAGCGTGTGCTGGTTACCCTTGGTTCCCACGGCTCGGTGGTGTTGGATTCACTCGCCGCGTCCGGGGAACAGATCTCCCGGATCGCGCCTACAAAGGTCAATGCAGTGGATACGACCGGCGCGGGTGACGCTTTCACCGGTGCAGTGGCTGCGCGCCTCGCGGCAGGTGAGACCCTGGCGGAGGCCGCGGCGTTCGCATCGGTTGCCGCGGCGCTCGCCACCACCAAGAAAGGCACCCAAGCCGCCTACCCCGGGGCCGAGGAAGTCCTGGGGCACTTGCAAATTTCCTAACTTAGCCCGCCTCAACTTCCTACCAGTTTTCCGGTTCCGTTTCCCCGGAAAACCCCATCGGTGACGTCAACGTAGGTCAAAAGCGGTAGGAAGTTGAGGCGTCCGCGGGCCGTCCGCAGGGAATACTGTCCGCGCTCTCGGCGCGGGAGTATGCTCACTCCATGACTGCCGCGGTCAGCATTTCGGGGCTGGTGAAATCGTTCGGGCGGTTCAGGGCCCTGGACGGATTGGACCTCGAGGTCCTCGAAGGCGAAGTCCATGGCTTTCTGGGGCCGAACGGCGCAGGCAAATCGACAACCCTCCGTATTCTCCTTGGCCTCCTCAGAGCGGACTCGGGCACTGTCAAGGTTCTTGGCGGTGACCCGTGGCGGGACGTGGTCCCACTGCACAAGCGCATTGCCTATGTCCCAGGGGATGTCAGCATCTGGCCCAGCCTGACCGGAGGCGAGGCCATCGATCTTCTCGGCAGACTGCGGGGTGGATTGGACGAAAAGCGCCGCAAAGATCTCCTGGAAACCCTTGAGTTGGATCCTTCCAAGCGGGGGCACACCTACTCGAAGGGCAACCGGCAAAAAGTGGCCATCGTGGCTGCCTTGTCCTCCAACGCCGAGCTGTTGATCCTGGACGAGCCGACTGCCGGCTTGGATCCACTGATGGAAGCGACCTTCCGGGAGGAAATCCTCCGGGAACGGACCTTGGGGCGTACCGTGCTGCTCTCCAGCCACATCCTCGCCGAGGTGGAAGCCCTGGCCGACCGCATCAGCATCATCCGCAAAGGGAAGGTCGTGGAGACGAACAGCCTTGAAGAGATGCGCAGCCGGACCCGCACCAACGTCTCGGCGACGCTCGATGATGACCCCGGGGCGTTGGCCGCGTTGCCTGGAATCGCGGATCTGAGGATCGAGGGGAACCGCGTGCATTTCAGCGTGGACGCAGAGACCCTTGGGGACGCAATGAGCGTGCTTGCCCGCCACGGGATGTCCGCGCTGACGGTGACACCGCCGAGCCTTGAAGACCTGTTCCTCCAGCACTACGGCGAGCAACATGATCCTTCCGGGAACGAGGACGACCAACAACTGAACACCTCGTTCTTCGCCGGGCGAGGCCGTAGGCGCGCACCATGAACCGCGCGTTCACGGGGACCCTGCCCCTGCTGCGCCACGCGGTCCGCTTGGACCGTTGGAAGTTGCTGCCTTGGTTTCTGGCCTTCGGGGTCATTCCGGTAGTTGTCTACGCGGTTTACGGATCCCTCTTCCCCACGCCGTTGGACGCCTTGGCTCTCCAATCGAGCCTTTCCACCAACCCGGCCTTCTCTTTGCTCCTAGGCCCCGCAACGGATCTCAGCAACGCGATCGGCTTCACCACGTGGCGGATCCAGATGTTCGGCATGTTCTTCGCCGCGCTCATGGCGATTCTCGCAGTAACCCGGCATACCCGGGCAACCGAAGACTCAGGACAAGCCGAGCTTTTGGACTCGGGAGTCGTGGGCAGGCTCGCGAGGCTGACGTCCGCCGTCCTGTTCGCCTGGCTGGCCTCCGCCGGACTGGCCTTGTTGGTGGGGACGGCGTTGACGCTGGCTGGAGCGCCGACCGCGTCGGCCTATGCGCTGGGGGGCGCTATGGGAGGCACTGGGGTGGCCTTCGCAGGCGTAGGAGCCGCGACCGCGCAACTGGGCTCCGTGGCGCGCACAGCCAACACCCTTGCAGGTACGGTGCTCGGCATCAGCTACCTCGTGCGGGGACTAGGTGACACCCTCCAAGACTCCGATTGGCTGCTCTGGGCCAGTCCGCTGGGCTGGGCGGAGCACATCCGTCCGGCATCGGAAAACAATGCCGGGCCGCTGCTGCTCCTGGTGGGGGCCGGCGGAATACTGGTGATCCTCGCCGCGTGGTTGTCTTCGCGGCGGGATTTTGGTCTCGGACTGATCCCCACCAGGCCCGGTCCGGCTCGGGGACGCTCAGGCATCTGGGGCTTGACCTCGCGGCTGAACCGCCTGCCGCTGTGGACGTGGGGGGTGAACCTGTTGATTCTGGGCACGGTGTTCGGTCTGGTCACGGGCACCCTGAGCAGCGCCTTTGCCGGCAACCCCTTCGTCAGGCAAATGATCGCCTTCCGGGTCGCAACGGAAGAACAACTAACCTACGCGTTCGTCGAAGTCCTGGTGCTCATCCTGGGGATCATCGGCGCGGTGATGGGCATTCAGCTCGCCCTGCGTTTCTTCGCGGAAGAAGAGGAGCGCAGGGCGGAGTGGATATTGTCCGCCCCGCTGTCACGGTTGCGCCACGTCATACCGACTGCGGCGCTTTCCATCCTTGCTCCCGCGGTGGGGATGGGCATTTGCTCCCTCGCTTTGGCCACCGCGTCCAACGTCTCCGGCTCTCCCCTCGACGTGGGCAAGGTGGTGCTGCAGGGCGCCGCCGAGCTTCCAGCGATATGGCTCGCCGTGGGGGTGGCCCTTGCCCTCATCGGGCTTGCCCCGCAACTGCGTTCGCTCGCCTGGCTGCTCCTGGTTTACTGGCTGCTGCTCACGTTCTTCGGGCCGATATTGAAGGTCCCGGAATGGCTGCTCGATACGAGTCCTTTCCACGTTGTTCCTCACGTTTTCTCGGCCGGAACGGACTGGCTTTCGACCTGGTGGACCCTGGCGATCGCCGCCATCCTGGCCGTTGCCGGGCTGGTGGGCTACCGCCGTCGCGATCTGGTGTGCACCTAGGCAACGGCCACTTTTACGCCCACAACAGCGACTTTACAAATTCTCTAATCTCCCAACTTTTTGACTAGCCAAGACGGGGTGGCATCCCCCATGCTTGCTGCATGTACTCAGCGTCGAGCCCATACCGCATCATCACCGTCTGCACGGGGAACATCTGCCGCTCGCCCATGGCTGAGCTGATGTTGACCGAAGCGTTCGACGCCGGAGGGTTGGGTGGGGCGGTTGTGGTGGACTCCGCTGGGACCACGTCATACGAGGCCGGGCACCCCATCGACCCACGCGCCGCCCGTGTCCTTTCGGCGCACCGCATCCGCTCTGAGAAGCACGTGGCCAGGAGTTGGCGGCAGGAATGGTTCCGGGAACGGGACTTGATCCTGGCCCTCGATGTGGACCACTACGGCTGGCTGCACGAGGCCGCCCCGGACTCACAAACGCTCGCCAAAATCCGGATGCTGCGCAGTTTCGACCCCGCGGTGGCCGGCCGGAGCACCCTGGATCTGGGCATCGAGGATCCTTGGTACGGCGGCCACCACGATTTCGACGTCACGTGGAACCTCATCCGCGCGGCCGTCCCCGGGATCGTAGCCCACACGCGGGCCGCCCTCGCAGCAGGACATCCGGGCGCCGGGCAGCAGGCACAGCACCTCGACCCGCAGCAGGTACGCTCTATTTCATGACCCCAGCACCCGTGATCATCGCCGTCGATGGCCGCTCCGGCGCCGGAAAGACCACCCTCGCCGTCGAACTGGCCGCCCGTCTCCGCATGCATCACAAGGTGTCGCTGTTCCATCTTGAGGACATCTATCCGGACTGGAACGGCCTCGCCGCGGGCATCGAGCGGTACGTCACCACCGTCCTGGCACCACTGCACAACGGCGATGCGGCCGAATGGGTCAGTTGGGACTGGGAGAAACACTACGACGGCCGCAGCCACGTGACCTTGCCCGCCGAGATCGTCATTGTGGAGGG
The DNA here is from genome assembly GCF_026683955.1 of Arthrobacter sp. MMS18-M83. Lineage (NCBI taxonomy): Bacteria > Bacillati > Actinomycetota > Actinomycetes > Micrococcales > Micrococcaceae > Arthrobacter > Arthrobacter sp. MMS18-M83. The sequence continues at coordinate 2,868,619 of NZ_CP113343.1, read as the reverse complement.
CGTCGGGGCGGCCGCCAGCGCCGCCCGGCCCATGCTGGACGCCGTGGTTTGGGTAGACGTCCCCGACGACGAACGCAAGCACCGCGCATTGGCCCGGGACGGCAGCAGCTACGAACAGTTCTGGGACAGTTGGGCATCCCAGGAAGACGAGTGGCTGGAGACCGACGACGTCCTCGAACACCTTGACATCAGGGTCCGGAACCGGGCGGACGGCAATGCCCCGGAGGACGTGCTGCAAGCGCTGAACTACCTCCCCTCCCTCTCCCCCGTGTTGGCTCCCGAGCTCTCGGCACGCCGCGGTTTGAGTTTGAACTACGAGCGCCATGAGGGCGTGCTCCCGGATCCGGCGGCCTTGTTTTCCGAGCTGTATGGCGATTCGCCGCGGGCAGTATGGCTGGATTCCTCCAACGCTTCCGGCAACAGCACGGCTCCGGGCGCGGATCGCCGCCGCTTCAGCATCATGGCCGACGATTCGGGAGCCTTCGGACAATGGGCCCGGCACTCCGATGGAGTCACCACCATTACGGCCGGCCAGGCATCCGTGGCCGCGGAAGGACTGTTCTTCCGTTGGCTCAACTCGGTTTGGGGTCGCCGAACGCTCAAAGGCCCCGATGGCTATGGATGCGGATTCACCCTCGGCTGGCTCGGCTACTTGGGGTACGAGTTGAAGCGCGAGACGGGCGGGTCCAACGTACGATCGCACACCCCGGACGCCCAACTGATCTTCGCCGGCCGGGCGGTGGTCCTCGACCACCAGAGCGGCCACGTCTGGGCCCTCACCCTTGACCCCGACGACGGCGAGTGGCTCGCCCGGGTGCGTCGCGCCGTCGGGCGCTCCTCGGAGAAGCCGCTGCCGGTGCCGGGAACACCGCCGGTTCCGAGCTTTTCCAGCCGCGACACCGAAGACGAATACAAAGGCAAAATCACTGACGCCCAGCACCAGATCGCCGAGGGCAACACGTACGAGGTCTGCCTGACCACCACCGTGAGCGCCGCGGATCCGGGACTCGACCCGTGGGAGAGCTACCTCGCGCTGCGTGACCGCAACCCCGCGCCTTTCGCGAGCTACTTGCGGTTCGGCGAGCTGACGGTAGCCAGCACCTCGCCGGAGCGCTTCCTTCGGATAACCTCCGACGGCGGCATGCGGGCCGAGCCGATCAAGGGCACCAGGGCCCGGGCGAACGATCCCGTCATCGACGATGCGCTGCGGCGTGGCCTCGAATCCTCCCTCAAAGACCGTGCCGAGAACATCATGATCGTGGACCTGCTCCGCAATGATTTGAGTCATTTTGCTGTGCCCGGATCGGTGACTGTCAGCCGGCTATGCGCGGTGGAAAGCTACGCCACGGTGCACCAGATGGTGAGCACCATCGACGCCCAGTTGCGGCCGGGAACCCCCGGGCCGAGGCCGTGGCCGCCGCATTCCCCGCTGGGTCCATGACGGGCGCCCCGAAGATCAGCACCATGGACATCCTGGACCAGCTGGAGTCCGGCCCTCGCGGGATCTACTCCGGCGCCATCGGCTACTTTTCGCTCAACGCGGCGACGGACCTCGCCGTCGTGATCCGGACTTTGGTGATGGGTCCGGACGGCGACGGCGGACGGATGCTCAGTCTCGGCGTCGGTGGAGCCATCACGGCGGACTCCACGCCCTTGGACGAATACGAAGAAATCCGGACCAAGGCATTCGGGGTGCTCTCGGCGCTGGGCGCGGAGTTCCCCGAGGGCTGAGTCAGTCGTGCTCTTCCGTGCGGGCGCGGACCGTTCTGGGATCGTTGCGGGTAATCGTGTAGTAGATGAGGCTGGCGAGGATGGCCCCTACGAACCATGAATACGGGCCCAGGCCCGAGCCTCCCGGGAGGAAGGCCTGCAGTGCCGGGACCAGCGCCATGACACCGGCGACGACGGCGGCCGGAACCAGCGCGGCGATGGCCTTGAGATTCCAGCCCTTGGTATAGAAGTAGAGGCCCTTCTCGTCCTCGTGGTACAGGTCCGAGACCTTGCAGCGCTGGTGCCGGATGCGGAAGAAGTCGGTGAAGATGACCCCGAACAGCGGGCCAAGCAGCGCGCCCAGGCCGCCCAGGAAGTACACAATCACCACCGGGCTGCTGAAGAGGTTCCACGGCAGGATCACGATCGCCAAGACTGCACTGATAAGGCCGCCGCGGCGGAAGTCGATCCTATGCGGGGCCACGTTGGCGAGGTCGTAGGAGGCTGAGACGAAGTTTGCCACCACGTTGATGCCGATCGTGGCCACCACAAACGTGACAGCGGCGATGATGGTGATCCACGGATTCTTGATGGCCTGAACGATCGCGACGGGGTCGGTGATGACCTTGAACATGTCCTGGCCGCGGTACTGGTCTGCGGTGAAGTAGGACGCCGCCCCGGCGGTGACCACCACCGTGACAAGGGCGAAGGCGATGAAGTTCACTGGCAGGCCCCAGAAGTTTCCGCGCAGGATGGTCCTGCGATCCGGGGAGAACCGGGAGAAATCGCAGAAGTTCAGGAGCAGTGCCGAGAAGTAGGTGACCGTCAGGGCGATGGCGGAGAAGAACTGCGTAAGCGCCGCGGGGCCGTCCAGGGGCGCGACACCCGGAATCGAGAGGCTGAACTTGTCACCCGCTTGAGTCAGGATGTAGACCGCGAGCGCGAACATGGCCACCCAGATGGCAGGGCCGGCCCAATCCTGGAATTTCCGGACCGTCTCCATGCCCCGGCGGATGACCAGCAGCTGGACCGCCCAGAGGACCAGGAAAGCAGCCCATCCGAGCGGCGTCAGGCCAAGGATGCGCGGCACGTCCGGGCCGTCGAGGGAGGTCAGTTGCGGCCATACCGAGAACAACAGCACCAACACTGCTTCCGAGGCGAGCCACGTCTGGATGCCGTACCAGGCAATGGCAATGAGCGCCCGGATGAGGGCCGCGAGGTTGGCGCCGAAGAGGCCGAAGGACATCCGTGCCAGGACCGGATAAGGGACGCCGGTCTTCTGCCCCGCAGTCCCCGCGAAGTTCATGAGGAAATAGACCAGGGTGATGCCAAGGACGAGTGCCAGGAAGACCTGCCAGCCCACCAATCCAGTGATGAAGAGGCCCGCGGCGAAGGTGTAACCGGCGATGCTGTGGACGTCGCACATCCACAGGGCGAAGAGGCTGCGGACCCTCCAGTTCCGTTGCCTGGCCGGGGCGAGGTCCTCGTTCCACAGCCGGTCGCTGACCACTCGGCCTTCGGCCAGGATCCGAACCTTCTCCGGGTGTTCAACACTCGGCTCCGGTGGTGCCTGTACGGCCGGGGTTTCATTTTTCCGCACCATGATGCCTCCGAAGAACGCTTCCAAACATGCTTGGAATTACAGAATCGCCCCATCGCGGCAGGAAGGAAAGCCCCCGGCTGCGGCCGTAATCTGCAGCAACACCGCGGCCCCCGCGCCGCCCGTCAGAGCCAGATACCGCTCCCGGACCAGGTTTCCATCCTCTGCGGTGATCCGGCTTTTTGGGCGCAACGTGATCCGGAGGATCCCATCACCGGCGTCTTCCATCGTGACATTCGCACTATGCGCACCTGACGGCACATTGCCATCAGTCGGTTCGACGGCAGGAACGGCGTCCGCGTCCACGCGAAGGTGCGATTCGTCCTCGGCTTGGACAAGTGTCGTCATCAAATCCCCCCAGGAAGTGATTGAACTAACGTCCGCATCGACGCAGCAACACCCCCGGATCAGCTAGAGCCGGGTACTGGCCAGCGTACTCCTGAGCTTGCCTGACGTCCATGAACTTGCTTGTGGACGCTCAGGCCGTCAGGTTTAGCATCTCCGCATACCGGTCGATCATCATGTGTTGGCCCTTGATCTGGGAGATCAGCTCCGGGCTGGCGATCTCGCCGTCGGGCAGTTGTCCTGAGCCGCCCGCGGGCCCCAACGGAAGAATGATGACGGGCCGCGACGGCGGATAAGCGGCCAACTCGGCTGAGCCGTCGATCTGGGCCTGGATGTTCTTGGCAACCACCGCGGCCTCGCGTCCGGCGACGCCGGCTTTGTTGACGTCGATCGCCGAGATATCGCCTAAGGCATAGACGTTCTCGAAGCCCACCACGCGGAGTTCCGGGGTGACTTCCAGGTAGCCCTCCGGCGTCCGTGCGCCAAGGAGGTCCCCCGCCGCATAGTCGGTCTGTGGGGCGATCCCGTAGCAGCGGAACCAGATGTCCGCCTCGATGGCCGTGCCGTCCGTGGTGTTGACCGTGAAAGTGCCGAACTCCCCGGCGGGAACCGGGGGCAGCTGTACCAACGCGCTGCCCATGATTCGCCGCACGCCGAGACCATCCAGCTGCCGGTTGACCTCCACCCGCAGCCGTGGATCGTACGGTCCGGGAAGGATGTCCGGCGCCAGATCCACCAGCACAATATCCTTGTCCGGCCATGCGGACGCGATCTCGCCAGCGAATTCAAGGCCCACCGCCCCGGCACCAAGGAGCATCACCCTGCTGGCCCGTTTGAGGTCATCATGTGCGGCTTGATAGCGGGCGATGGCGTCGGTGGTGACCAGCCGATCACTTTTGGCCGGGAAGGGGTAGCTGGAACCACTGGCGAGAACAATATAGTCCGGCATCAAATTGGCCCCCGAAGCCAACTCGACCGTGTGTCCGTCCACCCTGACAGCTCGATCGCGCAACACTTCGCCGTGCACCAGCAGCCGGTCGTACGGCAGGAACATGCGCGGCAGGAAGTCGGGCTGGACCACGGAGCGTAGCGCCGCGATGTTGTGGACGAAGGCGTCCTTGGGCTCCACCAAGGTGACGATCGCATGTTCGTCGAGCGCCTTGGCTACCGCGATGCCACCGTAGCCTCCGCCGATAACCACCGCAGTGGGGCGATGGGCCTGATCATTCATGGCAACTCCTTAGGTAAGAAGCTCACGCTGCTCGGCTGGTGCCGCTCAGATCGTTCATGAATCACAACGATTTAAAATGAACAATAATTTCCTCAGTGATAAGATTTTCTCGATGAGTCCTTCAGCAGCGGGCAAACAATTGGGGTTTCTCTTGGCGCGCCACGGGCGCATCATGAACACTCGTCTTCGCCAAGCGCTGGACTTCTCCGGTCTTAGTCCGAGGCATGCGGTCCTCTTGTGCCGGCTCGACGAGTCGGGGCCCATCAGCCAGCAAGGCCTCATCGATATCCTCTCGATCGACGCCAGCGCACTCGTGGCCGTATTGAACGATCTTGAACGCGACGGGCTCGCAGAACGCCGCCGCGATCCAGCGGACCGCCGCCGCCATATCGTGGAAATCACCGCGGAAGGCAAACGCGCGGTGGGTTCGATCGAAGTTGCCGTGGCCGACGTCGAACGCGAGGCCTTTGCCGGATTCTCCGCGAATGAACTCTTCCAACTCCACGGGCTGCTGTCGCGGATCCATGCCGAACCCGCAGACGAAGCCTGCGCCGAGGATTGACCCTTATTGCAGCGTCGCCGTCAATCGCGCCACGTTGTCCACGTACTTGGCAAGCATCGGCCGGTCCAGCCAATCGTCCAGGGTCAGTTCGCGGCACATTTCCCGGTACGAAAACTCCACGGAGCGCATACTGTCCACGGCCTCCGCACCCAGGAGCATCACGGAGACCTCCATGTTGAGGGAGAAGGAGCGCATGTCCATGTTGCTTGAACCGAGAACCGCAACTTCATCGTCGATCGTGAAGTGCTTGGCGTGCAGCACGTACGGTGCCCGGTACAGGTAGATCCGCACTCCGGCTTCCAAGAGCGCTTCGTAGTAGGACCGCTGCGCGTGATGCACCAGGAACTGGTCGCCCTTCTCGGACACAAAAAGTTCCACATCCACGCCACGCTGGGCCGCCGTCGTGATGGCATACAGGAGCGAATCGTCAGGCACGAAGTAAGGGCTGCAAATCGAGATGCGGTGCTGGGCCGAGTAGATCAACGTGTTGAAGAGGCGCAGGTTGTTTTCCGTGACAAATCCCGGGCCACTGGGGACCACCTGGGCGGTCATCCTGCCGGGCGCCGCTCGGACCGAGACCTGCAATTGGTTTTCGAGGGACTCGTCCGTTTCGCTGAGCCAGTCGGTGGCGAAGACGACGTTGAGGGTGGCAACGATCGGCCCCTCCATGCGGGCCATGAGCTCCACCCATTTACGGCCGGCGCGTCGGTGCTTGGGGTTGTTATAGGAGGGCTCAATCAGGTTCTGGGAGCCGGTGAAGGCAACTTCGCCGTCGATCACCAGGATTTTCCGGTGGTTCCGCAAATCGGGACGGCGCCACTGACCGAGGACGGGCAACAGAGGCAGCATGCGGCGCCACTGGATCTGGCCACCCCTGAGCCTGCGTACCAGCCTTCGGTAACCCGGTATCCGCAGCGTTCCGATGTGGTCGAACAGGAGCCGCACGTTGACACCGCGCGCGGCCGCGTTTTCCAACTCGGTGAGGAGTTCGTCGGTGACGGAGTCGCTGCTCATGATGTAGAACTCCGCGTTGACGAACTTTTTGGCCCCCCGCACGGCTTCAGCCATGGCCTTGAGTGATTCCTCGTAGCCGGGGATCAGCTCCACGGAGTTGCCGTCCACCATCGGCAGCGAGCCGAGCCGCCGGTTCAGTTCACCCGCCGACGTCACCCATTCGGGTCCGGAGTATGTACTGACGGCGGAGGCGATCGCCGAGGTGCCGGCACGCACCCGTTCGTTGACCTCCTCTTGCTGCTCACGACGACGGCGGGACAGCCGAAAATTGCCGAACAACAGGAAGAGGACGAAACCGACGGAAGGGACGAGGAAGACGGCCAGGAGCCAGGCCATGGCCGTGGTGGGACGGCGGTTCCCCGGGATGACCCCAAGCAGCACGATGCGCAGGATGATTTCAGCGATCGCCCACGCGCCCAGGAGCCAGGTCCACTCCATCCCGAGCTGAAAAGGAAACAGCACTCGACAACCCCCACGGTCAAAAGAACTAGCAGTCAGCACAGCCTATCTGGCGCACCGCTGCTGACCTCACGTGCTGCGGGCCAGCACTAAGCTGGAAGCATGACTTTTCCTGCCTCGACGGTCCTCGTTTTCCTGGATCCCGCGTTCGAAAACGGCCGCATCGCCGATTCCAGCCAGCCGCAGCTCATGGCCACGGACCTGGGCGCCACCCGAGGTGACGGCGTCTTCGAATCGCTGCTCGCCCTCGAGGGCCGGGCACGGAAAGTACAGGCCCATTTGAACAGGCTCGAGAGCTCAGCCCGCGCTCTGGACTTGAACATTCCCGATCAAGAGGTATGGCGCAAGGCGATCAACACTGCAATCACCGAATTCCGCGACGCGTTCCCCGCGCCGAGCCCGGCCGAGGACGAAGTAGTCATCAAGCTTCTGGTGACACGCGGCGTCGAAGGCGCTTCGACTCCCACATGCTGGATCCAGGCTTCGCCGTCCCCCGCGGGCAGTCGCCGGCAGCGCGAGACGGGCATCGACGTCGTACTTCTTGACCGCGGCTTCGACACGGATGCGGGCGAGCGCGCCCCCTGGCTGCTGCTCGGTGCCAAGACTTTGTCCTATGCCGTGAACATGGCCGCTCTGCGCTATGCGCACAAGCAAGGCGCGGACGACGCGATCTTCACCTCAACAGACGGCCGAGTCCTAGAAGGCCCGACCTCCACCGTTTTGCTGGCGCATGTTGAAACGGTGGACGACGGCGCCGGTTCCGTGCGCACGGTCAAGCGCCTCATCACTCCGCAACTGGACAGCGGCATCCTCCCCGGCACCTCGCAAGACGCACTTTTCGCAAAAGCGAAGGCGGCCGGCTGGGAGCTCGGCTACGGCCCGTTGGTCCCGAACGACCTGTTCGACGCCGACGCCGTGTGGCTGATCTCAAGCATCAGGCTCATCGCGCCGGTCAACCACATAGATGGCAGGGAGATCGGCACCCCGGCAATGCGCAAGCAGCTCACGGCCGAGCTCAACGAGCTGTTCGCGGGGATTGAATAGGCGCCATCGCGGCACTACTGACTCAGGATCTGCCTCGCCTCTCAGCCACTGGCCGTAATCCTCACCGCGGCGACTTCTCCAGCTCCGGCAGAGGCGGAGGCGCCCGAGTTGGCACGCGCCACATGGATCTGGACGCTGACCGGCCCCGGCTGCAGCTGAACAACTCCCGTGTATGGGGCGGAGCAATCGAACGTCTGGTCCTGTGGGGCCAACCCGGTCCGCGGATCCTGGCCGATGACCATCTGGACCTCCGGAGCACCAACGCAGGCCGCCGTCACGGTGTACGAGCCGGCGGTCTCTACCTTGGTGCTCTTGCTGACTCCGCTGACCGCGCCGCCCACGGCGCCGGAGTCCTCCAGGATCACTGCCCCGGATGCTTGCCCGAGCAGGTGTCTAGCGATAACCAGGTTGTTGGCTTCAAGGGCGGCTGTGGCCTGATCCTTGGTGGGCACCGGGACCCGCGGCGGAGAAGTCCGCATGGGTGCGGCAGCCGGCCGCGGATCACCGGCGTCGGTATATTCACAGCCGGATATCCCGGCGGCGAGCAGCAGCCCCGCCAGCAATACCGCTACCGTTCTGGTTCCCCCATGACCCGACATGAATCCGAGTGTAGCGGGCAGGGTCATTTGGCTCGCTACACTCTATTGTGCCGCCATGGCCGCGGTAGTTAACTAGTTTCGTGAACCCTGCTGGGGGAGGGCGATCTGCCTCTAGGGCCAGCGGCACCCAGCCGGATAAAAACGTCTGATGCGCCGGTTCTGGGGCCGGCGCATCAGGCTTGGGTTGGCGAGGAAACGTTTCCGCCCATTCCACAAGTGGGCTTGAGTCCGTAGGGTGTCGTCATGAGCATTTACATCAGCCCCGACTCCGCTGCATGGTCGCTGACTGCCATGGCGACTGCCGCGTCAGCGGGATCAATCGACGATGCGAATGCCATGTCCAACTTGGTACAGGAAATCTACGAGACAGAAGGTTTCGAAGCCCTGTCAGGCGTGGTTTTTGCCTTAGCTCATCACAACAGCCTCTCGCTGCATGCCTTGGCCACGGCCACCGGGATATCCGTCCACGAGTTGCTCGAAATCCGAAAGCATCAAGGCACTACCTTCCATCATTCACCGTCGTATTTTGTGCAAGAGTCCAAACCATTGCCACGACGGATCCAAGCAAGCCTGGAACCGCTTCCGAGGGAAACCGAGGCCTAGCTCAGCCAGCCACGCTGGGTAAATGCGTGATCCTGCCACATATTTGCAGGGGCATTCGGGTCCCGCAAGGGCCGACGTCGAGCGCTGCTCTTCGCTCGGATCCGCTAGGCCGCCGCCCCGGTTACGGAACATGACGACGGCCGGTGGTGCGGGCCGCCGTCGTGGATGTTATTTTCTTCTTGAGTAATGAGCACCAGCGCGAAGCCCTGACTTGCTGGTCGGCAACCCTCTCTCCGGCGGGGTGCCTCAGGTGACTACTCGGCGTATCGACACTTTCGAACTGCAAGCGTGACTGAGGAGCACCAATGCCTGAACCCACCGAAGAAAAACTCTCCTACCGGCTCATCACGGGTCCCGACACCAAGGAATTCTGCGAGCGGATCTCCACCGCGCTCTCGGAAGGCTACGTGCTGCACGGCAGCCCGGCTGCCACCTTCAACGGCACGGACGTGATCGTGGCGCAGGCCATCGTCCTCCCCGCGGCGATCGCCAGCGCGGATGCGGCAGTCGCATCTGCAGTGGATGCACTCGACGAAGAGTTCGACGGCGAGGGCCACGCATGAGCTACGCAGGCGACCTGAGCCCGCACGACGCCTGGGCCAAACTGGAGCAGGGCGCCATCCTGGTGGACGTCCGCACCGAAGGCGAGTGGGCACACATCGGCATTCCAGACACCAAGGCCACCGAAAACGATCCCCTGTTCATCCAGTGGAACCTTGCCGGCGGGATCCCCAACACGCGTTTCATCGAAGAGCTGACGCAGCAGGCCCCGGAGGCTGATGGCACCGAGCTGGTTTTCCTCTGCCGTTCCGGCCAGCGTTCCATCGCCGCCGCCATCGCCGCAACACAGGCCGGCTACACCGCCTACAACGTGTTGGAGGGCTTTGAAGGCGAGCCTGACCGCTATGGCGAGCGAACCGTCAACGGCTGGAAAAACCGTGGACTTCCGACGAACCTGGGGAACATCTAAGTGACTTTCAATCCTGACGCCGCCGGCTGGAGCCCTGACACCCAGGCAGTCCGCGGTGGCCTTGACCGTACCAATTTCCAGGAGACTTCCGAGGCCGTTTTCCTCAATTCCGGCTTCGTCTACGAGTCCGCGGCAGCAGCCGAGCGCGCGTTCACCGGAGAGGACGAACGCTTCGTCTACTCCCGTTACGGCAACCCCTCCGTGGCCACCTTCCAGGAGCGCCTCCGCCTGCTCGAAGGCACCGAGGCGTGCTTCGCGACGGCGTCGGGCATGTCCGCTGTCTTCACCGCCCTCGGTGCGTTGCTGGCAGCCGGTGACCGGGTGGTTGCCGCGCGCTCACTGTTCGGTTCCTGCTTCGTCATCCTCAACGAGATCCTGCCGCGCTGGGGAGTCGAGACCGTCTTCGTCGACGGGCCGGACCTGGGCCAGTGGCGTGCCGCGTTGTCCGAGCCGACTACGGCAGTGTTCTTCGAGTCGCCGTCGAACCCCATGCAGGAAATCGTCGACATCGCCGCGGTGAGCGAACTGGCCCACGCGGCGGGCGCCACCGTCGTCGTCGACAATGTCTTTGCCACTCCCCTGCTGCAGCGCTGCGGCGATCTGGGCGCGGACGTGATCGTCTACTCGGGCACCAAGCACATCGACGGCCAAGGCCGGGTCCTGGGCGGAGCGATCATGGGCACCAAGGAGTTCATCGACGGTCCCGTCAAGCAGCTCATGCGACACACCGGGCCATCCCTCTCCGCGTTCAACGCCTGGGTCCTGACCAAGGGCCTCGAAACGATGGGGCTGCGCGTGAACCACTCCTCGGCGTCAGCGCTGCGGATCGCGGAATGGCTTGAGCAACAGCCGGCCATCAGCTGGGTCAAGTACCCGCTCTTGAAGTCGCACCCGCAGTACGAGCTCGCCGCGAAGCAAATGAAGGCCGGCGGCACGGTGCTCACCTTCGAACTGCTCGCCTCTGCGGGGCGCTCGGCGAAAGAGGCCGCCTTCGCGCTTTTGGACGGGCTCTCCGTCATCGACATCTCAAACAACCTGGGCGACTCCAAGTCCCTCATCACCCACCCCGCCACCACCACGCACCGTGCCATGGGTCCGGAAGGCCGCGCGGCCATCGGGCTGGCTGACGGTGTGGTACGGCTTTCGGTGGGACTGGAGGATGTGGACGACCTCATCCGGGACCTGGAACGGGCACTCAAGCAGGTCTAGCAGGTGCGGGTTAGCCCCGGCGTGGTTAGCCGGGCGCCTCGCGCCAGTCCTGGCGCACCCAGGTGAGGACAGGCTGCGGCTTCGTGTCGCTCTCGTCCCTCTCTGATCGCATCGTGATCTGAACGGCGTGCTCGACGACGGCGGCCAGCCCGGAGGCGTCGGGCGCCCCGCCGTTGTTCTCGCTCCAGCGATCGGCAACACCACGCTGTTCGATGGCGCCGTTGCCGCGGCTCAGGATGGCTGCCACGCCGGCCTTCGCCAAATCGAATTCACCCTGTTCGGCGAGCACCGGTTCCAGATATTCCACCAGCGACCAGACCACGTCGGCGGCAGGCTCGGGCCGAAAGGTTCCAAAGTCCAGGAGTTCGCCGCGGAGTCCAAAGTTGCTCGCCTGCCACGACGCCATCCGCAAAAGCACCGTGGGCACTGCCGCAGGCTCTATGCCGGCATGGTATTCACGCACAGAGGTCTCCACCAAGGCCCTGACGAGCACCGCGATCAACGCGGCGTCCTCTGCCCGGAGGCAGACATCGGCAACGCGAACTTCCACCGTGGGAACGTGCCGGGATAGCCGGGCATCGAAGTAGACCATGCCTTCATCCAGCAGGACACCCGTTTCGATGAGCCTTCCGACCACCCGCCGGTAGGAGGCCAAGGAACCGAAGACGGCCGACGGACCCGAGGACGGCCAACGGTTCCAGGCTTGCGTCCGGTAGCTCTCAAAGCCCGTCGCCAGCCCCCGCCAAAAGGGCGAATTGGCGCTGATCGCGGTGAGGACTGCGAGCTTGTCGCGGATGTGGTCCAGGACTACCACGCCTTCTTCCGGGGACTCGATCGAGGTGTGTACGTGGAATCCACAGGTGAGCTGTTCATGTGCCGTGATGCCGAAGCGTTCTAGCATGACGGCATACCGGGGATCCGGAGTGGTGTGCAAAGCGGCGTCCACAGGTGACGTGGCCAACGCCGCGATCCTTGCACCGTGGCGCCGTGCCGCGTGGCTCGCGAGGCCCCGCCCTTTGCGGATCTGGTGCAACAGTTCAGCGTAGCTGCGGCATGGCCTGGTCTGCGTCTCGATCTGCTCAAGCTTGAGCTCGTGGGTGAGGGCGGTATCGGGGTCGTCCATGTCCTCAGGGTTGAAGCTGGTTTCGGGGTCGTCCGGGGTGGGGCCGTCCCGGGGTGCGCCGTCCCGGGGTGCGCCGTTCTGGGGTGCGCCGTTCTGGGGTGCGCCGTTCGGGGCCATGCCCGAAAGGAGCGCGTCGGCAAGGGCAAGGGGCTCGCCGGTCACGGGATCGACGATCAGCAACTCCTCTTCCACACCAAAAGTGCGCACGGATCAATTGTGCGCCATGGCAGCCTTTCGGAAACAGGGGCGGGACAGGGGAGGCCTGCGCCGGAGTCTGACTCCCGACGGATTCTGCTGGATCATTCTGCTGGATGAACTTCCGATGCCCGCGATTCCGCGGACTGCCACCCAGCTGCGGCGAATGATCGTGCGAAATCCGACGCCGGACCGCTCCTCCACAGCCCGATCTGTCCACATGGAGCCATTTCCCAAGTCAATGAAGGCCGGAATCGTGGCTAGCTCGATCCATGGACCCGTTGGAATTCTTGAAATCGCTCGGCGGGGTAGCCCGGGTTGGCTTGCTGCGACGGGAAGGCTACTCCGAGCGTGCTGTGCGGAGCTTGGCCTCCGCCGGGGCTATCCAACCTCGCAAGGGTGTCTGGGCTTTACCGGACGCGGACCCCGAATTTTTGGAGGCCATCATCGACAATTCGCTCCTAACGTGCGCATCCAGTGGCTCCCGTTACCAGCTTTGGCTCAAGGACCGGCCGGGGCGTCTTCACCTGGTCAGCAAACACCACCGCGGCCGACACTTCGCCAGGCATAGTGGCCTTCGCTTCGAGCCGGACCAACGCCTGCCGATCGCTAGTCTTGAGGACACCGTAATTCACGGACTGACATGCCTCAGCGAAGTAGATGCCATAGCCATGGCGCAGTCTGCCATGCAGCATCACGGTGTACCCAGGTTCGTCCTTGAGTCCGAAATGACAGCAAAATATTACGGAACTGCCCGAAAGCGCTTGGCAATGGCTGACGGTTTGTCAGAGTCGGTACCGGAGATCAGCGCGCGGCTCCTGTTCGAATCAGCGGGGCTCAAGTTCCGCCGTCAAGTCCAGATCGCCGGCGTCGGGCGGGTGGACTTCTTGATCGAAAGCTGGCTCGTCGTTGAGATCAACGGCTACCAATTCCACAGTTCACGCGAAGCTTGGCGCCGGGACATGAGCCGGTCCAACATCGCGCAAACCCAGGGTTACGCAGTTTTGAGCTACCCACCCGAGCAGATATGGAACAATCCGGGCGCGGTTCTCCGGGAAATCCGGGCCATGCTGGAACGCGGCTGCCCTCGCGGGTGAAGGATTCTGCACAATCATTCCGCTGGACAAATAGTCCAGCTCGGCGAGTCCGCGGTTCGCTACCCAGCCACAGCGAATGATTGTGCGAAATCCGACGCCGTCAGTCCTGGAAGTACTCGATCTTGGCGCCGATGGTGTTGAGCCGCTCAGCCAGGTCCTCGTATCCGCGTTCAATCACGTAGATATTGCGCAACTCGGATGTGCCACGGGCCGCCAGCATGGCCAACAGCAGGCAAGCGGCAGGACGGAGGGCCGGTGGACATCCCACTTCCGCCCCACGCCACTTGGTGGGGCCATTGACGTAGATGCGGTGGGGATCGAGGAGCTGTACCTGGGCTCCTAGCTTGTTGAGCTCAGTCAGGTAGATGGCCCTGTTTTCGTAGACCCAGTCGTGGATCATGGTCTGGCCCTCAGCATTGCCAGCGATGACCGCGAAGAAAGGCAGGTTGTCGATGTTCAGCCCGGGGAACGGCATCGGATGGATCTTGTCCTCGGGGGCGCGCAGTCGGGATGGCTTGGTGGTGACGTCCACCAAGCGTGTCCGCCGATTGCGTGCAAAGTATTCGCCGGAGATATCCAGTTGCTGGCCCATCTGCTCAAGCGTGGCCAGTTCGATCTCCATGAACTCGATCGGAACCCGGCAGATGGTGACCTCCGAGTTGGTCACGATGCCTGCCGTGATGAGGCTCATGGCTTCGATCGGGTCTTCAGACGGGAAGTACTCAATGTCGACGTCGATCGCCGGGCGGCCCGTGATCTTCAGGGTGGTTGTCCCGATGCCGTCAATCACCACGCCGAGCCCCTGCAGGTAGAAACACAGATCCTGCACCATGTAGTTGGGGCTGGCGTTGCGGATCACTGTGGTACCGCTGCGGTGTGCGGCGGCCATGATGGCGTTCTCCGTCACCGTGTCACCACGTTCCGTGAGCACGAAGGTGCGGTGATCGCCGTCGGCCGGTGGGGCCTGCACGGAATAGAAACCGGACTTGGCCTCCACGGAGAGCCCAAATTGCCGCAGCGCCTGCATGTGCGGTTCCACAGTTCGAGTCCCGAGGTCGCAACCGCCAGCGTAAGGCAGTTGGTACGAGGCAGCCTCATCCAGGAGGGGACCTAGCAGCATGATGACGCTGCGAGTGCGGCGCGCCGCCTCCACGTCCATTGAGGCGAGGTCAAGGGTCTTCGGACGGCGGATACGCAAATCGTTGCCGTTCAGCCAGGTGCACTCGACACCGATGGAGGTCAAGACCTCGACGATTCTGTTGACTTCTTCGATCCGGGCCAGCCGGCGCAAGGTGGTGGTGCCGCGGTTGATGAGGCTCGCGCAAAGCAGCGCGACGCCGGCATTCTTGCTACTGTTGACGTCCACCGAGCCGGAGAGCGTGCGTCCGCCCTCAACGCGCAGGTGGGTCATCTGCCGTTTGCCCACTTTGACGATGGTGCGTCC